>CALDUQ010000046.1 GCA_937924845.1 uncultured Flavobacteriaceae bacterium
TGGATTGATGAAGGTGGTATCATTGATGAAACGGGCAACTCGGTTACAACAGCTCTAGAGCTAGAAAATTATGGCATTTTTACATTAGGTGCTATTAGTGAGGATGTGATTGAAGAAACTAACGTAGAAGTTCACAATGGTGTTACGCCTAATGGAGATGGTAAAAATGACACACTAGATATTGTTGGTATTGAAAATTTAACCAACAATAACGTAACCATTTATAATAGACATGGTGTAAAAGTATTTGACACAAATAATTATGGTATTGATGGTAACGTTTTTAGAGGAATTTCTGAAGGTAGAATAACTATTGCCCAAGATAATAAATTACCAACAGGAACCTATTTTTATGTTATTGAATATGACCTTAATGACCAACGAAAAAAACTAACAGGGTATTTATATCTAACAAACGATTAAAGACTAAAATGATAACTACAAATAATAAAACAACAAAATTTATATTCGCGGTTTGTGTTTTATCTTTAATTAGCTTAAAAATAAACGCACAACAAGATTCGCAATACACACAGTACGCCTATAATACGCAAACCATAAACCCTGCTTATGCAGGCTCAAGAGGGTTTTTATCTATAACCTCTTTATATCGTACACAATGGACGGGTTTTGATGGCGCTCCAAAAACTATTAATTTAAGTGCCAATACACCACTTGGAAGTTCTGAGCGTATTGGTATTGGTGTTAGTGCATTTCAAGATGCCATTGGGCCGGCAGATGAAATAAATGCAAATGCTGATGTATCCTACACAATACCTTTAAATCATAGTATAAATTTTTCTTTTGGTATTAAAGTAGGTGCTAATATATTAAACGTCGATTATACCAAACTTAATCTTGAAGATTTATCTGATGAGTTGCAACAAAACAACGTTGATAACAAAATTTCGCCAAATGTAGGTTTAGGAGTGTTATTTGTTAATAATAATTGGTTTGCAGGAGCTTCAATCCCTAACTTACTAGAAACTAATCATTTTGATGACACTACAATATCTAATGCAGCCGAAAGACCATCACTATATGTTTTAGGCGGTTATGTTTTTGACCTCAATCAAAATTTAAAATTTAAACCTAGTTTACTAACCAAATGGAGTACAGGTGCACCATTAGCTATAGATTTATCAGCAAATTTTTTAATTAAAGATAAATTTACAGCTGGCTTAGCCTATAGGCTAGATGCAGCTGTAAGTGCATTAGCTGGATTTCAAATTAACGACAAGTTATTAATTGGTTATGCTTATGATTATAGCCTACAAGGTTTACAAAACTACAACTCAGGCTCGCATGAAGTCTTTCTAAGATTTGAATTAAAAAGAGTTAATCAAAAGGAAAGACTTGTTACGCCAAGATTTTTTTAATTTAAGTTATGAAAAATAAAATACAATTTTTAATTTTAAGCTTAATTAGCGTTACTTCAATTTGTTTTGCACAAAGAAAAGAAATTGAAAAAGCTGACGAAAAATTTAAAAAGCTTGCATACATCGATGCTATTGATATTTATAAAAAAGTAGCAGAAAAGGGTTTTAAAGACGAAGAAATTTATAAAAAACTTGGTGATGCCTATTATTTTAATGCCGATTATGATGAAGCTCTAAAATGGTATAACAAACTATTTATTATTAATCCCGACTGTGATACTGAGTATTATTTTAGATACGGGCAAACTTTAAAAGCTACAAATAACTACACAAAAGCAGATAGCTATTTGAAAAAATATTTCAATTTTAAGGGAGCAAATTATACTAAATCAACTGAATATTTAAGTGATATTGAAAAAAACTCGAACTTATATATCATTAATAAAATAAAACATAATACAAAATATTCAGACTATCCAGCCTACTTGAAAAACAACGTTTTATATGCTGTCTCTGCCAATTTAAAAGGTAAAATTAATGACTGGAATAATGAGCCTGCATCAAATATTCAAAACTACTCACAAAACTCTGGTTTTAAACCTATTAAAAACCTAAGTACAATATACAATGAAGGATCACTAGTAATTACAAAAGATGGCAACACCATGTACTTTACTAGAAACGATTTTATTAGAGAAGTTATTGAAGAAGAAGATGGGTATAGGGATATAAGATTAAAAATTTATAAAGCCGAAAAAGTTAATGGTGATTGGGACAATATAACCGAATTACCGTTTGGAAGCCCTGATTATTCAATAGCGCACCCTGCACTAAGCTTAGATGAAAAAAAACTGTATTTTGTAAGCGATATGCCAAATAGCTTAGCAAAAGGAGGAACCGATTTATATGAAGTTGAAATATTTGAAGATGGCTCATTTGGTGTGCCGTTAAATATTTCGGAAATTAATACTGTAGGTAATGAAATGTTTCCGTTTATCGCACATGATAACACCTTATATTTTTCATCAAACGGTCATGCCTCAAATCTGGGCGGACTAGATGTATACGCTTCCAAAATTATTGATGGCTCATTTAAAACTCCTCAAAATTTAGGTACGCCAATTAATAGTAACATGGATGATTTTTCATTTATGATTAACTACGAAAACACAAAAGGCTATTTTGCCTCAAACAGAAAAGGCACAAAAAGTGATGATATTTATTTATTTGTTCCAAATAAAAATTATAAAAAACCTTGTTCTGTAACACTAAAAGGTGATATTAGAGACGAAAAAACAAATGAATTAATACGTGAAAGTGATATTTCATTAATTGACATTGATAATAAAACCTTAAAATATGATTTTGTAAAAGAAGGTAATTATTATTTTGAAGACACTGATTGTGGTGCTGTGAAATTTATACGTGTTGAAAAAGACTCGTATCAAACTAAAGAAGTTTCGGTTGACACAACTGAAGAAGGTGAAATAGTTACAGATATTTATTTAGCTTCAAGAAAAATAGAAACTGGTATGGGCGTAGATATTGCGCAGTACTTAAACCCTATATATTTTGATTTAGACAAAAGTAACATAAGACCAGATGCTCAAATTGAATTAGAAAAAGTAATTCAAATCATGAATTTAAGACCAACATTAAAAATTGATGTGCGGTCACATACCGATGGCTACTCAAGCGATGCTTATAATTTAAAACTATCTGACCGTAGGGTAAAATCAACAATTAACTATATTGTTAACAACGGTATACGCCGATCTAGATTAAGTGGTAGAGGATATGGCGAAAGTCAGTTATTAAATGACTGTAAAGAAGCTAAAAACTGTACTGATGAAGAAAATCAACGTAATCGTCGTAGTGAATTTATTATAGTATCAGAATAGAAAATTACATTAAAGGCTAGATTTAAATAATCTAGCCTTTAACATATTCTAATCTAACCAAAACATATCTGACCTAGAAATAGGCTTTAGCCTACCTAACCCAAAAGGATTAAAACCATACTTAGCAAAAACATACCACACACTACCAGATATTGCAATACTTGTATTTGCGCCCTTCCATAAAGGCGTTTCTCCGTACATTGAGCCTGGATTACTTACATAAGGCAGCCCTATAGAAGCTAAATATATTGTACTAGGTATAAATGCATTTTCCATTTGCTTTAACACGTTATTTTTTTTATTGATCATGCCTGCTAATGCAAATGCTAAAGCAACTTGACCAGATCCTTCAAACCATACCGTATCTATATCTTCATCAAAGCAATAACCACTTACAGTTTTACCCATAAAAGTAGTTTGGGTGTTTAAATAAAGGCTAGTACTTATAAGGGCAGATTCTGGATAGTTTTGAAAAATTAAATAAGGCCATGAATGTAAATCTAATGCCCTCATATATTTTTGATTAGACCTTGTTGCTACCAAGTTTTTAGACGTACTATCCCAACGTTTAGTGTGTAAAAAAGAAAGTAAATCTTTATGAAAGCTTGTATAGCCAGCAACCGCATTAAATGCATCTATATTGCCTTCAGTAACTTTATATCGCATCAATTTATCATCAATGGCGTACCCAGCAAATAAGCCGCCATCGTTGTCCTGTAGGCTTTGCAGCCATAAATCAAGAGTATTAGCTAAGTTGCTGTATGTAGTTTTACCAGTTTTTTCTTTATAATTATTTAATGCAATAAGCAACCACGCATTATCTCCCATCCAACGTTTATTGCTAGGAAACCCCACAAGTTTGCCGTATCGGTCTCTAAATTGAAAAAATCCACCAACACCGGCCTTTAATTCAATTTCGATACGTTTATTAAAATAATTAAAGATTTTTTCAGCACTAGTATCTTCGTCTATTAATAAAAAAAGCATCGCCGCCAACGCATTATCGTATAATGAAACAATATTACTGTTTTCGGCACTTTCTAAAAGTCCGTTTGCTAGTTGCTGATTTTTAAACCAATTAAAAATTTGCGTATCCAAATCTAAAGTATCGGCAGTAACAGTACTTACATATTGCTGCGCGTTAACATTAAAAATAAAAATACTAAATATAAAACCTATAAAACTTTTCATAACTAACTTAGTTTAAGGCTTTATATTTACAAGGTATAGTAAAATTTATTTAAATGCATTTAAGCCAGTAATATCCAAACCTGTAATGAGCAAATGCACGTCATGAGTCCCCTCGTAAGTGATTACACTTTCGAGATTCATAGAGTGGCGCATTATTGAATAATCGCCCGATATGCCCATAGCGCCTAAAACCTGTCGTGCTTCTCGTGCTATAGTTATGGCCATGTCAACATTATTACGTTTTGCCATAGATATTTGTGCAGAGGTAGCTCTACCTTCATTACGCAATACACCAAGTCGCCAAGTTAATAATTGGGCTTTGGTAATTTCGGTAATCATTTCGGCCAATTTTTTTTGTTGTAACTGAAACTGACCAATTGGTTTACCAAACTGTGTGCGTTCTTTACTGTATCGCAAAGCCGTGTCATAACAGTCCATAGCAGCACCAATAGCTCCCCAAGCAATACCGTATCTAGCCGAATCTAAACAACCTAAAGGTGCACCTAATCCTGATTTATTAGGTAGTAAATTTTCCTTCGGAACTTTAACATTATCAAAAATTAGCTCACCCGTAGCACTAGCTCTTAATGACCACTTGTTGTGTGTTTCGGGTGTTGAAAAACCCTCCATACCACGCTCAACAATAAGTCCATGTATACGCCCTTCTTCATTTTTTGCCCATACCACAGCAACTTGTGCAAACGGCGCGTTTGAAATCCACATTTTTGCACCATTTAATAAGTAATGATCTCCCATATCTTTATAATTGGTAGTCATACCACTTGGATTTGATCCATGATCAGGTTCAGTTAGTCCAAAACAGCCCATCCATTCGCCACTAGCTAATTTTGGTAAGTATTTTTGTCTTTGACTTTCATTACCATATTTCCAAATAGGATACATGACTAATGAGGATTGTACAGAAGCTGTAGATCGCACGCCAGAATCACCCCGTTCAATCTCTTGCATAATTAACCCATATGATATTTGATCAAGACCTGCGCCACCATATTCTTCAGGAATATAAGGCCCAAATGCACCTATATTTGCAAGCCCATTTATGATTTGATTAGGAAATTCGCCTCGTTGAGCAAAATCTTCAATAATGGGCGAAACATCTCGTTTTACCCATTCTCTCGCTGCATCTCTAACAAGTTTATGCTCATCAGTTAACAAATCATCTAATTGATAATAATCTGGTGCTTCAAATAAATCAGGTTTCATAGTCATCTTTTTACATTGCGTTTTCCCAAATTTAAGATTAAAAAAGAAATCATTACATATTTAAATAAAAATTTTTGGTAAGCTTTATATAATCCTCGGTATAATTATGTCGGGAATGCTCAATAGTTAAAGAGGATTGAGCTGTGTGTGTGTTAGAAAATGAAAATTCTAATAGCGATCGTTTTGTAACCGAATTTGAAGTACCTCTAACTCGGGTAATACGACTAGGAAATAAACCATATTGATGCGCCAACTCAATAAAGTTTTGTTCTTCTGTAAAAGGAATAATAACACTAAATAATCCGTTTTCCGAAAGTAATTTAGCTACACTATCCAATAAGTGACTAAAAGGCAAAGCGTCCGTAAAACGGGCTAAATTTCGTTGACTATTACTGCCTTTATAATCGTCATTAAAAAAAGGTGGATTAGAGACAATCAAGTCATACGACTCATCTATTTCGTCAGCAAACTCAAGTAATGAAGCATGGTAACAAAATAATCGATCTCCCCATGGTGAGTTTTCAAAGTTATTGGTAGCTTGCTCATGAGCGTCCTCATCAATTTCTAAGGCATCTATAATCTCGGCTTGGCTACGTTGAGCTAACATTAAAGCAATAACACCTGTACCTGCACCAATATCTAAAACAGAATTGGTTTCAGGTTGTATAGTTGCCCAGGCGCCTAATAAAACTCCATCGGTACCAATTTTCATGGCTGCTTTATCTTGACAAACCGAAAATTTTTTAAATTTAAAAATGGATTGGCTCATAAATATAATTCTATCAAGCCATCAGGTACATCAACCTCAACAATTTTATTGTCGCGATCAATTTTAACAATAAATTCATCATTCATCGGTATAAATATTTGAACACCGTCACGATCTACTTCAAACAAAGCTTGTGCAGTGCTATCATTTATTGAGGCAATTATACCTACTTCCCCAAAGTTTTTATCTATCACTTTAAAACCTATAACTTCATGATAATAAAATTTATTACCCTCTAGTTTCGGTAGCATTTCAAGCGGCAAAAACACCTCAGCTTTTAATAAGGCTTCGGCATCTGCTTCGGTAAGCACATCTTCAAAACTTACACGTAATAAATCTGATTTATGCAATTGGGATGACGCTATAAAAAACGGAATAAAATTATTGCCTACGGAAATAAATACCGCATCAAGGTTTTCGTAAAGTTCGGGTTGGTCGGTATCGAGTTTTATAAGTAGCTCGCCTTTAAAACTGTATTTTCTTACTATTTTACCTAAATAAAAACAATCTTCTTTTTTCATTTAAAAATGTTTTAAACTAAAAAACTCCGATAAAAATTACCGGAGTTTAAAAGTATAAAAAAATATTTTTTTATTCTTCTTCGTTACTAGCTTCTTCAACAACTGCTGATGCTATACGTGCTTCATTAACCGCTTTTTCTGCAGCTAATGCTTGTGCTTTTGCATCTGCTTGTGCTTTTGCTAAACCTTCTTTTTTACCATCAACTTTAGATGCTTTTTCATCTAACCAAGCTTGAAACTTAGTTTCTGCTTGCTCTTCGGTAAGTGCACCTTTACGCACACCTCCTGCTAAATGGTTTTTAAGTAATGCTCCCTTGTATGATAAAATAGCTCTTGCAGTATCTGTAGGTTGAGCTCCGTTTTGAAGCCATTTTACAGCACCATCAACATCTAGAGTAATAACAGCTGGGTTTACATTTGGGTTGTAAGTTCCTAATTTTTCAAGAAATTTACCATCACGTTTTGCACGTGTGTCTGCAGCAACAATCCAGTAAAAAGGTTTTCCTTTTTTACCGTGTCTTTGTAATCTTAATTTAACTGGCATAAAATTAATTTATTGAGGTTCTCGACCTCGGTTATTAATGAGTGCGCAAATATAGTACAAATTATTAATTACCAAACACGTAGTCACCTTTTTTATGGCTTAATACTCATAATTTCATACTGTTTATAACTTTTACTACATAACTGTTAAAAAGTTAATTTAAAACTCGCTGTATTTCGTATTTTTATACACCCAATTTTTTTGGTCACAACGCAATAAACAACTACCGCATGTATTTAATTTTTGATACTGAAACTACAGGATTACCTAAACGTTTTAACGCACCAATTACCGATACCGATAACTGGCCACGTTGTATACAAATTGCATGGCAATTGCATGATAGCATGGGTAAATGCATTGACCATCAGGATTATTTAATTAAACCTGATGGCTTTAACATTCCTTATGATGCCGAAAAAATTCACGGAATTTCAACAGAATTAGCCGAGGAACAAGGAATTTCTTTAACCGAAATGTTAGAAAAATTTAATGCTGCTTTAGAGCAAACAACTTTTGTGGTGGGACAAAATGTAAAGTTTGACCTCAACATTATGGGCTGCGAATTTTTCCGCGAAAGCGTAACCAATAAATTACAAGAGTTACCCGTTTTAGATACATGTACCGAGCATACCGCTTCGCTTTGCCAAATACCTGGTGGTAGAGGTGGTAAATTTAAACTTCCAACGCTTACCGAGCTACACCAACATCTTTTTAACACACCCTTTGCCGAAGCCCATAACGCGACTGCCGATGTTGAAGCCACAACCAGATGCTTTTTTGAGCTTTTGCGTTTAAAACAATACACACCTAGTCAACTTGATGTTGAGCCTAGTTATTTTGATGAGTTTACAACTCACAACCCTAGCACTATACAATTAATAGGATTAAAACACATTAATCTTAAAAAAGCTTCTGCAAAAATTGCTGAGCGCCTAGAAAAACTACAAGGCAAAACCTATAATGAGGAAACCTCAAATATTTCAAATGCTGAGTTTGAAAATGCTGAGTTTGCCCACCTACATAATCACACTCAATTTTCGGTATTACAATCTACCATAAGTGTACAAAACTTAGTAGCATCGGCTGCAAAGTACAATATGCCAGCGGTTGCCATTACCGACCATGCTAATATGATGGGCGCATTTCATTTTGTAAATGCTGTAAAAAAACACAACAAAAGTATTGATGCTAAAAATGCGGATGCAGCTGCAAATGGCAGTACTGCTAAAGCACAACCTATAAAACCTATTATTGGTTGTGAGTTTTTTGTTTGTGAAGATCATACCAACAAATCGCAAAAGGATAATGGTTATCAAATTGTATTACTAGCAAAAAATAAAAACGGGTATCAAAATTTAGCAAAAATGTCCTCAATTGCTTATACCGACGGCTTTTATTACGTACCACGAATTGACCGTAAAGTTATTGAGCAATACAAAGAGGATATTATTGTACTTTCAGGAAACTTATATGGCGAAGTACCTAGTAAAATTTTAAATATTGGCGAAAAACAAGCCGAAGAAGCCTTAATTTGGTGGAAAAATACATTTAATGATGATTTTTACATCGAGTTAATGCAACATAACCAAGAGGATGAAAAACGGGTTAACCAAGTATTAAAACAATTAGCAAATAAACATCACGTTAAACTTATTGCCACAAATAACACTTATTATGGCGAAAAAGAAGAAGCGAACGCACATGATATTTTGTTATGTGTAAAAGATGGTGAAAAACAAGCAACACCTATTGGGCGCGGACGTGGCTACAGATACGGTTTACCTAATCAAGAATACTACTTTAAGTCCACTCAAGAAATGAAACAATTGTTTCGAAATACGCCCGAAGCCATTGTAAACATTAAAGAAGTTATTGATAAAATTGAGGCTTATGATTTAGCTCGAAAAGTATTACTGCCTGAGTTTGACATTCCTGATGAGTTTAAGTTTGCCGAAGATAAAGTTGATGGTGGCAAACGTGGTGAAAATGCCTTTTTAAAACACTTAACGTTTGAGGGCGCTAAAAAACGCTATGGCGAAATTACCGAAGTTATAAAAGAACGATTAGACTTTGAGCTTAATGTTATTGAAAAAACAGGTTATCCTGGTTACTTTTTGATTGTCGAAGATTTTATCCGTGAGGCACGAAATATGGATGTGTCGGTAGGCCCAGGAAGGGGTTCGGCAGCAGGATCGGTAGTGGCATATTGCCTTTGGATTACCAATATTGACCCACTTAAATACGACTTACTTTTTGAGCGTTTTTTAAATCCCGACCGTGTGAGCATGCCCGATATTGATATTGATTTTGATGACGAAGGCAGAGGGCGTGTTATGGATTACGTTATTGATAAATACGGCTCAAACCAAGTAGCTCAAATTATCACTTATGGTACAATGGCCGCAAAATCATCAATACGTGATACGGCGCGTGTATTAGATTTACCGCTAAGTGAAGCAGATAGGATTTCAAAGTTAATCCCTACAATGTCTAAGCTTAAAAAAATATTTGGTGTTTCGGAAAAAGACCTTAGAAGTAAGTTTAAGGCCGAAGATCTTGAAAAAATTAATGAACTTTTAAATATTTCCGAAGGCAATGACCTTGAAGCCGAAACGGTTAATCAAGCTAGAGTATTAGAAGGTTCGGTACGTAATACAGGTATTCATGCCTGTGGCGTGATTATTACACCTGATGATATTACAAAATTTGTCCCTGTTGCCACGGCAAAAGATTCAGACTTATACGTTACACAATTTGACAACTCTGTGGTTGAAGATGCGGGACTTCTAAAAATGGATTTTTTAGGATTAAAAACATTAACGCTAATTAAAGACACGGTAAAAATTGTAAAAGCAAAACATGATATTGTACTTGATCCTGAAAATTTTCCGTTAGATGACCAAAAAACTTACGAACTCTTTCAGCGTGGCGAAACCGTAGGGATATTTCAATATGAATCACCTGGCATGCAAAAACACTTAAAAAGCTTAAAACCTACCGTTTTTGACGATTTAATTGCAATGAACGCGCTGTATAGGCCAGGACCAATGGAGTATATACCAAGTTTTATTAATCGTAAGCATGGTACCGAGGATATTGTTTATGATTTACCAGAAACCGAAGAATACTTAAAAGAAACATACGGTATTACAGTTTACCAAGAGCAAGTGATGCTTTTATCTCAAAAATTAGCCGATTTTACCAAAGGTGAAGCCGATGTACTTCGTAAGGCAATGGGTAAAAAGCAAAAAGATGTACTCGATAAAATGAAACCTAAGTTTATTGAGCAAGCTTCTGCTAAAGGCATGGACAGTAAGAAACTGGAAAAAATTTGGAAAGATTGGGAAGCCTTTGCGAGTTACGCCTTTAACAAATCGCACTCTACCTGCTACGCTTGGATTGCCTACCAAACCGCGTATTTAAAAGCGCACTACCCTGCCGAGTATATGGCTGCTGTATTATCTAATAATATGAACGATATTAAATCGGTTACATTTTTTATGGAAGAGTGTAAACGCATGAAATTAAATGTACTTGGCCCAGATGTTAATGAATCGTTTTACAAATTTTCAGTTAATCAAGATTATGCCGTTCGATTTGGAATGGGTGCCATAAAAGGTGTAGGTAGTGGTGCTGTAGCCACTATTGTTAAAAATAGAGCCGAATCAAAATACAAATCCATATTTGACATGGCTAAGCGTTTAGATTTGCGAGCTGCAAATAAAAAAGCGTTAGAAAACCTAGCACTTGCAGGTGCTTTTGATAGTTTTGGCGCACATCGCGCTCAATACTTTTATGACTCGGGCGATGGCATTACCTTTTTAGAAAAAGCTGTTAAGTACGCTAACAAATATCAAGAAAACGAAAATTCATCACAGGTTAGCTTATTTGGCGAAACAAGTGATGTGCAAATTCCTGAACCCGTTGTACCGCCGTGTGACGAATGGGGTACCATGCAAAAGTTAGCTCAAGAGCGTGAAGTGGTTGGTATTTATATTTCGGGTCATCCGCTAGATGATTTTAAAACCGAAATGAAAACCTTTTGCAACGCCACCATTTCTATGTTTGCTGATGTGACTCCTTATGTAAATAGAGAGTTAACGTTTGGAGGTGTTGTTACCGACGTGCAACATCGTGTTAGTAAACAAGGTAAAGGCTGGGGCTTATTTACAATTGAAGATTATAACGACTCGTTTGAGTTTAGAATTTTTGGTGAAGATTACCTTAAATTTAGACACTTTTTAATCAAAAACAACTTTGTTTATGTACGCTCATACATAAAAGAAGGGTGGATTAACAAGGAAACACAAAAAAGAGGTGAACCTAGAGTACAGTTTAATAGTTTTCAATTACTGCATGATGTTATGGATACTCATGCCAAAAAAATAACCATACAACTTAATATTGAAGATGTTAAAAACACCAATATCGACAAACTTAAACAGCTTTTTGAATTTCACCCTGGCAAGCATATTTTAAATTTTCATGTCATTGATACTTCCGAAAAAATAAAACTAGAGATGATTAGCAGAAAGCAAAAAATTCAAGTATCACAAGAGTTAATCAATGAGCTTGAAAATCTTAATGTCGCATTTAAACTCAATTAAATTATTAAAAAATAGCTTTAGCTATAGTTTTAATATTAGAAGATTTACCCATAGAGTAATAATGCAATACTGGCACATTATTGGCTAGTAGTTCTTTAGATTGTTTTATAGCAAACTCAATACCTACTTGCCTCACTGCTTTATTGTCTTTACATCCCTCAACAGCTAAAATTAACTCTTCGGGTAAATCAATATTAAACACCTGAGGCAAAACTTGCAGGTGGCGTTTAACAGCTATAGGTTTTATCCCCGGAATAATAGGTACATTTACACCCATACTTCGGGCAGCATCAACAAAATCAAAATATTTTTGATTATCAAAAAACATTTGAGTTACCACATACTCTGCCCCAGCATCAACTTTTTCTTTTAATCGCTTTAAATCAGAATTTAACGACGGAGCCTCTTGATGTTTTTCTGGGTAACCAGCAACCCCAACACAAAAATTATATTTATAATCAGCCTCAACCACATCATGCAAATATTTTCCACAGTTTAAATCTTGTATTTGCTCTACCAAATCTTTGGCATACAAATTTCCGCCTTTAGTAGCCTTAAAATACTTTTGATGACTCATTGAGTCACCTCTCAAAGCCATAACATTATCCAAACCTAAATAATGACAATCTACCAAAACATATTCCGTTTCTTCTTTAGTAAAACCGCCACAAATAATATGCGGTATGGCATCAAGCTTATATTTATGCATTAACGAGGCACAAATCCCAACAGTGCCGGGACGCATTCTAGTAATACGTTTGTCTAAAAGCCCATTACCTTTATCTATATAAATATACTCTTCCCTCGAGGTCGTTACATCTACAAAAGGTGGGTTAAACTCCATTAATGGGTCTATGTTTTTATACAACTCTTGAATACTATTACCTTTTTTAGGTGGTATAATTTCAAACGAAAACAATGTTTTTCCTTTAGCTTGTTTAATATGATCTACAACTTTCATGTATCTATTATTATTTTTTTTGCGTTACCACAAGGGTCGCGCTTTTCACTATATCTTTTTTTCGCATCTCAAAAAAGGATGCCGCTACAATCGCTAACGCCTTCCTAACTTTGTGCAAGGTTAGGATGCAACCACTTTTGAGCTTTATCTTTACTAATGCCTTTTCTTTTAGCGTAATCGGTAAGTTGATCGTCTGTAATTTTACCCAAGCCAAAATATTTAGCCTCTTTATTAGCAAAATAATACCCCGATACAGCAGCAGCAGGCCACATCGCTAAACTTTCGGTTAACGTAACCCCTATGCGTTTTTCAACTTTTAGCAAATCCCAAATGGTTTCTTTTTCAAGATGATCTGGGCAAGCAGGATATCCAGGTGCTGGCCTAATCCCTTTATAATTTTCTTTAATCAAATCATCATTAGTTAAATTCTCTTGAGCATCATAACCCCAATGACTCACTCTAATTTGTTTATGTAAATATTCTGCTAGAGCTTCGGCAAATCGATCTGCAATAGCTTGAGCCATAATTGCGTTATAATCATCTTCTATATTTTTATAACTATCGGCCAACTCTTGAGCTCCAAAAATAGCAACACAAAACGCACCCATATAATCTGTTTTTCCAGATTTTTGAGGCGCTACAAAATCTGCTAATGCGATATTAGGTATGCCCTCACGTTTTTTTAATTGTTGACGTAAAGTTCTAAAAATAGTAATTTCTCTCCCCTTCTCTTTAACAGAAATATCGTCTTCGTTTATAGAATTGGCTTCAAATAAACCAAAAACAGCTTTAGGTTTTAATAACTGTTTTGCTATAATGTGCTTTATCATAACCTGCGCCTCTTCGTACATGATTGAGGCTTGCTCGCCAACAACAGTATCCGTTAATATTTCTGGGAATTTACCATGTAAATCCCAACTTCTAAAAAACGGACTCCAATCTATAAAAGGCAATAATTTTTTTAAACTTAATTGCTCTAAAACTTGAACTCCTAATTGGTTGGGCTTAATAATTTGAGATGCTTCCCAATCAATTTTATATTTACGCTCTCTTGCTAGGTCTATGGATATGTATGACTTTTCTTTACCACGCTTTAAAAATTTATTTCTAAATACATCGTAATCATGTTTCATGGTAGAAACATAGTCTTTATTTGTTTTTTTATTTAATAAATCCCCAACTACAGTCACAGCTCTAGAAGCATCATTGACGTGTACAACCGCATTTTTATATTGTGTATCAATTTTAACAGCTGTATGTGCTTTTGAGGTTGTTGCCCCTCCTATTAATAATGGAATTTTAAAGTTATGACGTTCCATTTCTTTAGCTAGATATTCCATTTCATCTAAAGATGGTGTGATTAGGCCACTTAAACCAATAATATCTACTTTTTCATCTACAGCGGTCTTAATTATTTTTTCTGGTGCAACCATAACCCCTAAATCAACAATCTCATAATTATTACACGCTAACACAACACTTACAATATTTTTGCCAATATCATGAACATCTCCTTTTACAGTAGCCATTAAAATTTTACCAGCAGCCTCTTGTTTATCACCTTTTTCGGCCTCTATAAATGGATTTAAGTAAGCTACAGCTTTTTTCATTACACGAGCAGATTTAACAACTTGTGGTAAAAACATTTTTCCCGCACCAAATAAGTCGCCTACCACATTCATGCCAATCATAAGGTGCCCTTCAATCACTTCAATAGGAGCGGTAGATTCTTGTCTTGCAGCCTCAACATCTTCAACAATAAATGTATCTAGACCTTTTACCAAGGCATGTGTTATTCTATCTTGTAACGAGCCTTCACGCCATGTTAAGTCTGCCGTTTTAGCTACTTTAGAGCCTTTAACTGTTTCGGCAAAATCAAGTAAACGCTCTGTAGCATCATCGCGCCTATTTAAAATAACATCTTCTACATGCTCTAATAAATCTTTTGGAATGTCGTCATAAACCTCTAACATCGTAGGATTTACAATACCCATATTCATACCTGCTTGTACGGCATGATATAAAAATACTGAATGCATTGCCTCACGTACGCCGTTATTACCTCTAAAAGAAAATGATATATTACTAACACCACCACTTACAGAAACGTTAGGTAAATTTGCTCTCACCCATCTTGTGGCTTCGATAAAATCGATGGCATTTTTTTTATGTTCATCCATTCCTGTTGCCACAGGAAATATATTTAAATCGAAAATAATATCTTCTGCAGGGAAACCAACTTTATTTACTAGAATATCGTATGAGCGCGTAGAGATTTCTATACGGCGTTCGTAATTATCTGCTTGACCAACTTCATCAAAAGCCATTACGATTACAGCAGCGCCGTATCGTCTTATTTGCTTAGCTTCATTAATAAATTTTTCTTCGCCTTCTTTTAAGGATATTGAATTTACCACACATTTACCTTGAACGACTTGTAAACCTGCTTCGATAATTTCCCATTTTGAGCTATCAATCATAATAGGTACTCGGCAAATATCGGGTTCGGCAGCAATAAGGTTTAAAAAACGTACCATGGCTTTTTTGCCATCAAGCAACCCGTCATCAAAGTTAATATCTATAATTTGAGCACCACCGTCTACTTGATTTCTAGCTATATCTAATGCTTCATCAAACTTTTCTTCCTTAATTAATCGTAAGAATTTTTTTGACCCTGCAACATTAGTTCTTTCACCTACATTAATAAAGTTACTATTTTCGTTTAGAATCAAAGGCTCTAAACCTGATAACTTCATGTATTTTGTTTGTTTAATTTTCATTATTTATAATGTTGTACTATAGGAAATGGTTCATAAAAATGGTGCAATAAAGCTTTCCATTCTTGATATTTAATTGATGTTCTAAAACCTATTTCATGATCTTTAAGTGTATCCCAATTAACCAATAATATGTATTTATCCTTCTCTTCAATACATTTTTTTAATTGATGAGATTGATAGCCTTTCATGGATGATATTATATTTTCGGCTGTTTTAAATGCAATTTCAAATTGAGATGATAGTCCTGATTTAATATGCAATATTGCTACTTCTAAAATCATAATAGATTACTCGTTTAATTTTTAGAATTTACCCCAATTGCTCTAGGCTTATATTTTGCGGCGAGTTGTGAAATCACTTTAATATGCTCTGGATTAGTACCACAGCAGCCTCCTATAATATTTATCAAATCTTTTTTTAAGTATTCTTCTATTTGTTCTCCCATTTCTTGAGGTGTTTCATCATATTCGCCAAAGGCATTAGGTAAGCCAGCATTTGGGTACGCAGAAATGGCAAAATTTGTTTTATCGGCTATTGCTTGTAAGTGTGGTTGTAATAAGTTTGCGCCTAGTGCACAATTAAAACCTACTGACAATAAATCAATATGTGATACCGATATTAAAAATGCTTCTGCCGTTTGTCCTGACAAAGTTCTTCCGGAGGCATCTGTAATAGTACCACTTAGCATTACAGGAATATCAAAATTACGGTTATCTTTTACCTCATCTATTGCAAATAATGCGGCTTTAGCGTTTAACGTATCAAAAACGGTTTCGATTAATAAAAGATCTACTCCGCCATCTATTAATGCTTCTACTTGTTGTTTATAGGCTAACCTCAACTCGTTAAAAGTTACCGCTCTAAACCCCGGATCATTAACATCTGGAGACATACTTGCCGTTTTGTTTGTTGGGCCAATTGCACCAGCTACAAAACGAGGTTTGTGTGGCTCTCTAGCCGTAAACTCCTTCGCTACTTCTTTAGCTAATTTCGCTGACTGGTAATTTAACTCGTAAACTAACGCTTCCATTTGGTAGTCTGCCATGGCAATGGTTGTACTGCTAAAGGTATTGGTTTCTACAATATCAGCACCTGCCTCGTAATATTTAGCATGAATGGTTTTTATAGCCTCTGGTTGCGTTATCGATAATAAGTCGTTATTGCCTTGCAATGGAGTTGGATAATCTTTAAAACGATGACCTCTAAAATGTTTTTCTGTAAATTTATAGGCTTGAAGCATCGTACCCATAGCGCCATCAAGTATTAATATACGCTTTTTAATTTCTTCTTTAATATTTGCCATTAATTTAATGCTTGGTTTAAATCACTTATAATATCATCAACGTTTTCTAGTCCTACAGAAACACGTACTAAACCATCTGTAATTCCTGTTGCTAATCTTTCTTCTTCTTTAAGTTTTGCGTGAGTTGTCGATGCAGGATGCGTGACTATGGTTCTTGTATCGCCTAGATTTGCCGATAGTGAACACATTTTAATGGTGTTAAAAAAATTACGTCCTGCATCTAACCCTCCTTTAACCTCAAAGGCGACAATACAACCACCAGCTTTCATTTGCTTTTTTGCTAATTCATACTGAGGATGTGATTTTAAAAATGGGTATTTCACAAAATTTACTTTGGGATGTTGTTCTAAAAACTGTGCTACTTTTATTGCGTTATCACAATGCTTATCTACTCTTACTGCAAGAGTTTCTAAACTTTTGGACAATACCCATGCATTAAATGGTGATAATGCAGGGCCTGTAATGCGTGAGAAAAGATATATTTTATTTATCAATTGCTCTGGACCAACTACAACGCCACCTAATACACGCCCTTGACCGTCAATTAATTTTGTTGCAGAATGAATTACAATATCTGCTCCCCATTTAATAGGCTGTTGTAAATACGGAGAGGCAAAACAATTATCTATCACCAACAATATATTGTGCTTTTTTGCAATTTTTGCTAAGGCTTCAAGATCTAAAATATCGGTTGTTGGATTAGCAGGACTTTCGGCATAAATAATTTTAGTTTGGCCTGTAATAAGCCCCTCAACTTTATCTATACCGGTAATATTAAAGTAACTTGTACTAATATTCCATTTTGGCAAAACATTATTTAATAATGATTGTGTTGACCCAAAAACACTATTACATGAAATTACATGATCGCCCGTATTTAACAAGGCTCCAAATGTTGAAAACACTGCCGACATTCCGGAGGCAAAAGCAAACCCAGATGCTGCGCCTTCTAGTTTACATATTTTATTAATAAACTCTGAGGTATTAGGGTTTGAGTATCTGCTATAAATATTACGATCTTTTTCATCTGCAAATGATGCTCGCATATCTTCGGCATCATCAAAAACATAACCAGAGGTTAAATATAATGGTGTAGAGTGTTCTAAATATTGAGATTTCTCATTTTGAATTCTTATTGCTTGTGTTTCAAAATTCATATAATTCATTTTACTATTAGTTTGAAAAATTTACCTGCTCATTCATTTAAAGATTAAATGCTTTTTTTTTACAATAGCTTAATCACTCTATTCTTAGCTCTTTTAAACATAAAAGCATCATTGCTTAGTTCAAGCAACTTAAAGAAACATGTGTGTTATTTTTTGTAAAATTGGCCTCTATCGATATTTATATCAATAGCGTTATCAGGAAAGTAAAAATTTTCGCTGTTATCTTTCAAATTTCTCAATTTGTAGAATGTAGCACCTTCTTTCTTTTTTATAAAAAAAGGGTTGCTAAGGCTTCAATAGGTCTAATCCTTCCGCCTTTCGTGATAACTTATCAATAATATTTATGAACTTACGTGCAAATTAAAGCAATAAATTTCATTATAACAACAAAATAGTTTTACAATAGAAATAAACCAAAAACACATTTATCACAATAATTTAACATTTACAATAACAATCATTAAATTAGTTTTATAAAAAAAGGCTCAGGAAATTTATTCTTCCTGAGCCTTTTTTGTGTTTTGTAGCTTTAGTTTTATTTTAAACCTCTAAGTACTAAAACTGGTCGTTTAAAATGTAAATCTTTTTTAAGAATTGTGTTTTTTTCCCATTTTTTAGTAAAAAAACCGCGTTTACGTCTTACCACGCAAAGCATATCAGGGTCATTAGATTTGTAATGTTTTAAAACACCTTGAAATGTCGTTGCCCCTTCAGTTTCAAATTTTGTGTTTACCAACTCATCAAGATCGTTGTTTACCTCAAAATCACCATCTTTATGATATGGGGTGTTTACCAAAAGTAAATTTAAATTTGCATTAAAATGTGATTTTATAGTCTTTAACGGTGTTAAAGCATCTTTCTTTTTTATAACAGCCGATTTTACAGCCATTAAAATTTTATCAATAGCTTTAAATTTATAACCTTCGGGTACAATTAAAGCTGGGATGTTGGTTTTTTTAATTATTTTTCCAGAAGTTTTACCTAAAAATACTTCGTCTTTAATAGAAGTTGTTCTGGGCTCAAGTAATATTAAATCAATTTCTGATTTTTTTGCTGCAAGTTCAAGCGTTGCTACCAAATCTCCTTTAAAAGTTCGCGGGATAACATTAACCGACTTGGTATCAACTTTTTCTATAATTTCATTCAAATACTTTAACCCTTCTTTTTCTAAAATATCATCTACACGCACCATTGTGCCAGCCTTTGCAAATACATTATAAACTTGTACTAGGTAAACATTAGCACCAAGTGAATTTGCAAAATCAATTGCATATTGCACATGACTTAATACGTTATTTGAATTTCCTACAGGAACTAAAATATTCTTCATAATCAAAAGTTTAAAAAAACTAACTTTACAGTTTTTAAATTTACAAACAAAAATAAACATAAATTAATGACTTGATATAATTGTTAAAACAATTTTTATCTTAAAAATTAACAAATCCCATTAAACACATAACAAATTGGATATCAGTTTAAAAAAAATAAACAAATTAGCATTACCTGCACTTATTGCAGGCATAACTGAACCTATCCTATCATTGACTGATGCAGCAATTATTGGCAACACCAACACAAATGCAACCGAAGCCTTAGCGGCTATTGGCATTGTAACTACATTTTTATCAATGTTGGTTTGGGTTTTAGGTCAAACCCGAAGCGCAATTTCATCAATTATTTCGCAATATCTCGGGGCAAATAATCTTAAGGCTGTAAAATCATTACCTGCACAAGCCATAACTATTGTAACAGTAATTAGTGTATTAATTATTTTAACAACATATCCTTTTTCAGAATTTATTTTTAAATTCTATAACGCAACCAACACTGTGCTTAAATATAGCGTTAATTATTATAATATCAGAGTTTTTGGTTTTCCGTTCACCATGATTACAATTGCTGTTTTTGGTATATTTAGAGGGTTACAAAACACGTACTACCCCATGCTTATTGCAATTACGGGTACTATAATTAACATTGTTTTTGATTTAATTTTAGTATACGGTATTGATAACTTAGTGGCGCCAATGCATATTGAGGGGGCGGCACTAGCAAGTATAATAGCTCAAGTTACCATGGCAGCTTTGTCGATTGCGCTTTTATTAAAAAAAACTACTATTCCTATAATCCCTAAATTACCACTAAATCCTGAATTAAAAACGTTTAGTAAAATTATAGCTAACTTATTTATACGCACATTAGCATTAAATGTTACACTTTATTTTGGGAGTTCATTTGCTACACGGTATGGCAACACTTACATTGCTGCTTATACTATCGCTATAAATCTTTGGTTTTTGGGTGCTTTTTTAATTGATGGGTATGCCAGTGCAGGCAATATTTTATCAGGCAAATTATTTGGCGCTAAACACTACAAACTATTATTAACCCTTAGTAACAAACTTATTAAATACGGCCTAATATTTGGTGCTTTTATCGCTATGGTTGGTTTTATTTTTTACAAACCAATTGGACTAATTTTTACTAAAGAACCAGAGGTTTTAAACCATTTTTACGATGTGTTTTGGGTAATTTTACTAATGCAACCTATTTGTGCCTTAGCCTTTATTTTTGACGGTATATTTAAAGGTTTGGGTAAAGTTAGTCATTTACGCAACGTTTTACTTTTATCGACTGGGCTTGTTTTTATTCCCGTACTATTAATTTTCGATCATTTTAATTACAAACTATTTGGCATTTTAATAGCCTTTACACTATGGATGCTAGCAAGGGGTATACCGTTAATTATTATCTTTAGAAGAATTTTTAATCCACTTGCACAAAAAGATTAACTTTGCCGCATAAAAAATAAATTATGAGTAATATCCGTATTACAAAACAATTTTCATTTGAAACAGGGCACGCCTTGTATGGCTATGATGGCAAATGCAAAAATGTACATGGACACAGTTACAAATTATCAGTTACAGTTATTGGGCAACCCATAACAAATACTGAGCATGTCAAACACGGAATGGTAATTGACTTTACTGACCTTAAAATTATTGTAAAAGATGAAATAGTTGATGTTTTTGACCACGCAACAGTATTTAACAAAAATACACCTCATCTTGAGTTAGCTAAAGAGTTACAACAACGTGGCCACAATGTTTTGTTAGTAAACTACCAACCCACTAGTGAAATGATGGTTATTGATTTTGCCGAAAAAATAAACCGACGGTTACCCGAAAACATAAACTTATTTTCAATTAAATTACAAGAAACAGACTCCTCTTTTGCAGAATGGTTTGCCAGCGACAATGACTAATTTAATCACCATAGAAGTCCCAAAGGGCAAAAAAGTATACTTCTCGTCAGACAATCATCTTGGCGCACCTACAAAAACAGCTTCGCTCCCGCGTGAAAAAAAGTTTGTTGCTTGGCTCGATACCATAAAAAAAGATGCCGCTGCCATTTTTTTACTTGGTGATTTATTTGATTTTTGGGTAGAATACAAGCACGTGGTACCTAAAGGATTTACACGTACTTTAGGTAAACTTGCCGAAATTTCGGACTCTGGTATTCCCATTTATTATTTTGTAGGTAATCATGATTTATGGATGACCAATTATTTTGAAGAAGAATTAAACATCCCTGTTTTTCATAAGCCGCAAGAGTTTATAATTAACTCTAAATCTTTTTTTATTGGACATGGCGACGGCTTAGGCCCCAATGATAAAGGCTACAAACGCATGAAAAAAGTGTTTACAAACAAAACCTGTCAATGGCTATTTAAAACTTTACTACATCCTGATTTTGCTATGCGAATTGGACATTATTTATCTGTAAAAAACAAACTCATATCTGGCGATGATGACGCTACGTTTTTGGGTGAAGATAATGAGTGGCTTGCCGTATATTGCAAACGTAAATTAACACAAAAGCACCGGGATTATTTTGTATTTGGGCATCGCCACTTACCGCTAAATATTAAGCTTAATAAAAACTCAAATTACGTTAATTTGGGTGATTGGATAACTTATTACACTTACGGTATATTTGATGGCGAAAACGTAACTTTAACAGAATTTAAAAATTAAATCCAAAACTACCTGTAATTCCAAAACGACGCGCATTTGGCGTATCCAAATAATTACCTCTAAAATTAAAATCTAATCTAAATACCTTAAAAATATTACCAATACCTAAGCCATATTCCCAATAAATTTGATCATCGGGGGCTTGTAACAAAATACTATTTGGGTTACCAGTAGTATTTAACGCTATATTTTGGTCTGACAATTGCCCCCAAACTCCTTTAACACTTATAATTTCTCTTAAATTTAGTTTCCGCAATAGCGGAATTCGAGAAAACAAACGTCCGTTAAAATTATGTTCTAAATGTACCGAGGTATACGTATCGGTTACAAATTCGTAAAAATCTAACTGCGAAAATGTGTTATAAATAGAAAATAAAGTTTGATTTCCTGGCACAACATTTAATAAAGCCAGGGGCACCTCTCCAAAAGTTTTTCCTGCTTCAACAGATGTCGTTAAACGTCCAAAACCGCCTAATTGCCACGGCTGTATATATGAAAACTGCACTTTAGTATACTCAAAATCACTACCTAAAATACCCTCTGTACCTTGACTAACTTGAGCAAATAATCGCGAAAAGTTATCATTAGCATTACGCCTATCTACACCAAAACCTGTAGTTTTTCTGCCAGGAAAATAAAACATGCCAAACGAGGTTTCGTATTGATTTACTTCTGAAAGCACATTTAAACCTTCTGGATCATTATAATCTAGGCTAAAGGTAGGCGAAGCAGATTCGAGTGTTTTAAAGGTTGACCCTAAGCGTAAAATGAAATTTTTAAACGGTTCAATTGCTACAGATAGACCCGATAAATTAATCGTAGTTAATTTATCATTTGCGCTTGTATTTACAATGGATGACGATGCCAAATTACGCCCTAAAACATCGGTAGACGAGGTTAAACTCGCGCCTATTTGCTCAACATCCTTACGGTGGCCTCCCGAAATAATTAATCGGCGCTTTTTATCTAAAAGCCACTTGCCCGAAATGCCATATTTAAATTTTTTATCATCAAATCCGTAGGCTGTAAATCCTTCTATTCGCCATAAATCATTTGGGCCAAAATAAGTTCGACCTCCTAATCGCAAGCGATACCCTTCTACCTCATTAAATCCTACTGTTGAAAACAAAGGTCCAATATCCATTTTTAATGAGGGCACCTCAATATAACCAGATGCCAATATTGTACCAATATTAAATAAGCGTTTAAATTTTTTGACGGTACGCAAGGTGTCTAACATTTTATATACCCCTTTTTCGTCTTTATTTAATTTTTCTAAACGATTTTCTTCCCAAAACGTTTCGTCTCTATTGTACACATCTTCATTATAATTATAGACCTCTTCGTCATAAAATTTTGCCGATTTTTGCGGGATGTTAAATTTATATTTATCATATAACGAGGTACGTTTACCATAAATGCCTTTGGATTTATCCTTTTTATTTAAAGCAAAATCCGACAACATATAATCGCGGGTAATTAAAAATAATGAATCGTTTAACAACTCATATTCTTGCTCAATGTAAATATCTTTAACCCAGTTAATATTGGCACTTTTACTGGCTTGTAAATTAATTTTTTTAATTGCGTACGTAGTATCATTTACCCAAAAATCTCCTTTAAACGTAAGTTCATTTTTACGCCTTGGGTAATAAATAATATTATAACACCATTTATCATCAATATATGTACTATCAGATAGTACATAATTATAATTATTAATCCCTGTACGGGATAATGGACTTACAAAACTTTTGTCAAAAAACTTTAAGTAATTATCATAAATACTAAACTCATTATATAAATCATCAACAAAATCAATAATAAATTGATCATTATTAAAGCCCGAGTTTTTATTGCCCTTTAAAACTTCTTTCTCTTTGTTTAATACATTATCACCATAAACTTTAGATAATGATTCATTAATAAAAATTGGCAAATATGTTTTACCAGTAACACTAGAGGTATCCATTTGATCAAACACAAACTCCATCCCTCTAAATAGTTTACTCTTTATTAAAGCGCTATCAATAGTATTCATGTCAAATTCAACCTTTTCATACTTATTATATTGATATTGCTTAAATTGTTTTAATCCGTTTTTTCGTTTATTTAACCATATTTTTTTTAAAATATCAACAGCAGGGTTATTTTTTTTGGGTTGCTTGCCCGAAACCACTAAAACTTGACTAAGCTGCGCTACATCTTCTTGTAAAACATATTTAACATTAAAATTTACTGCTTTATCTAACTGAACCGTTAATGATTTATAACCTACAAATGAAACTCGCAATTGTTTTAATTGCTTTTCTGATTCGAGATAAAACTTTCCGTTTTCGTCAGATGTTGTGCCTTCGGATGTACCGCTAAAAATAATATTAGCAAATGCAATAGGCTCATTATACTCATCATGCACATAACCGCTTATTTTGGTTTGTGAAAAAACAAGACTTGAAAACAAAAAAAATAAACTGTAATGTA
The DNA here is from genome assembly GCA_937924845.1 of uncultured Flavobacteriaceae bacterium. GTDB lineage: Bacteria > Bacteroidota > Bacteroidia > Flavobacteriales > Flavobacteriaceae > CALDUQ01. The sequence continues at coordinate 24,874 of CALDUQ010000046.1, forward strand.
TTGATTTCATAGGAAATAACATGGCAATTAGTATACCATAAATTGTTAAAAAAAAACTCCATCAAAGGTATTGATGAAGTTTTAATACTATATTAAATTTAACTTTTATTTATACATTACTT
>CALDUQ010000047.1 GCA_937924845.1 uncultured Flavobacteriaceae bacterium
AACCCAAATGCTGTTATTGAAAAAATGGCACATGATGATGTTAAAATCATTACGTTAACGATTACCGAAGGCGGTTATAATTACAATGAAGCAATTCAAGGATTTGATTTTGACAACCCTTTAATTCAATACGATTTAAAAAATCCTGAGCATCCCAAAACTATTTTTGGGTACATTACTCAGACATTAAAACTCAGAAAAGAACGAAATCTTAAAGGTTTTACAGTTCAGTCTTGCGATAATATTCAAGGTAACGGGCATTTAGCTAAAAAAATGTTTTTGAGCTATATAAAAGTTGCCGAGCCAGAATTATTAGCGTGGGTAGAGCACAACGTGTCTTTTCCAAACAGTATGGTGGATCGTATTACGCCAGTAACTACGTTAGATGATATTAAAGCACTTAAAGCTACCACAGGGGTTGAAGACGCTTGGCCGGTAGTTTGTGAACCATTTAAACAGTGGGTTATTGAAGACGATTTTATTTCAGGTAGACCTGAATTAGAAAAAGTTGGCGCTCAATTTGTTCCTGATGTAGCCCCGTATGAGAGGATGAAGCTTAGTTTACTAAATGCTGGGCATTCTGTATTGGGTATCATCGGTGCATTGATGGGGTATGATACCATTGATCAAGCGGTTAGTAATGCAACCATACGACAGTTTTTAAAGTCGTTTATGGATATCGAAGTCACCTCTACTTTAGGTGATTTAGAAGGCGTTAATTTAGAAGATTATAAAGCTTCATTATTAGAGCGATTTGGTAATACAAATATCAAAGACCAAATTGACAGAATTTGTTCTGAAAGCTCTGCCAAACTGCCTATATTTTTATTACCTACCGTTAACACACGCTTGGGTAATGCTAAATCAATAAAGCTTTCAGCATTTGTAATTGCGGCTTGGGCTATTTATAGTTTGGGTGTCGATGAAAATGGTGCAAAACTTAATATTAAAGATCATTTAAAAGCAGTTTTAAATGAAAAAGCCATTGCGGCTAAAGATAATCCTAAGGCTTTTTTAGAGTTGCCTAATGTATTTGGAACTTTAATAAATTCAGACATATTTGTACAAGCTTTTGTTAAGGCTTATAATGATATTTCGGCCAACGGAGTAGAAAAATGTATGACCAACTTAAATGCTATATAATGAAAAAAGTAGTTTGTTTTGGAGAAGTGTTATGGGACGTTTTTCCTAACTATAGAAAAATAGGAGGCGCTCCTTTAAATGTAGCTTTAAGAATGAAATCTATAGATAATGACGTATCTATAATTACAAGAATAGGCGACGATGAAGATGGCGAAGAAATTATGGGTAAAATCAAAGACCTTGGTGTTTGCACAAAAAGTGTGCAAATAGATAAGGAATTAAAAACAGGCGATGTTTCTGTGGTTTTAAACCATAAAGGCTCTGCGTCTTATAATATTCATTTCCCAAGAGCTTGGGATGCTATAGAAGTTACCGATTGTGCTGTTAAACTTGTAAAGCAATCTGATGCTTTTATTTTTGGGAGTTTAGTGGCTAGAAATGTAACCTCTAAGGATACACTGCACGAATTATTAAAACTTGCCAAGTATAAAGTTTTTGATGTAAACTTAAGAGAACCTTATTATACTAATGAGGAGCTTATTTATTTAATGAATGAAGCTAATTTTATTAAATTTAATGATGATGAAATTTTTGAAATCGCTAAAGCATTAGGTTCTAAAATTAAATCATTAGAGCAAAATATTGAGTTTATTGCCAATACTACCAATACAGATTCAATTTGTGTGACAAAAGGGCGACATGGTGCTATTTTGTACCATGATAAATCGTTTTATTATAATGGCGGTTACCGCATTACGGTTGTTGATACTGTAGGTGCTGGCGATTCGTTTTTAGCATCTTTAATTGATAAATTAATAAAAGATGTACCTGCACAAAAGGCTATAAATTATGCTACCGCTGTTGGGGCATTAGTAGCTAGTAGTGAGGGTGCTAACCCTAATATAACAGACCGAATAGGAGAGTTGTTAAGGCATTAATATATAGATGATAAGCGTTTAATAATTATCAAAAAACACTTTTAAAAGCCAAAATTTGAAAACTTCAAATTTTGGCTTTTGTTTTTAACAAATACCTATATTATGCTTTTAAGCTTTAAATAGAATTTATGTGTTCCATAAAAATAGGCATGCCTTTGGTAGCCTTTTTTGGTATAATTGTAAGCTGTTTTGTTTTAGAAATTGATGGGTTGGGGTCAATTAAAAATACAGGAGTTTGCTCTGGGATGTGTGCTATTAAATTTGCTGCAGGGTAAACTTGTAGCGATGTGCCAATAATGAGTAATATATCTGCGGTGTTACAAATGGTAATCGCCTTATCTATCATTGGTACAGCTTCGCCAAACCAAACAATATGAGGCCTTAATTGGTGTCCCTTTGGGCATAAATCACCAAGGTTAATGTCTTTTTTACAAGGTATAGTGTTGTTGTTTTGAGTGCTTCGTGCCTTTAGTAATTCGCCATGTAAATGCGTAATATTAGTACTGCCGGCACGCTCGTACAAATCGTCAACATTTTGTGTTATGATAGAAACCTTGTACTTTTTTTCGAGGTCGGCAAGTAAAACATGCGCTTGGTTAGGCTGAACTTGTAGTAATTGTTGGCGGCGTTGGTTGTAAAACTCTAACACCAATTTTGGGTTTTGTTTAAAACCTTGCGGCGAGGCAACCTCCATAATATCATGGCCTTCCCACAAGCCGTTGGCATCTCTAAACGTTTTTATGCCGCTTTCGGCACTAATGCCAGCGCCAGATAATACCACAAGATGTTTCATGAGTTGTAAAATTTATAACTGATTAGTTGTTATTGCCTTCGGAATTATCAGGATTTGGTTGAATTATATATGTTTTTTGCTTTTTCAAAGCATTAATATCATTATAACCGGTACTTTTATGCACCTCATTCCCTGTTATATCGAAATGAATAAAATAAATCCCTTTTGCTGGATCACTTTCTTTAGTTTTAATTTCATAAATAAATCCTCCCCTTTAGTATAAATTTTATAATTTTCATCATATTCTGAATCAAAAATAGTCCCTGCACTTTGACCATTTATAGTTGCCTTTATAATACCACTCGAACTCATCGAAAACTCAAACCCCATCCGTTACAAGTCCACCGGCAACCTTGTCAACCTCCGCGACAATGGCCTTAACATCAATATCAACAAACCTAAGCTTTTTAGCTTGATTTGAATAATTTACTGATAATTTTAATTCCTTTACTTTTTCTTGTCTGTAAAAATCACTTGTTGCCTTACTTTTGTTTTTAAGCTCGTTATGCTCCTTCATATACCCATCAGCTCTACGCGTTTAATTATCACGTTTTTCCAAAAGTTCGTCACGCAGGGAGATTACCGCCAAATAATCGGCATCTGTGCTGATGTAGGCTTTGAGCACAGATTTGGCCAGTTCTTTGTCTTCGAGTGTTGTGGCTATTTCTACATTTTTTTTGAGCCGAGCTAGATTGTTTTTTACGTTTTGTTGTTGCGCTGTTAGCGTGTCGGTGGTTTTAATGGTCGCGACATTTTGCAAATCATTGGGCGTTAAGTGGTAAGCGTCCTCTAGATTTAGCACTTCTAGAGCTTGCTGCGCCACACGTATTTGCGCATTAAGTTGCTTAAGTGACTCCCCATTGGCGTTTATTTCATTAGCTTTATCTGCTTCTGGACTACCAGTAACGAGTGCTTTAAATGGCATAATGTTTAGATTTAATTTTAGTTAAATATACAAAAACTTTAAATGGCGTAAATTGCTAAAAACACCTTGTGTTACACTTAAATTTGCGTAGCAATAACAGCTAACGTTTTAGCCCAATGTTTTGTTAGTTGTAAAATTATAATAGTTTAGTGCTTTTAAACGACTGGAATTTGGATAAAGATATAAAACTTTTAGAGTATTTAGAGGGGTATTTAACGCCACATCGGTTAAATCGTTTTAAGGCGGTGTTGCAAAATCGAACGCAGCATTTTACGGTGGCAACCGAGGATGTGTTTCAGTTACATAACACCAGTGCGGTAATGCGTAGTTGTGATGTTTTTGGTATTCAGGACGTGCATATTGTTGAAGAAAAAAACTCAAAATCTATCGATAACGAAATTGCGATGGGGGCTCAAAAATGGGTCGATATTAATCGGTACGATTCGGTAGCAACGTGTATTTCGGCATTAAAATCACAAAATTATCAAATTGTAGCCACAACGCCGCATACCAACGATGTTGTATTGTCTGACTTTGATGTGACTAAAAAATCTTGTTTTTTCTTTGGCCGTGAAACGGAAGGTTTATCAGACGAGGTTTTAAAGGCTGCCGATTGTTTTTTAAAAATCCCAATGGTGGGTTTTACCGAGAGTTTAAATATTTCAGTGTCAGCTGCAATAATATTACAACACGTCACTACAAAACTGCGCCAATCTGAGGTAAATTGGCAATTATCACCAAAAGCGCAAATTGCCAAGCGTTTTGATTGGTGTAAAAAAACAATTAAAAGCTATGATGATATTGTAGCGCATTATGTTAATGAGTTGGGTTAAAACTCTGGTACTTCATTTAGTCTTACATACGGAAAATCGGCAATTTTGTTGAGCTCGTAATACGTGTTTAATCCCGAAATACCAACGCCTTTTGTAGTTTCAAGATTAATATCGCCATCTACAAACGCATCGTCAGGTATAATTAATTGCTCTATTTCGCCAATAACTAAAGTGGTGCCATTAAGTTTAATATCGATAGCTTCTTTAAATTTTAGCCCCATTTTAAAGTGGCTTTCTTTTACAAAAGGGGCTTTAAAATCGTTTTGGTAATCTTGGGTAAGTTGGCAGCGCTCAAACTCGCTAGTGTTTACATCAAATTTTGCCGATGTATAGTGCGCTTTTTTTATAAAATCTGGATGAATGTGATTAATGGTGTAAACCCCAGTAGCTTTAATATTGGCAAACGTATGACCCACATCGCTAGTTTGTGGTCGGGCAATAAACCCTAGCAATGGCGGATTACTGCCTAAATGCACTACAGAGCTAAAAACAGCCAAATTAGTTTGGCCTTTGGTGTTAACAGTGCCTATTAAATTGGCAGGCTTAATGCCAGAAACCGCATTTATAATTTTTAGTTTTGTAATACGATCTAGGTTTTGTAGTTGGGTTTTAGAGTATGTCATGATAATTAGAAATGTTGAGTTAGATTAAAATTAATAATGCAATGCTAATAAAAACTATAATTTGCACCCATTTTAAGTGGTTTAAAATTCCGCTTTTGGCACTTAAATACGTCGAAATTTTTCCTGCAAGTATAGCAATTATCGCAAATACAAAAAAAGTAACGCTTATAAATATTAGTCCTAAAACAAAAAACTGTGTGGTTAAACTAAGTTGATTTGAAAATATAAAACCAGGAAAAAAAGCAATAAAAAACAAAGATACTTTTGGGTTTAAAACATTCATAATAAAACCTTGTTTAAAAAGCGATTTGACAGATTGTTTAGTCGATTTTGTATTGAGGTTTATTTTACGTTTTGAGTTATAAACTTTGTAAGCCAAGTATATTAAATACCCAGCGCCTAGTAGTTTTATTGAAACGAGTAAGCTGGGGTTGTTTTTAATTAATGTGGCAATGCCAAACGCCACAAGCAGCGTGTGTATAAGGCAGCCTGTAACTAAGCCTAAAACGGTTGCTAAGCCCTGTTTTGTAGTGTTTGTGATACTTTGTATTAATACAAAAATATTATCGGGGCCTGGCAAAAGTGCTAATGTGGTGCTAGCTAGTGTAAATGTTATTAAAACATCATAACTCATACGGTTTTAAGTATGGCTTTGTTAATACGTTTAATAAGTTTTGGGCCTTCATAAATAAAACCAGTATAAAGTTGTACTAAATCGGCACCTGCGTTTAATTTTTCAATGGCATCTTGTGCGGTGTGTATGCCGCCAACTCCAATAATTGGAAATGCTTTTTGGCTTTTAGTAGCTAAAAATTTAATCACTTCGGTCGATCGGTTGGTTAAAGGCTTGCCACTTAAACCACCTGTTTCGGTTTTAGCTCCCGATTTTAGGTTGCTTCGGTCAATGGTTGTATTGCTGGCAATCACGCCATCAATTTTTGTGGTGTTTACAATGTCAATAATATCAAGTAGCTGGTCGTTGGTTAAATCGGGTGCTATTTTTAGTAAAATAGGTTTGCGTTTACTTTTTGCGTTATTTTCGGCTTGTAAGGTGTTTAAAAGTGCTGTGAGTGGCTTTTTTTCTTGTAGTGCTCTTAAATTTGGTGTGTTTGGCGAGCTTACATTTACTACAAAATAATCGACATAATTAAATAAAGCATTAAAGCAAATTTGATAATCTTGAGTTGCTAATGCATTTGGCGTAACTTTGTTTTTGCCAATATTGCCACCAATTAAAACACCTTTATTTTGTTTGAGTCGTTTTACAGCGTTTTCAACACCGTTGTTATTAAAACCCATGCGGTTTATGATGGCACTGTCGGCTTTTAGTCTAAATAAGCGTTTTTTGGGATTTCCGTCTTGTGGTTTTGGGGTTAAAGTACCAATTTCTATAAACCCAAACCCAAAATTATTAAGCTCGTTGTATAATTTGGCGTCCTTATCAAAACCAGCAGCCAATCCCACAGGGTTTTTAAAAGTAATGCCAAAAAGATGACGTTCTAGGCGTTTGTCGTTAACCGTATAATAGCGTTTTAGTATAGGCTTTACCAACGGTAATTTTGAGATTAATCTAATGATTTTAAAAGTAGCATGATGTACTTTTTCAGGATCAAAACAAAATAAAATGGGTCTAATAATTATTTTATACATCGCTTAATTTACGAGGGTTATTATGATGTAAAAATAGCAGAATTGTAACGGAATAAAAAGAAATATCACTTTGCTTATCTATTTTATGTAATTTTATGGTTTTAAGATTATACAATTGCAATTATGATACATAAACAACACCTTATAAATCGGTTTTTAAGTTATGTTACCGTTGACACGGAAAGCGATCCAAACAGTAAAACCACACCAAGTACAGCAAAACAATGGGATTTGGCTAATAAATTAGTTAACGAGCTTAAAACCATAGGTATGAGCGATGTTGAAATTGATGAAAACGCTTATATCATGGCAACCTTGCCAAGTAATGTAAGCCATAACGTGCCAACCATTGGTTTTATTTCGCATTTTGATACCTCGCCCGATTTTACTGGAGCTAACGTAAAACCTCAAATAATTGATAATTATGACGGTAAAGACATCGTTTTAAATAAAGTTGAAAGCATAGTGCTTTCACCAAGTTATTTTGACGATTTGTTACAGTATAAAGGGCAAACCTTAATAACTACCGATGGTACCACGCTTTTGGGTGCTGATGATAAAGCAGGTATTTGCGAAATAATTACCGCGATGGAATACCTAATTAAGCACCCCGAAATAAAACATGGTACAATAAAAGTTGGGTTTACACCCGATGAAGAAATTGGTAGAGGCGCTCATAAATTTGATGTTAAAAAATTTAATGCCGATTGGGCTTACACCATGGATGGTAGCCAAATAGGCGAGTTAGAATATGAAAATTTTAATGCCGCAGGCGCTACCATAACCATTAACGGAAAAATAGTACACCCAGGTTATGCCAAAGGAAAAATGATAAATTCAATGCTTTATGCCTCAGAATTTATTGCCGCTTTGCCAGCGGAAGAAACACCGCAAACCACCTCTGGTTACGAAGGGTTTTACCATTTGTATGATATAAACGGTAGTGTCGAAAAAACAATATTGAGTTATATCATTAGAGATCATGATAAAGCCAAGTTTGAAGCTCGAAAACATACTATAACTAGTTTGGCCGATAAATTAAACGCTAAATATGGTAAAAATACAGTTTTAGTGACCATCGAAGACCAATATTTTAATATGAAAGAAAAGATCGAACCCGTAATGCATATTGTTGATATTGCCGAACAAGCTATGAAAAATATAGGTATAACACCATTAATAAAAGCCATACGAGGCGGCACAGATGGTTCGCAACTTAGTTTTATGGGCTTGCCGTGTCCTAATATTTTTGCAGGCGGGCATAATTTTCATGGCCGATACGAGTACGTACCTGTAGAAAGCATGATTAAAGCAAGCGAAGTGATTTGTGAAATTGCACAAATTACAGCCAATACTTATAAGTAATTTATTTCTGCGTAGACAGGGATTTATAAGAGAATTTTGATATTGTTAAGATGCATTTTAAAGTGCTGTGTATTTATATGCAGGTCTAATTTTTTTAAAGCTCATAATCAATTGCTTATAAAAAATTAGGCTTACAGTTAAAATAGTGTTATTTTTGCACTCCTTTTTTGGCAAATTTATCAGTTATACAAAGAAGGGTTAATATAAAAATTATAAATACTTCTGTATGTATTTTGCTTAATTTAACTGAGGTGTACAGAATACAAATTTTTAATCAGCAATGGCTGAAAATAAACAACAAGAAGTTGAAGCAGTAGATGCTGCTCAAGTTCAAGAATCTGCACAGCAGACTAACCCAGAGCAATTTTTAAAGGACTTTAACTGGCACAATTACGAAGAAGGAATTGATCCTGTTGAAGATACAAAACTAGAGGAATTTGAAAAATTAGTTGCCGAAAATTTTGTAGATACATTAAATAACGAAGTTGTTGAGGGTACTGTAGTTCATATTTCTGATCGCGATGCGATTATTGATATCAATGCAAAATCTGAAGGTGTTATTTCATTAAATGAATTTCGTTACAATCCTAACTTAGCTGTTGGCGATAAAGTAGAAGTGTTAATTGATGTGCGTGAAGATGCAACAGGTCAATTAGTGTTATCTCACCGTAAGGCAAGAGTTATTAAGGCTTGGGATCGTGTAAATAATGCACACGATACTGGTGAAATCGTAAACGGTTTTGTTAAATGTCGTACTAAAGGTGGTATGATTGTAGATGTATTTGGTATCGAAGCATTTTTACCAGGTTCTCAAATTGACGTTAAGCCAATTAGAGATTACGATCAATACGTAAATAAAACAATGGAATTTAAAGTGGTTAAAATTAACCATGAGTTTAAAAACGTTGTTGTATCACATAAAGCATTAATTGAAGCTGATATTGAAATTCAGAAGAAAGAAATTATCAGTCAATTAGAAAAAGGTCAAGTATTAGAAGGTGTTGTTAAAAACATTACTTCTTACGGTGTGTTTATGGATCTTGGTGGTGTAGATGGATTAGTTCATATTACAGATTTATCATGGTCACGTATTAATCACCCAAGTGAAATTGTTGAGCTTGATCAAAAACTTAACGTTGTAATTCTTGATTTTGATGAAAATAAATCTAGAATTCAATTAGGTCTTAAGCAATTAAGCAAGCACCCATGGGAAGCACTTGGCGAAGACGTAAAAGTTGGAGATAATGTTAAAGGTAAAGTTGTTGTAATCGCTGATTATGGTGCATTTATCGAAGTTTCTGAAGGTGTTGAAGGTTTAATTCACGTTTCTGAAATGTCATGGTCTACTCACTTACGTTCGGCTCAAGATTTCGTAAAAGTAGGTGATGAAGTTGAAGCTCAAATTTTAACTTTAGATAGAGAAGATCGTAAAATGTCATTAGGTATTAAGCAACTTTCGCAAGATCCTTGGACAGATATTACTACTAAAT
>CALDUQ010000048.1 GCA_937924845.1 uncultured Flavobacteriaceae bacterium
TATTTATCTGAAGATTCAAAAGAATCTCTATACTTATTAATTGGTTCGCTTTTAATATCAATATCAGAAATGCTACAATTAATATATTATTATTTAATGCCGTCTAAAACGTATTTAAGTTTTTGCGTATTTTACTTAATACTATTTTTAGGTTTTTATTTTATTTGGAAGCAAATTATTATTAAAAATAATTATCTATCTAAACATTAGTGCATATTGAAATCAATAAAACTAAATATTAACAACACACTAATTGGTTTACTATTTTTAAATATTATTCTTTATTTTATATTTAAGTATTATAGTTTTTGGTTTTTATTTTTTAGTACTCGTACAATAGCCATGGCCTCTTTTGTGGCGTTGTATATAATAGAAACAAAAAAGGGTAAACGAGATTTTTGGATTTTTGGATTTTTTATAACCTATACCGTAGCCTATTTTTTTTGTGTTCTAGAAGAGCTCATTTATTTAATTGACAAAGTAGTTTTATACCAGCAAACAAAACATTATACCATCGGCATAATAAACCTTACTTTTATAATTGCATATATTTTTTTAGCTACTGGTATATTTATTAAAATTGATAAGCATATTATTAAGAAATATAAATATCATATTGGTGCTTTTTTAATCATTATATTAACGATAACATTTTGTATTTCCCTTGTGATTGAAACAAAAAAAACTAGCTATTTGCTTAAAAGTTTTATTGTAAACACTTATAACTTTATAATTCTAGCACTGTTTTTTATAAGTGCTTTATATTATTTAGCTGATACCTCTTCAAAATCGTTTTACTTACTAATAGGTACTCTTTTTATTTCAATTTCAGAAATGTTGCAATTTATAGATCATTATATTAACGATAAATTTGTGTTTTGGCTTTTTTGTTTACATAATTTAATGCTAATCTTAGGCTTTTATTTTTTAATGCAACAAATACAAGTGTCGTCAAAAACACAAACCTAAATTATTATTTTGAAAGTTAATATTGTAAATAAAATTAATATACTCATAGCTACTCTAGCTATGAGTATAGCTATATATTTTTTATGCAAGTATTTTGGTTATCGTGTGTTGGGGGATATTGCTAGAATGACATCAATTATTATTTTTATAGTGCTTTATTGTATCAAAATTAAAAAAAGTAGTAGAGATTTTTGGCTAATGAGTTTTCTTATTTTGTATGCCATTGCCTATTTTTTTGCTGTTATTGAAGAGCTAATCTACTTTTACAATAAAGCTAATTTTAAGTATTACATGAATTTTATGTACTTAATAATAAATATAACTTATATTTTTTCCTATGCGTTTTTATCAATAGGAACATTTTTAATAATTGATAAAAAAGCCATTAAAGCCTATAGGTATACTATTATTGCCTCGGTCATCTTAATAGCCATTTTTACTCTGTATGTATCAACAATCATTGATGTAAAAAATCGCTCTTATTTATTTAAAACTGTAATTATAAACACTTATAATTTTATGGTATTAATTTTATTTTTTATAAGTGCTTTTAATTACTTGGTTAACGAGTCAAAAAAGTCATTTTACCTACTTTTAGGATCACTATTTATATCAGTATCTGTAATGCTGCAAATTATTTATTATTATGTAAATACAAAACCATTATACTCTGTATTTTGCTTGTTCACAAGCTTGTTAATTTTAGGTTTTTATTTTATTTGGCAACAAATACTTGAAAATTCTAAATTTACAAATCAGTAGATTTTTTTGGTTGGCCAATAGCCATTAAATATGCTTTTAAAAAGGGCTCTAAATTACCGTTCATTACAGCGTCAACATTACCTGTTTCATGCCCTGTTCTTACGTCTTTAACTAGCTTATATGGGTGCATTACATAATTACGGATTTGGCTACCCCATTCAATTTTCATTTTACCCGATTCAATATCATCACGTTCAGCTTGCTGCTTTTTTACTTCAATTTCATACAATTGAGATTTTAGCATTTGCATAGCACGAGATCGGTTGTCATGTTGAGATCGCGTCTCTGAGCATGAAATTTGAATTCCAGTTGGTTTATGTGTTAATTGTACTTTAGTTTCTACTTTATTAACATTTTGACCACCAGCACCACTAGATCTTGCTGTAGTAATTTCTATATCTGCAGGATTAATGTCAATTTCAATAGTATCATCAATTAATGGATAAACATAAACTGATGCAAAACTAGTGTGACGTTTAGCATTACTGTCAAAAGGAGAAATTCTTACCAAACGATGAACGCCATTTTCCCCCTTAAGCCATCCAAATGCATAATCACCTTCAATTTGCAGAGTAACGGTTTTTATACCAGCAACATCACCATCTTGATAATTTAATTCTTTAATTTTAAATCCAGAGCTTTCTGCATACATCAAATACATACGCATTAACATTTGAGCCCAGTCGCAACTTTCAGTACCACCAGCACCTGCAGTAATTTGTAATACGGCACTCATATTATCAGTTTCGGCCGATAACATGTTTTTAAACTCTAGGTGTTCTAATAAATTTGTTGCTTCAGTAAATTGTGAAATTACTTCATTTTCGTCGGCATCACCTGCTTTATAAAAATCATAAAGTACTTCGATATCTTCTATTTGAGATTTAAGTAAATCAAAGTCTTCTAGCCATTTCTTATTAACCCTTATGGATTTTACTATTAACTCTGCTGCTTTAGAGTCATTCCAAAAATTTGGATCAAATGTTTTTTCTTCTTCATTTTGAACCTCAATACGCTTGGCATCGATGTCAAAGATACCTCCTTAACGCACCAAGGCGCTCCTGTAGATCTTTAATTTGATCGGTTGTAATCATAAATTTTTATAATTTACTGCAAAATTAAAATTTATGATTAGGTATGCTAATAATATTACTGTAATTTTAACTAATATTTTTTTACTATATGATTATAGATTTACGAAGCGATACGGTTACCAAACCTACCAAAGCAATGTTAGATGCCATGTATGCAGCCCCCGTTGGTGATGATGTTTTTAAAGAAGATCCTACAGTTAATGCCCTTGAAGTTAAAGTTGCTAAACTATTTAATAAGCCTAAAGCATTATTTTTTCCGACAGGTACAATGGCTAACCAAACGGCAATTAAATTACATACTAATCCTGGCGATCAAGTTATTTGTGATAAATATGCGCATATATATAATTATGAAGGTGGCGGACTTTCATTTAACAGTGGTGTATCCTGCAACTTAATTAATGGCGATAGAGGGATGTTTACCGCTATGCAAGCTCAAAAAGCAATTAACCCACCCGAATTTTACCATAGTCCGTTAACAAAATTAATTGCTGTAGAAAATACTACAAATAAAGGCGGTGGCGCCTGTTGGGATTTTAATGAATTAATAAAATTACAAACCCTTGCAAAAGCAAATAATTTAGGGTTTCATTTAGATGGTGCTCGACTTTGGAATGCCTTAATCGCAAAAGGGGAAACAACACAGCAATATGGCAATTTATTTGATACCATTTCGGTTTGCTTAAGTAAAGGCTTAGGCTGTCCCATAGGTTCTGTTTTAGTAGGCGATGAAGATATCATGAAAAATGCTATTAGAATTCGAAAAATATTAGGGGCAGCCATGCGACAAGTGGGGTATTTGGCTGCAGCCGGAATTTACGCGCTTGACAACAATATAAACCGATTGAGCGACGACCATCAAAAAGCACATGACATAGTTTCGGTATTAAAAACACAAGCTTTTGTAGCTCATATTGAACCTGTTGAGACAAACATAATAATTTTTGCTTTACATAAAGATATTGATGAGCAAAAGTTTATCACTAAGCTTGCCAATAAAAATATAAAAATAAGCAGTATGGGCGCTGGAAAATTACGACTGGTCACCCATCTTGATTATACTACCGATATGCATACCGAGTTTATATCTCAAATACAAAAACTTGATATTTAATACTAAATATATTAGCTCTAGTAATAGTTTAATTATTTTTGCAAAAAAAACACAAAATGAGTAATGATACTATTGTTGCGCTTGCAACAGCATATGGGTCTGGAGCAATTGCAATTATTCGCCTTTCGGGTAGTGATGCTATAGCATTATGCAATACGGTCTTTAAATCTGTAAGTGGCAAACAATTATCAAATCAATCTACCCATACCATTCATTTGGGTTATATTATGGACAATGACAAGCCCATTGATCAAGTATTAGCATCAATTTTTAAAAACCCCAATAGTTATACTGGTGAGGATATTGTTGAAGTATCCTGTCATGGTTCAAAATATATTCAACAACAAATTATCAACCTTTTTATTAAAAAAGGGGCTCGAATGGCAAACCCAGGCGAGTTTACTATGCGCGCATTTTTAAACGGGAAAATTGATTTAAGTCAGGCAGAAGCTGTATCCGATTTAATTTCGTCCGAAAATGCATCACAACACAAAGTGGCAATTAACCAAATGCGTGGTGGCTTTTCAACCAAACTCCAACAGTTACGAGATGAATTAATCAACTTTACTGCATTAATAGAGCTAGAGCTTGATTTTTCGGAAGAAGATGTTGAGTTTATTGACCGTAACCAATTTTTAGACCTAATACACCGCCTTAAAACAGAAGTGTCGCTACTAATTACGTCATTTAAGTATGGTAATGTTATAAAGGAAGGGATTCCGGTTGCTATTGTTGGTAAACCTAATGCAGGCAAATCATCATTACTTAACGCGCTTTTTAATGAAAATAAAGCCATCGTGTCTGATATTGCGGGTACAACAAGAGATAGTATTGAAGATACACTAGTTTTAAATGGTATCACATTTAGGTTTATTGATACCGCCGGATTACGTGAAACTACAGATGTAATAGAAGCTCAAGGTGTAAAACTAGCTAAAGAAAAAGCTGCCCAAGCCAAAATAATTTTGTACGTGTTTGATAGAAATGATACAACACCTCAAGAAGTCATAAATGACATTAAAGATTTACATACTGATGATATAACAATACTACTTTTAGAAAATAAAATTGATTTACATAATAACAAATCATTAGAAGGTTTTAAAAACCAAATTAAACCTATTTTAACGCAATATAACATCAATACCTATAAGCAAATTTCTACTATCGATTTAAAATCTATTGATAGCGTAAAGCAAAGTTTACTAAATATTATTGAGCAGCTAAAAATTAATGCAGATACTATTGTTACAAATACACGACATAAAATTGCCTTAGAAAAAACCTTAGATAATCTAAATATTATTGAGGAAGGTTTATCTAACCAAATTAGCGGTGACTTATTATCAATAGATATTAGAGAAGCCTTAAATAATCTAGGCGAAATTACAGGTGCTATAGATATTGATAAAGATATTTTAGGTACTATATTTGGAAAATTTTGTATCGGAAAGTAATAATTAAAAAATTTAATGTCATGAAAACCTTCC
>CALDUQ010000049.1 GCA_937924845.1 uncultured Flavobacteriaceae bacterium
TTTTTATAATCTGTTATCACATTAACAGCATCAACTTTGTATGATTTAAAAGGCACACTAACTATAGAGTCTTCATTTCTAATAACTCTATTTTTAATTTCCAGTTCAATATCTATTTTTTTTGAATCGGTAAGTGTATCATTTATAAATCTTATATAATCTTGGGCAAAGTGATAAACTCCAGAGTTTCTAAACAGGTTTGTTAACCGTTCTCTCTCTTGTTCAAACACATTTTTTTGATATTGCTGCCCTGGTTTAAGCTTACTTTTATGCTGATGAATTTTATAAATCGAATCTAACAACGGCGATGCTATATTTGTACTCACAGTGTTAATTATTGAAGGCTTACCTTTTTTTACTAAATAATTCACTTCGATTTTTTGTTTTTTTTGCTCTAACAACTCATAAGTAGCTTTAGCATTAAACCACCCATTTTCATGAAAGTAACGTTGTAAATTTTTAATAGTTTTTTTTACCTTAAGAGAATCAAAAACAACAGGAGCTTGCCCTGTTTTTTGCAACCAATTGTTAAACTTGAATTTAGTTTGCTTAAAACTATCAAGTTGTTTGTTGGAAAACTGAGATAGTATTGCTTGTCTTTTTTGAGGTTTTTTATTACGCCATTTAACAAAAAGGCTATCATTATTTTTAGCCAAATTATAAGTATACAACCTAAACGGAACACCTAAAAACCTAGTATTAGGTTTTTGATAAATTAAATTATTAAGTGCTTCGTCAGTGATTAACTTTTCATTAATAATTAAATTGTTGTTTTTTAACAACAACTCATCTTTTTGAAAAGTGTTAATCACACCACACGATGTCAAAAAAGCGACACACAAAACTGTTATGGTTATATTTTTTAAATTCAATTAAAATAGACGTTTAAATTATTTTTTTTTACCAAAAATACATTTTATTAACAATTAGCTTGTAATGATTAGCTAAACTGTTTACTTTTATTTTTTAATCCCACATCATATCAATGGCACTTAGTAAAAATCAAATAAAAGCAATTAGCCAATTAAAACAAAAAAAGCATCGCTATAAAGAAGGTCTATTTATTGTTGAAGGTAAAAAATCCATTAATGAACTACTAAATTCAAATCTTGAATTAGAGCATCTTTACACCACAAACCTAGATGATTTTAATAGTATTAATGATAAAATTAGCACTATAACAAGTAATGATTTAAAAAAAATAAGTTGCTTAACAACACCTAATTGTGCACTTGCTATTTTTAAAATCCCTAAATCCAAACCAATTAACACCAATGCTTTAGTATTAGCTTTAGACAACGTTAGAGACCCTGGAAATTTAGGCACAATAATTAGGCTTTGTGATTGGTATGGCATAAAAGATTTGATTTGCAGCGTAGGCACTGTAGATTGCTACAACCCAAAAACCATTCAATCAACAATGGGTTCTATTAGTAGAGTAAACATAACTTACTTAGACTTATATAGTTTTATAGAAACCACAAATACAAGTGTTTTTGGAACTTATATGGACGGACAAAACATTTATAAAACTCAACTTCCTACAAATGGAGTTATTGTGATGGGAAATGAAGCAAATGGGATATCAGACCAATTAACCTCAAAAATAACTTCAAAAATTTGCATTCCACGATTTGGCGAAACTCAAAGTACCGAAAGTTTAAATGTAGCTAATGCTACAGCTATTATTTTAAGTGAGTTTAAACGTGCTATTGTACAGTAATCATTATAAAAACTCCTCGTGTTTTCATAGATGCAATATTACCTGTCCAAGGACTATTAGGGTCTCTATCTCTAACCAACTCATCGCCTATGCCAAAAACGCCTCTAATTGATGGCGTAAATTTAAACCACTCCAAATAAAAATCTATACCAAATCCTAACTCATATGACAAAAGAGTATTTATTGTTCTAAATTGTCCTGTACTATTATCATCCAAATTATCTTGATTACTTGACAAGTTAAATATTGCCGAAGCTCCACCTAAAACAAACGGCTTAAAGTTATTTAAACGTTTAGTCGAAAACTTTAATGTAAGTGGCAAATAAATGTAAGTTGACTCTACATTTCTAATAAAGTCACTTGGACTTACATCATCAACATCAATAAAATTAGTTTGACTAAAATTTAATTCTCTAGAGTTTATAACTAAACCCGGCTCAGTTCTAACATCAAGGTATTCATTAATTTTTAAATTACCCATCAAACCAATATTAAAACCAAATTTTTTAATAACTTGAATATCTCTTTCATCTTCAAGATAATCAAAATCAAAATCTAACGTGTTAACACCAATATAATACCCCCAACTCAACCTTCTATTATCTATATTACCTTTACCCGCATTACCATCTTTTTCTACTTTATCCTTTTTAAACAACTGAGCATTAACTGCTTGAGCTGCAAAAATAAAAACAATAAGATATATTATTTTTTTCATGTGTTAGGTTTTACTTGCTGTATAAATTGTAGCCACGCCAAAAGTTTGTGGCATCGCTTTCGCATTTATAAACCCAGTTTTTTCTAAAATATTGTTAAGCGCATTGCCAAAAGGAAAAACAGATGCCGATTCGCTTAAATATGCATAAGCCACCTTATCTTTTGAAAATATTTTTCCTATGAGTGGCAATATATATTTTGTGTAAATTTTATACCCTTGCTTAAAAGGTGTTTTAGTAGGTATTGATGTTTCCAAAATAACAAAAACACCATTAGGTTTTAATACTCTTAATATTTCGGACAAACCTTTTTCTAAATTCTCAAAGTTTCTAATACCAAAGGCTACCGTAATTGCGTCAAAGGTATTACTTTCAAAAGGCAAATTTTCTGAATCACCAATTTGCATTTCTATCATATTGTCTAGCTTTTGCGCTTTAATTTTTTCACGCCCTACCTCTAACATACCAGGACTAATATCTAAACCTATAATTTTTTCAGGTTTAGAGCTTACTAAATTTATAGCCAAATCGCCCGTACCAGTTGCAATATCTAATACATTTTTAGGGTTTGCTGCCGATATTATATCTACCACCTTTTTTCGCCATTTAACGTCAATCCCAAAAGATATTACACGATTTAAACCATCGTAATTTTTTGAAATTGTATCAAACATTTTTGTAACCTGTTCTTTTTTAGTAAGATTACTATCTTTATAAGGCTTAACTTTTTTAGACATCTAGATATTTTTATAGTAATAAATCGATTATTATTTTATGCAAAGTAATGGATTTCATTATCAAATCCCTAAAAATAAAGTATATTTGCTTATCTTATTTATTATATTTTTTCAATGAAAATTATCATTGCAGGAGCTGGAGAGGTTGGATTTCATTTAGCTAAATTATTATCTTACGAATCGCAAGAAATAACGCTAATTGACACTAACAAAGAAAGCCTTACATACGCCGACAATCACTTAGACATTAAAGCTATCACAGGTGATGCTACATCTATAACACAATTAAAGGAAGCTTTTATAAAAACCACAGACCTAGTTATAGCTGTTACTGAATCTGAAACTACTAACATTACAATTTGTGCACTTGCAAAACAACTTGGAGCTAAAAAAACTATTGCTAGAATTTCTAACACCGAGTTTATTATGCCAAACAGTGATGTTGATTTTAAAAAATTTGGCATTGACGAATTAATTTCGCCAGAGGCTTTAGCTGCCGCAGAAATCAAACTATTACTAAACCAATCGGCATTTAACGACACTTATCAATTTGAAGATGGCGCCTTAACCATGTTAGGCCTTAACCTTTCTAAAAGCGCGCTTTTTGTTAACAAAACCGTTAAAGAAGCCGCATTATTATTTCCCGAAATTCACTTTATACCCATAGCCATCCAACGCTATGGGCTTCAAGATACAATTATACCACGAGGCGATACTATTTTTAAAAATGGTGACCACGTGGTTTTCATTACCTCTAAAGGTGGTAACGAAGAGCTTTGTAAACTTACCGGAAAACAAAACTCCGAAATAAAAAATGTTATGATTTTAGGAGGTAGCAAAATAGGTTTTAAAACTGCCAAAGGACTACTTGACCAAAAATTTAACATTAAAATAATTGAAAAAAATAAAGCTCGTGCCTTTGATTTAGCAGATCAATTACCAAACGCCTTAGTTATTAATGCCGATGGAAGAAATGTTGAAGTTTTAAATGAAGAAGACATTACTGAAATGGATGCATTTATATCAGCCACAGGAAACTCCGAAACCAACATTATGTCATGCCTTATTGCAAAACACAATGGCATAAAAAAAACGATAGCTTTAGTTGAAAACGACGATTACTTTGAGGTCTCAAATGAACTTGGTATCGACACGTTAATCAACAAAAAACTATTAGCCGCAAACACTATTTTTAGATACATCAGAAAAGGCGAAGTTGTAGCCATGACCAAACTCAACAATATGTCGGCCGAATTACTTGAATTTGAAGTTAAGCCTGGCTCAAAAATAAGCAACAAAAGCATAAAGAAACTTTCTTTTCCGCGCTCGGCAATAATTGGAGGTGTTATTAGAAACTCTGAAGGTCATATCGCATTAGGTGATTTTAAAATTGATGCTGGAGATCGTGTTGTGGTATGTTGCCTTCCAGAATCTATTAAAAAAATTGAACGTTGGTTTTTGTAATACTACTTTAAATGAAATTAAATTTCAAAATTATATTCCATTTTTTTGGACTATTATTACTTTGTAATGGCGCATTTATGCTGCTATCAGCTATAATTAGTGTCATATATAAAGATGGTGCAAGCACACAAATTGCCACTGCAGGGTTTATAGTTGCCTTAACAGGAAGTATTTTAATGCTACTTACAAAAAAGCATGATAAAGAAATGAATAAACGCGAAGGCTACATTGTTGTAGCCTTTGGTTGGATTGTAATGGCTTTATCTGGCACTTTACCATATATTATTACCAACTCAATTCCTAATTTTACTAATGCTTTTTTCGAAACCATCTCTGGCTATACTACAACTGGATCAACTATTTTAGAAGACATTGAAGCCTTACCTAAAGGCGTATTGTTTTGGCGAAGCTTAACACATTGGATTGGCGGCATGGGAATTATCGTTTTAGCTATAGCAATACTACCCCTACTGGGCATTGGAGGTATGCAATTATTTGCCGCAGAAGCCCCAGGACCCAGTGCCGACAAATTACACCCAAGAATAACAGATACCGCAAAAAGATTATGGCTTATATACTTTGGTTATACAGCAGCTCAAACACTAATGTTAAGCGCTGCAGGTATGTCGTTTTTTGACGCGCTTAACCATGCCATGACCACACTATCAACTGGAGGATTTTCTACAAAAAATGCCAGTTTAGCCCATTGGAATGCCCAACCAATAATTCAATACATTACAATAGTATTTATGTTTTTAGCAGGAACTAATTTCATCCTTAGTCATTTTGCATTTAAAGGAAACATCTCAAGAGTATTTAAAGATGAAGAGTTTAAACTCTACGTAAAACTAATTTTTGTTTTTTCAATTATTGCTTCTTTAATCATATATTTTTATAGCGACCCTACAATTTCTAGCATCGAACACCCAATGGTATGGGGTAAGGCCGAAAGTGCTTTTAGACACGCCTTATTTCAAGTCTTATCAGTTGTAACAACCACAGGGTTTGTTTCGGCCGATTTTACATTATGGTCTTCATTTTTAGTAGTATTCTTTTTTGGATTAATGTTTCTTGGTGGTTCAGCAGGTAGCACATCTGGAGGTGTAAAAGTAGTACGACATTTAATGATGATAAAAAACGGCGTATTAGAGTTTAAACGTACTTTACACCCTAACGCAATACTACCTGTTAGGTATAATGCCAAAGCTGTTTCTGAAAAGATTGTATTTAACATTTTAGGTTTTTTTATAGTTTATATGCTATCTTTTATAATAGGAGCACTAGTTTTTTCGTTAATAGGATTAGATTTTGAATCAGCAATTGGTGTAGCTGCTTCAAGCCTCGGTAATGTAGGGCCTGCATTAGGTAGTTTTAGCCCTGTTGAAAACTTTAACCATATGCCTATGTTAGGCAAATGGTGGTGCTCATTTTTAATGCTTATCGGGCGATTAGAGCTTTTTACAGTTTTAATTTTACTAACACCATTTTTTTGGAATAAACGATAAAAGTGTTAAACTTTTAATTTTATAAAAAAAAACATTGTTGATATTTTTAAAAAAAGTATCTTTATAATCCTCTAACTAACCACTCAAATTATTTACATAATAATTGATAATATTTTATATATTTATAAAGTATTAAGACTAATAATCTGTAACTTTAATGAGTAATACTACACAAAACAACTTACAAAACGCCCTAAAAAAACATTTTGGGTTTAGCAATTTTAAAGGCCTACAAGAAGACGTTATAGCAGCATTGCTAGAAGGTAACAATGTATTTGCAATTATGCCCACTGGTGGAGGAAAATCAATATGCTATCAATTACCAGCATTAATGAAAGAAGGCACTGCTATTGTAGTGTCTCCTTTAATCGCATTAATGAAAAATCAGGTCGATTCAATAAGAGGAATTTCAAATGAAAATGGCATTGCCCATGTTTTAAACTCGTCATTAAATAAAACAGAAATAAAACAAGTCAAATCTGACATCTCAAATGGCATAACCAAACTGCTATATGTAGCTCCCGAATCACTTACTAAAGAAGATAATGTTGAATTTTTAAAACAACACAAAATATCTTTTCTAGCCATTGACGAGGCACACTGTATTAGTGAATGGGGTCATGATTTTAGACCAGAATATAGAAACTTAAGACATATTATTAAACGTATAGGAGAAAACATTCCTATAATTGGCTTGACCGCAACTGCAACACCAAAAGTTCAAGAAGACATTTTAAAAAACCTGGGGATTACTGATGCCAAAACTTTTAAGGCTTCATTCAATCGTCCAAATTTATACTATGAAATTCGCCCAAAAACAAAAAATGTTGATAGTGATGTAATTAGGTTTGTAAAGCAAAACGAAGGCAAATCAGGCATTGTATACTGCCTAAGCAGAAAACGAGTTGAGGAATTAGCACAAATACTACAAGTAAACGGTATCAAAGCAGTACCTTATCATGCAGGGCTAGATGCAAAAACTAGAGCTAAACATCAAGATATGTTTTTAATGGAAGACATAGATGTTGTAGTAGCAACCATTGCTTTTGGAATGGGTATTGACAAACCTGATGTACGCTTTGTAATACATAATGACATCCCTAAAAGTATTGAAAGTTATTACCAAGAAACAGGTCGAGCAGGAAGAGATGGTGGAGAAGGCCATTGCTTAGCTTTTTATGCTTACAAAGACGTTGAAAAATTAGAAAAATTTATGGCAGGAAAACCTGTCGCTGAACAAGAAATTGGACAAGCCTTATTGCAAGAGGTTGTAGCCTTAGCCGAATCATCTATTTCTAGACGTAAATTTATTTTGCATTATTTTGGAGAAGAATTTGACAATGAAACTGGAGAAGGTGGCGATTTAGATGATAATATTAGGTTTCCTAAAACTCAAATTGAAGCAAAAAACGAAGTAAAAACTTTATTAGAAATCGTTAATTTTACAAATCAAACTTACCGAAGTAAAGATTTAGTTAACGTAATAACTGGCAAAACAAATGCGCTAATAAAATCACACCGCACAGATGAACAAGAGTTTTTTGGAGCAGGCAAACATAAAGACAATAAATTTTGGATGGCTTTAATACGCCAAGTACTTGTAAGTGGTTTACTAAAAAAAGATATTGAAACTTATGGCGTAATTAAATTAACCAAACTAAGTAAAACATACATTGAAAATCCAACATCATTTATGATGGCAGAAGATCATGTATATAGCGAAGAAAACGATGAAAATATCATTGCAAACGCTAAAGGTAATGGCGCTGCAGATGAAGTGCTCATGAAAATGCTTAAAGACTTAAGAAAAAAGAATGCCAAAAAACTAGACGTCCCTCCATTTGTGATTTTTCAAGACCCCTCGCTAGAAGACATGTCTTTAAAGTACCCAATTACAATGGAAGAACTAGCTAACGTACATGGTGTTGGAGAAGGAAAGGCTAAAAAATTTGGAAAAGATTTCTTAAAATTAATTGCAGATTATGTAGAGGAAAACAATATTGTTAGAACCGAAGACATGGTTGTAAAAACAACTGGCTCTAACTCCGCTTTAAAACTTTATATCATACAAAATGTTGACAGAAAACTACCATTAAATGATATAGCCGATGCAAAAGGGATTGACATGTCTGATTTTATTAAAGAAATGGAAGTTATAGTATACTCAGGAACTAAGCTAAATATTAATTATTGGATTGACGAAATTCTTGACGAAGATCAACAAGAAGAAATTCACGACTATTTTATGGAATCTGAAACTGATGATATAGATACTGCTATAGATGAATTTGATGGCGATTATGATGACGAAGAGTTACGTTTATATCGCTTAAAGTTTATTAGTGACGTTGCTAACTAAGTTTTAAAAATAACCTAGTTAGCCTCACACTCTCTTTTAATTATCAACAATAATAAACTCACTACGCCTATTTTGAGCATGTTCAGCTTTAGTACATTTAACAGTATTTGCACACCTATTAACCAGTTGCGTCTCTCCGTATCCGCTACCCGTAACTCTAGAGGCACTCACCCCATTGGCAATTAAATATTTAATAGTTGCATTTACACGTTTTTGCGACAAATCCATATTGTGGTTATCATTACCACTGCTATCGGTATGTGATCTAACATCAATCTTAATTGACTTATGGTTTTCTAGAATCGCGATAATACTTTCTAATGTAACCTTGGCGTCATCTCTAATTATAGCTTCGTCTAAATCAAAATAGATTGGTGTTAAATTTAATTTTTTCATCAAATCATCACCTCTACTAACAATTACATTTGACGGCTCAACCTCCAAAACTAGGTTCATATCAGACTCATCATTTAAAGCTTGTATAAATTTTTCGCTTGTAAGAATTTGTTTCTTCTCCACTCTAACAAAATAATTTTGACTACAATCAATACTAAAGCTAAAGCGTCCTTGACTATTACTTCTTAACGATTTAACAACCTCACCGCTATCATTAATTAAACTTACTCTAGCCGAAGTTACAGGCACTAACTTTTTTTTATCTAAAATTGATCCTCGTATACGTTTTTGGCAAGTTTCTCTAACACGGTTTTTTTCGGTAATCATAAAAATATCATCCCTACCTTTACCAGCCATTCTTCGAGATGCAAAAAAACCTTTTTTTGTAACATCATCAATAATAAAAGAAAAATCATCCTCTTCACTATTAACTGGTCTTCCTAAATTATATATTTTATTATTTTTATCTTTTTCTAATTTAGTTACAAAAATATCAAGCCCTCCTAAAGTTTTTCGGCCATTTGTTGCAAAATAAAAATCTCCATTACTACTTACAAACGGAAATGTTTCTCTTCCTTTTGTATTAATATGAGGTCCTAAATTTTTTGGCCTACTATATCGTCCATCCGCATAAATATTAACCACATACAAATCTGACCCTCCGTATGTTCCTGGTCTGTCTGAGGCAAAATATAATTTTTTTTCATCAGGACTTAGTGCAGGGTGCGCACATGAAAACGCATTATTATTAAAAGGCAGCTCTACTGGAGTTGACCACATACCTCTTATTTTTTTTGATCTATAAATTTTATATTTATTATAAGTTTTACTACCCGAATTTGATTTTTTAGAAATAAAATTTCTTGAAAAATAAACGGTATTACCATCTTTTGTAAACACAGAGGTTGACTCATGAAATTCAGAGTTTATTTTATCTGAAAATCTAGAGATTGTCGAATATTCATTTGGCGAAATATCTGTCACATACAAATCTAAACAACTCTCATCTCCTCCTGAAATACATTTTTCATTCTCCCTTGCTGAAGAAAACACCAATCTTCTTTTCATAAAAGTGGGTGCAAAATCAGTGTATTTTGAACTTAACGGAAAAATTTTAATGTCATATCTGTCCGATTGAAGATCAATTTCTTCAAATGAATTTCGAGAAGATTTATATACTGTTTTCTGTTTCGCTTCTTGCCCACATTTTAGATTAAACAAGGCTAACATTTCGTTAGATTTTCTTTTTAACTTTAAAGCTTTTAAAGTTTTAGAATATCTAAAATAAAAATCGGCTGGTATCGACGCATCATTTAGTGTTGCTATTTTTTCATACCATTTTGATGCATTAATATAATCAGATTTAAAATAATAATAGTCACCCAGTTTTTGGTACACTTCAATTGTGCCCAATCCTTTTTCGGCAATTCTTTTGGTGATATCAATCGCTTTTACATACGAGTGTTCTTCGTATGATTTTTCTGCACTTGAAATACCCGTTCTGCCCTGTGAAAACAAACTTTGGGATACAAATACTAGCAAATAAATATAAACCTTAAATTTCATCTAAATATAAAAAGGTAAAAATACTAATTTACAAAATTTATTTAGCAAATAGAATCATAAAAAATAACCACATGTTAGACTAAAAAGACATTTTATAGACAAACTACAAATAACTACTTATAAAATACAAACCAAAATTTGTATTTTTATTTGCACAACAAATTACATTAACCTCAACTTCGCTACTTTTTTCTAGCCTTACTTAATAAATATTATATTAAGATGCTCAAGCTGTTGGTTAAACTTTTTTATATAATTCCTTTTTTTTCCTTATCACAAAACCTAATAATAACTGGTGTTATTGATGGACCATTAGCTAGCGGTACACCAAAAGCTGTCGAGCTTTATGCTATAAATGACATTAATGACCTAAGTCAATATGGAATTGGATTTGCAAATAATGGCGGTGGTAGTGACGGGCAAGAATTTACTTTATCGGGAGATTTGCAAAAAGGAAACTTTATTTATATTTCTAGAGAAACCTCAAATTTTGAGGTGTTTTTTGGGTTTGCCCCTACTTTTACATCTGGTAACGCCAATATTAATGGTGATGATGCCATTGAATTATTTTTTAACAATTCAGTAATTGATGTATTTGGTGACATCAATAGCGATGGCACTAACCAAGCTTGGGAATATCTTGATGGCTGGGCCTATCGAAAAAACTTTACCCTTAATGACAACTCAACTTTTAATATTAACAACTGGGATTTTAGCGGCAGAAATGCCCTAGATAATGAAAACACAAATTTACTTGCTCTAAACCCATTTCCGCTAGGCACTTATAACTATGAAAACACACAAAGCAATAGTACGTATCTAAACATTGAAGCCACCAATTCTCCCCAAAATGAAGGCAATGCCAATAGTACTGTTTTTAACTTTACAATAACACGGTCTGGAAAAATTGATTTGGAAACTAGTGTAAATTTCACCACAAATACAATATCCACAAATGCTGATGATTTTGAGGGTAATCTTCCAAATGGCACATACACTTTTTTAAACAACGAAACTTCAAAAACAATCATGGTACATGTTACTGGAGACCTTGATTTTGAAAATGATGAAACATTTAGCGTTAATATTTCATCAGCAAATACTAACACTCAAATAACTAACAACGCTGCTATAGGACTTATATTAAATGATGATTTTACAGAAATTACAACTATAAACGATATACAAGGAGAAAACGAAATAAGCCCATTTGAAAATAATATTGTAACCGTAGAAGGTATTGTTATAGGTGATTTTCAAAATAATGATAGTGACGTTACTCGTAATTTAAATGGATTTTATATTCAAGAAATTGGCGAGGGCGTTGACAACAACCCGTTAACTTCCGAAGGCATTTTTATTTCAGAAATTAACAACCATAACTTACTAAACGTTAACCTTGGCGATGTTGTTAGATTAACAGGTATAGTGTCGGAGTATTTTGAAGAAACTCAAATTAACACTATCACCGATATTAGTATTTTAAGTTCACAAAATGGACTACCAAATCCTATTGAAATTTATTTACCAAATACATCTGTAACATTAAATCAAAATAATGAATACCAACCAAATTTAGAGGCTTATGAAGGTATGCTAGTTAGTTTTTCGCAAGATTTATATATTACAGAGATGCGAAATTTAGAGCGATTTAATGAAATTAAATTAGCTCAAAACCCAAATACCACACATTTTACTCAACTACATACTCCAAATATTACAAACTACAATTTGTATGAGCAAACACGAGGTTCAAAAACGATTATATATGATGATGGTAGCAATTACCAAAACCTACCAATGGATTATCTTGATGGGTTTCCTGCTAATTTCAATACTACATCAAACATCAAGATTGGCGACGCAATATCTAATTTAAATGGCGTTTTAAGTTACCAATGGGCTGGAAATTCTGCAAGCGGATCGACATGGCGAGTTAGATCGGTACTCGAGGACTCTAATGAATTTAAAAAAACAAACCCAAGACAAGAAACGCCTTATATTACCACTAACGAAACTTTAAAAATTGTAAGTTTTAACGTTCAAAATTATTTTAAAACCCTAAATACAAACTCAAACAAAACTGCTATTGGCCTAAATCCTAGAGGCGCTAACACTGATGAGGAATTTAACAGACAAACTCAAAAATTAGTCACTACTTTAAGTATGCTCGACGCTGATATTATTGGATTAATAGAATTAGAAAATGATTTTTTAGCAAATTCCGAAGGCAATGCAATCGCATTTTTAACTAATGCATTAAATTCATCAATAGGCTCTGAAACCTACAAATGGGTTAACCCCAACACAACTTTTATAGGAAGTGATGCCATTGCAAATGGAGCCATTTATAATTCGGAACGCATTAAAATAGCCGAAAACACAAGTGTTAAATATTTAACCGATATTGATTTGCCTGCTTTGGGCTTAGAACAATTATCGCCAACTTTTAATTCTAACAGACCTCCTTTGGCTATTACGTTTGAAGAAACTAACCATAATAATATTTTTACTGTAGCCATCACACATTTAAAGTCTAAATCAAGTATTGGCAGTTCAAATACAGGAGACGAAAATAGTAATGACGGCGCTGGGTATGCCAATCAAACTAGACTTAATGGCGTAACTGCTTTAAAAACTTGGCTAGATACTAAACCAACAGACACATCATCGCCTAATGTTATCATTATAGGCGATTTTAATGCTTACGCAGAAGAAGCGCCTATTAAATACCTAGAAAACAACAATTACACAAATGTTTTGAGTAGCTTAATTACAAACAACCTAACAACTTATAGATTTAACGGTACAACAGGTACTCTTGATTATTTTTTTGCAAATACAACAATTATAAATAACATTACTAATGCTTCTATTTGGCATATTAATGCCGATGAACCTAGAGTGTTAGACTATAATACAGATTTTAATAGAGATACAACTATTTTTAACGGTAATTTACCATATCGCAGCTCTGACCATAATCCAATACTATTAGAACTCAACTTCAATACCAACACTCCTATTGCTGATGTAAAAATTAGCGAATTTCAACCCAATCCTCAAGGGCCTGACCCAAACCCTACTTTATTTGAATTTAGCGGTCCAGCTGCAACTACTATAAATGCTTGGCTTATTAGTATTGAAAGTGACGCTAACAGTAATATTGGTGTTGTAAAACGATTAATCGAAATTACAGGCACTTTTAATGCTGATGGTTTATTAACTATAAGCGCACCAGACCTAGAAAACCCCTCATTCACTTTAGCACTCATAGCACATAAGGTTGACCTTAACACTGATTTAGATATCAACAATGATGGTATTATTGATACTATTTTAAGCCTCGGCACCATTTACGATGCTATTGGCGTACCCGACTCAATCACAGACGAAAGCACTTTATACGCACATCAACTTGGTGGCGAAAATTTTAAATATACGGGTGATGAACCAAGACTTATTTTTAGAAATGAAAGCAAAGGACAATTATACGCTATTAACGATCCTGATAATGGTGAAATACTTGACATTAACGGACTTCAACTTCTTCCAAATGTATTTAACATAAATCCTCTAAATAACTTAGATACCTTTGGACAGATAAATCCTAAATTAACAACTATAAATCCTCAATTATCAGTAACTGGTAACGCAATTTCAATTAGCAATGAAAGTTTAAGCACCTCACTCGAAAATAATACCAATTTTGGTAACGTGGAATTTGGAGACATTATAGAAAAACAATTTTTGCTTACAAACAACTTAAACACCCCTTTAATAATAGATACTATTGGTTTTAACTCAGTAATTGATTTTTATACAACCGCAAATACACCGTTCACTATTGTCCCTAATGCAAGCCAAACAATAACGATTTACTTAAGTCCAAATCAATTAAATGAAATTACAACTATGGTTGTAATAGACTCAAATGACATATCAAATTCACGTTTTACTTTTAAAATAAAAGGAACATGTATTGACACAACAAAACCACAAATCACGACACCTAACGACATTACTATTGATTGCAGTGCTGATTTACACAACTTAAACAACACCGGAGGTAGCGCAACAGCTATAGATAACTTTGACCCTAACCCAATAATTAATTATACCGACACCTATATAACCGACACCTATATACAACGTATGTGGCATGCAACCGATAGTAATGCAAACACACAAACGGCTGTGCAAAACATTTATGTAATAGACACTAGCCCACCAACCGTTTTTACTCAAAACATTACAATATATTTAAACCAAAATGGTGTAGCTACCCTAAATCCGCAAGATATTATTACAGAAAGTTACGATAATTGCAGCACTAGTTTAACTCATTTATTAAGTCAATCAACTTTTGATTGCAACAATATTGGCGAAAACACAATTACAATAACTAGTACAGATGAGAGCAACAACTCAATTAACACTAACGCAACCATTACTGTCGCCGACAATACACCGCCAAGTATAATACCACAAAACACTACTGTTTATCTAGATGAAAACGGACATGCCGCAATAACGTACCAAGACATCATCACCGACAGTAGTGACAATTGCAGCGCTAGCTTAAATTACCAGCTAAGCCAATCAACTTTTAACTGCAGCACTATAGGTGAAAATACCATTACAATAACTGCTACCGATATAAATAACAACTCAATTAATGCTAATGCAGTTGTAAATGTAATTGACAATATAGCACCCAGTACTACATCACAAGCTATTACCTTATACCTAGATGAAAACGGTAACGCTACAATTACGCAGTTGGCCATTAATAACATAACTACCGATAATTGCAACTCAAACTTAAATTTTCAATTAAGTAAATCTGACTTTGATTGTGCCGATATAGGCGAAAACAACGTCACACTAAACATTACAGACAACAACACTAACATGACTAGCGTAAATTTATCAATAACAATAATTGATGATATTTCACCAACAGTAATCACAAAAAACAGTATAGTTAATTTAGATACAAACGGACTGGGTACTATTACAATAAATGACATTGACAATAATAGCTTTGACAATTGCAGCATAGAAAGCAAAACATTAAACACCACTTCATTTAAGTGTCCAAATTTAAACGATATAATTGAAGTAACTTTAAACATTACCGACAACCAGCAAAATAGTGAAACAGCTTCGGCGCTTGTAAGTTTTAAAGCAGTAGATTTAGACAAAGATTTTATACCCGATGCCTGTGATACCGAACTAAAACCTAATTTAAACATAAAAAAAGGGTTTTCACCAAACGGTGATGGCATTAATGACCTGTGGACTATTACTGGTATAACTAATTTTCCTGAAGCTACAATACAGGTTTTTGACAAGTACGGCCGTGAGGTGTTTAACCATAAAACCTATCAAAATAACTGGGATGGAAAATCAAAAATAAACAAAAAGCTACTACCTGTAGGCTCCTATTATTATATTATTGACACTTATAGTGACTCAAAACTTGTAACTCATGGTTGGGTTTACATAAACTACTAATCGATTATAAAATTAAAATACGTTTTAGGATAGCGCTCATTTTTAAGTGTAAAATGCCACCATTCTTTTGAATACCCTTTAAAGCCGTGTTTGGTCATAAACTGTTGTAATAATTGTCGATTTAATTTCTGATCCTCTGTTAAGTTTTCGTAATCTACCGAAGATATCTCTCCAAAAAAATCATAATCACTCCCCATATCTAAAACCTCTTGAGTTTCTAAATCAATAATAGTTAAATCTACAGTACTACCTCTACTATGCCCAGATTTTAATGCAATATATCCATATTTAAATAGCTCACTTTTTTTAAAATCTGGATAAAATTTAGATTTAGTAATCGTATCATGCTCTAATTTTGCCCATGATACAAAATCATCAACAGCGCGTTGTGGCCTGTAGCCATCATACACTCTTAATCCCAAAGCATAAGTTTTCAATTCGTCTTGTACTTTTTTTAATGCAAACGCGGTTTCTACAGTTATCATTAATTTATTTAAAATATAACCATCAACAGGTCTACCCAAAAAATTATCATCATAGGCATATTTCAAATCAACATCCAAGTCTTCTATAATCACTTTTGCATCAATAAACCCTCTAGGTATATAATCATACCCCTGCCCCATAAGTGAATTAAAGCATGTTAACACAAAAAAACAAACAACATATTTCATACACATTTACAATTTACCACAAGATTAATAAAATAAAAAAAAAGCACCAATACTTAGGTGCTTTTTCTATCTAACTAACTAACCAAAAATATAATGATTAACACATTAATTATGTGTGTTAAAAAAATTATATAAATCAATTATCAAACATTGTGCCAAAAAAACAAATCAGAACAATCTTAAATATTAAATAAAATTTCATATCTTTACGAT
>CALDUQ010000050.1 GCA_937924845.1 uncultured Flavobacteriaceae bacterium
ATAAAATGACCCTTGACGGTGATTTTTATAATGTAAAAGTACCAATTACCGATAGTGATTACTTTACATTAGCTTATGTAAAAAAAACAAATAGACTCCGAAATGGAAAACGATTTTTGTTTGGGAAATTGGATAAATAATAAATTAGGTGATAAAAAATATTTGGTAGTTGTTTAAACATTATTAATTTTAATTATTTATACTAAAAGGTATGAATAAATGTTGTAATTTATGTTAAGTATAATTTAGTATAAACATTTGTGTTATGAGAAGTTCAATTTACTATACACTTTTATTAAGTTTTTTAACTTTTGTAGATGCGCAAAATGCATTACATAATTTTGGAAATTTACAAATTCATGACGATGGTCAATTAGGTTTGCACACTAATTTGATAAATAATGGTGTTTTTGAAGATAATAAAGGGCTGGTAGGTTTTTATAATAGTGATAATGAGTTAACTATATCAGGAGTTAGGTCGCCTCGATTTTATGACATGGATGTGGCTGTTCGTGACAACTTAAACTTAGAGATAAACACTAGAGTCATAAACTCGGTAAGTTACAGGCAAGGTAACGTGGTAACACCAAGAGATAAAGATTTTATTTCACTAGATTATTTAAATGAAGCGATATATGTTTTTGAAAGCAACAATAAATTAACAGATGGCTATGCTTCATTTGTGGGTGTTGATGAGTTTATTTTTCCTATAGGTGATGATCGAAAATTACGTCCTATAATAATACCTTTTAGAGAAACAACTCAAAAGTTTAGCGCAGCATATTTTAATGAAGATCCAAATTTTCCGTCATCATTTGATACTTCATTTGACACCAATGAAAAAGTTGGCATAATTAATCAAGTAAGTGTTGATGAGTTTTGGGACTTTAATGGCGATGCCGAAACACAGGTAATTTTAACGTGGGATGGTGCAAGTAATATCGAAGATTTGACTACTGAATTATTGGATATAAGAGTTGTAGGTTGGAGTATTGCAAATGAGCAATGGGAGGATTTAGGTAATTTTGATGTTGAAGGTGATTTGAATACTGGTAAAATTACGTCGGGACTTTTTGTGCCAGATGATTACGAAGCAATTACTTTTGGAGGTCTTGTAGAGGTAGAAGATTTAGTTGCACATAATTTAATCACAAAAAATGGTGATGAAATTAATAGGTATTTTATAATACCAGGAATTGAAGCTTTTGAAAATGTTTTAACGATATATAACCGTTGGGGTAAAATTGTTTTTGAAGAAAAAAATTATAAAAATAAATTTGAAGGTATCGCTAATAAATCAAGCCTTTTTCAAGAAGCAACATTGCCTACTGGTTTATATTTTTATGTGCTTCAAATTTTTGATGGCGAAAACAGTAAAGATATCGCTAGTTACCTATATATTCAATAACAGCGAGCGCTTTGATGTAAAAAAATTAGTAATTTAATAATGTATTAAGTTCGGTTTCAAATCTATTTTTAGGAAGGTATTGTTGCTCTAAATCTTCTTGAAAAGGTATAGGAGTATCTATGCTAGCAACCCGTTTTACAGGTGCATCCAAATGCTCAAAGCAATGCTCCATGATTAATGCTGAAATTTCAGAAGCTAAACCGCCAAATAAACTATCTTCTTGCAAAATAATTGCTTTTCCAGTCTTTTTTACAGAGTTGTAAATTGTCGCTGTATCTAATGGTTGTAGTGTTTTTAAGTCAATCAAATCAGCTTTAATAGTCTTGTTGTTTTCAAGTGTGTCTATCGCCCAATGCACAGCAGCACCATAGCTAATAATGGTTATGTCACTTCCTTCTTTAATTAAGGATGCTTTGCCTATCGGTAAAGCGTAATAATCTTTAGGAACATGCTGTTTGATGGTTCGGTACAAAGCCTTGTGTTCAAAAAACAGTACAGGATTTGGGTCGTTAATTGCTTCGTTAAGTAAGCCTTTGGCATCATAAGGAAATGCAGGATATACAACTTTTAAACCAGGTGTTTTTGTAAACCAAGCTTCGTTAGTTTGAGAATGAAAAGGCCCGGCAGCTACACCGCCGCCACAAGGCATTCTAATAACTACATCGGCGTTTTGTTCCCAACGGTAATAACATTTTGCCAAATAATTAACGATGGGGTTAAATCCTGAAGATGCAAAGTCAGCAAATTGCATTTCAACAATACTTTTTATGCCATTAATGGATAAGCCCATAGCGGTTTCGATAATTGCCGATTCGCATATTGGTGTATTTCTTACCCTATCTTTTCCAAATTCCTCTACAAAACCTTCGGTAATTTTAAAAACACCTCCGTATTCAGCTATATCTTGTCCCATTATAACCAAGTCGTCATGGTGATGCATAGATTGTTTTAAGCCAGAAGCTATGGCGTCAATATATCGCATTTCAAGTTTTTGAGCTGCTGGGCTTATAGTCGTATTATATAAATAAGGTTTGTAAACGTCATTTAATTCGGTGTTTAAATTTGGTGTTATTTTTGGTTCGCTAAAAGCTTTTTCAAGATGTGTTGATATTTCGGTTTTAATAGTCTTTTTCAGGTGATTAATGTCTATTTGCGTAGTTATATTTTCGCTAAGTAAATGGTTTTCAAAGTTAATAACGGGGTCTTTTTTTGCCCAATCTTCCATTAGTTGTTTTGGCACGTATTTAACACCACTAGCTTCTTCATGACCTCGCATTCTAAATGTTTTAAATTCGATTAAAACAGGTCTCGGATTTTTACGCATGCTTTCGGCTAAGTCACTTACTTTGGTATATACGTCTAATATGTTATTGCCGTCAACAATATGCGATTCCATACCGTAGCCTAATCCTCGATCGGCAATATTAATGCAATTGTACTGCTCATTAGTGGGTGTTGATAAGCCGTAGCCATTATTTTCAACACAAAATAATACGGGTAAACGCCATACAGAGGCTACATTTAAGGCTTCATGAAAATCACCTTCACTTGTGCCACCTTCACCAGTAAAAACAGCAGTTATTTTGTTATTTTTTTTTAATAAGTTACCTAATGCAATTCCATCAGCAACACCTAGTTGAGGTCCAAGATGTGATATCATACCTATGATATGATGTTTTTGAGAGCCAAAATGAAAAGAACGGTCTCTTCCTTTTGTAAATCCACTAAGTTTACCTTGCCATTGCGCAAATAAGCGATAAAGAGGTATGTTGCGGCTAGTAAAAACACCCAAATTACGGTGCATAGGTAAAATGTATTCATCGGTATTTAAAGCCATAGTAACGCCCACAGCTATAGCTTCTTGCCCAATGCCTGAAAACCATTTGGAGATTTTACCTTGTCTTAGCAGTACTAACATTTTTTCCTCGATTAATCGAGATTTAAGCATGTTTTTGTAAAGTGCAATAAGTTGTTGTTGTGACAGGCTATGGTTTGTGAAGTTCATAATAATAGTGCTAGTCTATTTGTAAAACCCAAGCATTTGATGTGCTTCGCTTTTTCTTAACAGTGTTTAATGTTGTGTAAGGGAAACGTAGATTTGGGTTTCGGTATATGGTTACATAGTAAAATTTATTGCTTTCGCGATAAAAAATTTCGGCATTAATATTTTCAGAAATTAATTTTTGTTTCCACTTTTTTGCATTATTAATATTTGAAAACACGTTAGATACAATATAAGTACCATTTGCAATTGGTTGTATTTGATTAGGTTTTTGATTAACCGGTGTTTTTATAGGGGTTGGCTGTTTTGTTACTATAGGTGTTGTGGTTTTTGGTTTTTTAATGTTTAGTGCGGCTTTTACCCTATCGGATTGTGTTAGTTTTTTTGAAGCTTCGCTGGTATTGTTTTCAAGTTTTTGCTTTGTTTTATTGTTTTGTTTGGTAATTGATGGTTTGTTGGTGACTATTTGAGGATTTTTTGATAAATTTTCAAAAAACGCGTCACTTATAGTGGATTGAAAAGCAACAAAAAACAAAAAATATTGATCTTCCTTCGATCTAAATTCAAAAGTAACATTGTCACTTTTACTATCTATAATTGCATTGTTGTCATTATTAATATCAATTTTAGCGATGTCAAAGCCTAAGGTGTTGTCGCTATTTGGTGTACGCTCTTTATAAATATTATTATTTAAAGTGATGCTGCTGTTAAAAAAATTATCGCCATCTCTTGTTTTTGTTTTAATCGTGCGAAATTCCTTTTCCTTTTTGTCAAGCACGGTAACTTGATCTTTTCCGATATTAAAATCACCTTCAAGGGCACCAATAGTCATTGCTAAGTCAACTTTTCCTTTTTCTTGCGCCTTAAATTGTGAAAAAATAATTTGCTTGGGGTGTCGTTTGATAAGTTCAAATCCATCATAGGTCGAAACATATTGCAAGGGTTTGTTGTTGTTTTCGTAAACAACATATATAAACCACCCAGCCGAACTTCCGCCAGGCATGTGCCCTTGTAGTGCAGCAACATTAGCAATTGTAAAATCACCATTAGTGGTGTTACCTAGTAAGGTGGTAATATCCTTATAGCATACATAAGGCGCCCTTCGTTTTAAAGTCCATAATTTGTCATTAATCCCGTCATATAAAACCTCGCCAGTTATATCTTGATAATCGGTATTTCCAGGCGTTTTAATTTTGATGTTTCTAAAATTTGTACTGCGTAACTCCTTGTTTTTGTAGCCTTCAATGCCTTTTGATATTGTTTTTACGCCTTTATCGCCAGGGTAGGTAGCCGTCCAGTATAGGCCAGCATAAATTAATTTTGAGTTATCAGGAAGGTTTAATTTGGCGGTGCTTGAGCTAAATGTTGATTTGTCCTTGTCAACATCTATATAAACCATTTTGTACTCATCATTAACGTGGTTTAGCTTGTTAAAAGGATTGCTTTTATGTTTTCCAAGAATTGAATTTGCTACTATTTGCGTATCGCCATTGAGGTAAAATACTTTGTTTTTTTTAAAATCATCAGTTTGTTGACTGAAAAGGTATGTTGAGGTGAATATTGCAAAAAGTAAAAATCTCATGTAAAGGCTACTAATTTAGTTGTCGTAAATATACTAAAATTCAAATATTGAATATTGTAATTGAATACAGTAAAAAATAAATTTTAAAAAAATGTTATATTTGTGTAGTATCATAAACAACTTTTTTAAATGAATAGTATACCTAGCGTAAATCTAAACGACTTTTTGTCGAACGATCCCAATAAAAAACAACAGTTTATTAATGAAATTGGCTCAGCCTATGAGGATATAGGTTTTGTGGCCTTAAAAGGGCATTTTTTAGATCAAAATTTAGTTGATAAATTATACGGAGAGGTTAAAAACTTTTTTGATTTACCTTTAGCGGTTAAGCAAAAGTATGAAATCCCAGGTATTGGAGGTCAACGCGGTTATATTTCCTTCGGAAAAGAAAGTGCAAAAGGTAAAAAAGAAGGTGATTTAAAAGAGTTTTGGCATTTTGGGCAGTATGTTGAAAACGATCCTGAATTAGAGAAAGAGTATCCTAAAAATATAACAGTTAATGAATTAAAACATTTTAATGCCGTAGGAAAAGAAACCTATAGAATGCTTGAAAAAACAGCTAAATATGTATTACGCGCATTAGCTTTACATCTTAACCTTGACGAAACTTACTTTGACCAATATATTGTTAATGGCAATAGTATTTTGCGTCCTATACATTATCCGCCGATAATAACCGAGCCTAAAAATGCGGTTCGTGCGGCAGCTCATGGTGATATTAATTTAATTACTTTGCTGATGGGGGCGCAAGGAAAAGGATTGCAAGTACAAAATCATCAAGGCGAATGGATTGATGCCATTGCACAACAGGATGAGTTAATGATAAATGTAGGTGATATGTTGTCAAGACATACTAATAATAAATTAAAATCAACAATTCATCGTGTTGTGAATCCGCCAAAAGAAAATTGGGGAACATCACGCTATTCAATTCCGTTTTTTATGCATCCCGTTAGTAAAATGAAATTAGATGTGCTTGATAGTTGTATAGATGAAAATAATCCGAAACAATTTGAGGATATTACAGCTGGCGAATTTTTAAATGAACGTTTAATTGAACTCGGACTAAAAAAATAAACTATTGGATTTACAAGATCAATTAAAAAACTTATTTCCCGATCATAAAGTTAAAGAAACGGTTGTAGAACAAGCACCATCAAAAATTTGGATGCAAGACGACCCAATACTTTGTAAATACGAAAAACGAAAAGGTAAACCCATTACCATTTTAGACGGTTATACTGGCGCTACAGAAGATTTTAAAAAATTAGCAAAAGAACTTAAACAAAAGTTAAGTGTTGGTGGTAGTTTTAAAGACGACAAAATAATAATTCAAGGCGATTATAGAGATAAAATAATGGCCATACTTAAAGATAAAGGCTTTAATGTTAAGCGTGTTGGAGGCTAATTACAATACCGTCTTTAATCATTTTTTTAAAACTAAATTCAGAAACAAAATAACTTCGTAAGTAAAAAACATGTCCATAAAAGACTCAGAACTTATATTAAATCCAGATGGTAGTATTTACCATCTTAACCTTAAGCCAGAACATATTGCAGATACTGTAATTTTTGTTGGCGATCAAGATCGTGTAGAAAAAGTTACACAACATTTTGACAGTATTGAATTTACTATTCAAAAAAGAGAATTTAAAACTCAAACAGGACGCTATAATGGCAAACGTATAACTGTACTATCTACCGGAATTGGACCAGATAATATAGATATTGTTTTAAACGAATTAGATGCGCTTGTTAATATAGATTTAGAAACACGCAAGCCAAAAACTGAAACTAAACAACTAAATATTATTAGAATTGGTACTTCTGGAGCTTTACAACCAGATATTCCTGTAGATTCTTTTTTAATAAGCTCTCATGCATTAGCGATTAATGATATGCTTCATTATTATCAAATAGACGATATTTCGCACCCAGAAATAGAAGATGCATTTATTAAACACACCAATTGGGATACTAATAAAGCAAGACCAATTATAATTAAAAACAGTATTGATCTAGAAAAACATTTTGAAAACAAATCTACAACCAAAGGTATTACTTGTACCGCTGGAGGTTTTTACGCACCTCAAGGACGTGTGCTAAGATTACCTCTAAAAGATGCAGAATTAAATTCAAAATTAGATAGTTTTAATTATAAAACTAACAGA
Organism: uncultured Flavobacteriaceae bacterium; assembly: GCA_937924845.1. GTDB lineage: Bacteria > Bacteroidota > Bacteroidia > Flavobacteriales > Flavobacteriaceae > CALDUQ01. The sequence continues at coordinate 7,164 of CALDUQ010000050.1, forward strand.
ATAACAAACCTAGAAATGGAAACGTCTGCCATTTATGGATTAAGTAAACTTTTAGGGCATCATGCCATCTCTTTAAATGCTATTATTGCCAATAGAGCAAACGGCACCTTTAGTAAAAAACCAAAACAAACAGTAAATAAGCTAATAGAATACGCTTTAGATTGTATTTTAAAATTATAAAATGGCAAACAAAATAACCACTAAAGTCTTAAATTTTTTATTAGGACTTTCTATAATAATTTTAATTGCAACTGTAATTAGAACCTTAGTTTACCTACTAATAGGATTACCAACTCACAGAATATTTAGAACTGGCTTAATTATTGCTTGGATAAGTTGTATTGTTATAATTATTATTAAAATATGCATTACCAAATTCAGCAAAAAAAAGACTAATTAATTTTGAAAAAAGTAAACATTGGCGGCGTTCCAGAACATTTTAACTTAGCGTGGTATTTAACTTTAGCTAATGGCGAATATAAAGCGGAAGACATTAACCTAAGATGGCACGATTATCATGGTGGCACAGGACAAATGTGTAAAGGTCTTAGGTCTGGAGATATAGATATTGCTGTAATTTTAACAGAAGGCATTGTAAAAGACATCATAGCTGGTAATCCTTCTAAAATTGTACAAATCTACACGCAAACACCTTTAATTTGGGGTATTCATGTGGCTGCAGATTCAAAATTTAAAACCCTATCAGAGCTTAAAGGCACGCGTGCAGCTATAAGTAGATACGGTTCAGGATCTCACTTAATGGCTTATGTTAATGCAAAAAATAACAATTGGGATTTAGAAAACGATTTAAATTTTTCTGTAATTAAAAATTTAGATGGTGCTATAAAAGGCTTAACTAATAATGAAGCTGACTATTTTATGTGGGAAAAATTTACCACAAAACCATTAGTAGATGATGGTACATTTAGAAGAATAGATCATTGCCCATCGCCTTGGCCATGCTTTGTTATTGCTGTTAGAGATGAGTTTATAGAAAATAATAAAGCTGATTTAATAAAAATACTAGAGATTATAAATAATACTACTTCAGAATTTAAACATATTCCGAGTATAGATAAAACCATTGCCAATCGTTATAATCAAGAATTAAAAGATGTACAAGAATGGTTATCGCTAACAGAATGGTCTCAACAACAAATAGATAAAGACACACTTAATAATGTTCAAAATCAATTATTTGATTTAAATATTATTGAAGAAAAATGGGCTTACGAAAAACTGACTTATAAAATATAGTGCTTAACACGCAACCATTTTTTAAGTTCTGTATCTAAAAGTAAAACCTAATTGAGTTACCTATGAAAATTTCTTCTTTAGTTATAGCTGTCTCCATATCTTTATGCGCTTCTTTATGTTGCAACGAACCTGAAGACTATTTCAAACAACCATTATTGGTTACTAATAACACACTTATAAAGGTTGAAGACAACGTTACTAATTTTAATGTTGGCGATATTATTTTTATTGAAACTACAATAGAAAATGAGCAACAAACCACTAACGGTAACTCTATAAATTTATC
>CALDUQ010000051.1 GCA_937924845.1 uncultured Flavobacteriaceae bacterium
CACGACTTTTCATAAAGCCAAGTTCAGAAGCATCAATAAATAATACGTCCTTACTGTGGTTGCATTTTTCTCTACGTAAAAACCAAATACAAGCAGGAATACCTGTATTGTAAAACAATTGTTTAGGTAACGCAACAATGCATTCCACTAAATCATTATCTACTAGATTTTTACGAATATCACCTTCACCAGAAGTATTGGAACTTAAAGAACCATTAGATAAAACAGTTGCCATTACACCTCTTGGTGCTAAATGGTAGAGCATATGTTGCATCCATCCATAGTTGGCATTTCCGTTTGGTGGTGTTCCGTATTTCCAACGTGCATCTTCTTGTAAAATATCAACGCCCCAATCTTTTTGGTTAAAAGGTGGATTAGCAAGGATAAAATCGGCTTTTAAATCTGGGTGTGCATTTTTAAGAAATGTCCCTTCGGTATTCCAAGCTACAAACTTGCTGTTAATGTTGCGTAGGGCAAGATTCATTTTAGACAGTTTCCAAGTGGTTTGGTTACTTTCTTGTCCGTACACGGTTATATCTTTACTATTTCCTTTTTTACGTTTTAAGAATTTATCACTCATAATAAACATTCCACCCGAACCACTTGCTGGGTCGTACACTCTGCCCTTGTACGGTTCTATCATTTCTACCATTAGTTTTACAATGGCTTTTGGTGTGTAGAATTGTCCGCCTTTTTTTCCTTCTGCATTGGCAAATTCGCCCAAGAAATATTCGTAAACGCGACCAAAAAGGTCTTTAGAGTTTTCGTTTTCAGCTTGTAGTTCGGTGTTTGATATTAAATCAATGAGTTCGCCAAGCGAGGTTTTGTCCAAGTTTGCTTTTCCATAAACTTGAGGTAAAACATTTTTAAGTTCTTTATTTTCTTTCTCTACTGCTTCCATGGCTTCGTCTATGGTTTGACCAATAGAAGGCAATTTGGCTTGTGCGTGTATGTGGCTCCAGCGAGCTAATTTAGGAACAAAAAAGGTGTTCTCGGCAATGTACTCGTCTCTGTCTTCTGGGTCGCTCCATTCGTCAGCTTCTAGTTTGTCATAAAGCTCAGCAAAAGATTCTGAGATGTATTTTAAAAAAATTAAACCCAATACTACGTGTTTGTATTCGGCAGCATCTATATTTTTACGCAATTTGTCTGCTGCTTTAAAGAGTTTTTGTTCAAAACTGCTAGTGTCTGTTTTTGCCATGTAGTTAACTTATTTTTATAAGGTTTTAAAACCTACGACTAATGTAGATATATAATTTATGACCACAAAAAAATGTGGTTTTAATATGCCATTTAAATGGAATTAAAACAAAAGTTTAAGTTGCTAAATTTTAAACCCACCTATACCTTAGTAAAAGTTACAATTTAATTAGCACTTTACTATTTAGGATATCCTATAAACCAACTATCTTAGCGCGCATTATGTGGATGTATTTAGGTTTATTAGCGGCATTATTTTTAGGATTACATAATTTATGTAAAAAACATGCGGTACAAGGCAACGAAACGTTTCCTGTATTACTGGGCGTTATTAGTGCTAGTTTTTTACTAATTTTTCCTGTTTATCTAGGCTCAATTTTTGCGCCAGAAATGATGACAGAACTCAATCTTTATATTAGTAACATTTCACTTAAACAACATGCTTTTATTTTTATTAAATCATGTATTATGGCAAGCTCGTGGCTATTGGCCTATCAGGCCTTAAAACATTTACCCATTACAATTGTTACGCCCATACGCTCGGCAGGGCCATTTTTTACGTTTATAGGTGCTATAATAATCTATAATGAGCAACCAACGTTTTGGCAATGGGTTGGATTTTTTTTAATCATTTTGTCGGTTATACTATATTCAAAAATTGGCAAAAAAGAAGGTATAAACTTTGCTAAAAACAAATGGATATTTGCAATAATAGGTGCCACACTACTAGGGGCTTCGAGCGGGCTATATGATAAATTTTTAATTCAAAACAGGGCTTTAACCCCACAAACATTACAGTTTTGGTTTTGCTTTTATACGGTGTTAATTTTGCTTATTTTATTGTCAATAACTTGGTTTCCGTTTGCAAAAAAACGAAAGGCCTTTAAGTGGCGCTGGTCTATCCCGCTAGTAGGATTATTATTGCTTTTGGCAGATTATTTTTACTACAAGGCCCTACAAGACCCTGATGCGTTAATTATGTTATTATCGGCCATAAAGAGAAGTCAACTCATCATAGCGGTAGTGATTGGTGGGTTACTATTTAAAGAGCAAAATAAACGCAAAAAACTAGTTCCGCTTGCCGGTATTATGATTGGTGTATTTTTGATATTGTATAGTTAAAGTTTTTTCAAAAATCACACCTCTACTCTACTCCCAAATATTTTCTAATTGCTCTAAAGATTTGCCTTTAGTTTCTGGCACCAATTTATAAGTTACTATTAGTATAATACTAATAAAGGCTATAAAAATAAAGTATGGCAATGAGCCGTTCCAAAAGCTATTAGTATTAAGGTCGCTGCCTACCACGATTGGAAAAGATTGAGAAACCACATAGTTTGCTGCCCATTGTGCCGATACAGCTACAGACATCGCTACGCTTCGAATTTTATTTGGAAACATTTCTGACAAAAGCACCCATACTACGGGCCCCATTGATAATGAAAAAGAAGCTATAAATATTAAAATACCTACAAGCGACACCATACCTACATGTTGCTGCTGTAAACTAATGCCTAATAGCAAAAACCCCATAATCATCCCTAAACAACCAATATAAATTAATGGTTTTCGCCCAAGTTTATCAACCGTAAACATGGCTATAAATGTAAATACCACATTAATAAACGCCAATACTATTTGTTGTTTTAGCACATCCTCCTGCCCAAAGCCTAAAGCTTTTTCAAATATATCGGCACCATAATATAGCACTGCATTTATTCCTGTAAACTGCTGCAAAACAGATAATGTAGTTCCTATAATGATGATTCCTAAAATTAGTTTTGAAAAATAATTAACTTTGGTATTTGCTTTACTTTCATTTTGTAATGACAGCTGTATTTCATTAAAGTCGGCTAATGCTTTTGTTTCATCTTGAAGTTTGTTTAAAACTGCAATAGCTTGTTTGGTTTTTCCTTTAAGGCATAACCATCTAGGACTTTTTGGCACCAAAAATAAAAGCACCAAAAACAGTAGGCTTGGTATCAACTCTGACCAAAACATACGGCGCCACCCAAAATTGATATTTTCGGCTTGTGTAAGGTTATTTCCAATAAAATAGGTCACTAAAAACACGCTAAAAAAACCTAAAACTATAGCAAGCTGATAGTAAGTTACCATTTTACCACGTATGGCACTTGGTGCTATTTCGGCAATATACATAGGGGCATTCATGGAGGCAATACCAATACCTAAGCCGCCAATAATTCTAAAAATAACTAACGTGCTTACGGTTTCTGGAAAAAAACTAGGCAATCCCGATCCGTAGGCAGAAATAGTAAATAAAACAGCTGCTATGATTAATGATTGCTTACGACCAATTTTTATACTTAATTTTCCTGCAATTATAGCCCCAAAAAAGCAACCAATAAGCGCACTACCAACCACCCAACCTTTTAAGGCATCACTTAAATTAAAATACTTACTTAAAAAAAACTGAGCGCCATTAATTACACCAGTATCATATCCAAAAAGAAGGCCTCCTAGTGCCGAAATGATTGTTATTAGTAATAAATACGATTTTTTAGTCATTGCGTAATAGTTTTACTTTTTTGTTAGTATTTTAATTGTCGTCCTTCTACAGCTTTGTAATAAATGCTTTTTATAATACCATCAGACAGTCCTATTTTAGGCACATAAATGTGTTTTGAATTACTCCATTTCATTGCTGATAAAAAAATACGTACAGCAGGTATAATAACATCTGCCCTATCTTGTTTTAAATCAAGTTCGGTAATACGTTCATCATAAGTATAGGATTGTAAAGTTTTAAAATATGAGGATAAGTAAAAATATGTTAATGGCTTGCCTACTGGTTTTCCCGAAATTTTAAATATTTTATTAATATTACCACCAAACCCTAAGGCGTTAACATTATCGTATGGTGCGGTAATTTGCTTAATCCACTGCTCTAACTCACTCCATTTATCACTACCAACTTTATCGTTTAGTAGCCTAACTGTACCTATTTTAAACGATTTAGAAGCGATAGTTTTACCTTGTCGTACTAAAGTAAACTCTGTACTACCACCACCCACATCAATGTATAGGTAAGTAAGTGTATTGTCAATGACTTTTTTTAAATCGGTTTGCGCCACAATAGCCGCTTCTACCTTACCGTCAATTATATCAATATTAATTTTGGTTTTGCCAAAAACCTTTTTTATTACTTTTTTACTGTTTTTAGCTTCGCGCATTGCCGAAGTTGCACAAGCTTTGTAACACTGTATGCCATTTGTTTTCATTAAAAGCCTAAATGCTTTCATTGCATCAACCAAGCGCTTAGTGTTATTTTTTGATATTTTGCCTGTTAAAAAAACATCTTCACCCAACCTTACAGGAACGCGTATTAATGAGTTTTTTTTAAATCGTGTTTCTTTTCCTTTTTCTTCAATTACACTTACAATTAACAACCTAATTGCATTAGAGCCAATATCTATAGCTGCATATTTTTTTATTGACAGTTTACTCATTAATTTATAATTTTATTGCGGTAATAGTCATACATTTTAAATTGAGCTCGTATTGGCGGCAGTGTATTGTGCTTAAAGGTGTTAATTGCATTTTCATTAAGTAACCTTGCTTTTACATTATCACTCCAACAAATATTAAAAATATCTTTAAGTTCTTGCTGTATTGTTGTGTCTAAAATAGGGCAACTAACCTCTACCCTATTATCAATATTTCTTGTCATCCAATCGGCCGATGAAATGTAAACTTTTTCGTCGTCACCATCACCAAAAATATATAATCGCGTATGTTCTAAAAATTTATCAACTATACTAATTACTTCAATGTTTTCGCTCATTCCTTTAACCCCTGGTATTAAACAACAAATACCTCTAACTATCATTTGTATTTGTACCCCCGCGTTACTAGCTTCATATAGTTTATCAATCATTTTATAACTAGATATACTATTCATTTTTAATTTTATACGCCCTTTTCCACCTTGTTTAACTTTTTTTATTTCATTGTTAATTAATTTAAAAAAATGGCTTTGGGTGTAATGTGGCGAAACAATAATATGTTTATAGTTATAAATACGATAATTTGTATCTAAAAAATTAAATATTTTATCGACATCTTTTAGTATTTTTTGATTAGATGTTAAAAGTGTAAAATCGGTGTAAATCCTAGCCGTCGATTCATTAAAATTTCCTGTACTTATAAAACCGTAACGTTTAATTTTATTGTTTTCTTCACGTTCAATAACACACATTTTACTATGTACTTTTAAGCCTTTTACTCCAAAAATTAATTTAATGCCTTGGGCTTGCATTTGCTCGGCATAATCAATATTTGCCTGCTCATCAAACCTAGCTCTTAATTCAATTGAAACTGTAACACGCTTGCCGTTTTTGGCGGCATTAATTAATGCTATTGCAATATGCGATAGCTTTGCAAGCCTATAAATGGTGATTTTTATAGACTTTACATTTGGATCAATTGCAGCCTCTTGTAAAAGTTTAATAACATATGAAAACTTATGATAAGGGGTGTATAGTAAATAATCCTTTTCAGCTATTTTTTTAAAAATATTAGTTTCAATATTTAAATTTTTAATAGGTAATGGCGCTACACTTTCATACAATAAATCGGCTCTATTTAAACTAGGAAAACTTAAAAAATCACGACGATTATGATACCTTCCGCCAGGCATTACACTATCGCTATTGCCTATACCCATTTTATTTAAAATGTATTGTAATGTATCTTTTGCTATTTCTTTATCATAAACAAATCGCACTGGAGTACCAATTTTTCTATCTTTTACACTGTCTTCAATTTTTCTAAGAAAACTTTTGCTCATATCGCTATCAAAATCTAGTTCACCATCTCTGGTGATTTTTATCATATGTGTTGATATGTTATCAAAGTTAAAAATGCTTAATAATTCGCCCAAAAAACAACGAATTAAATCATCGACAATTATGATATAATCATTTTTACCTCGTTTTGGAAGTTGCACAAAGCGGTCTACATTTTTTGGAATTTCAATTAATGCATATTTATTTTTTGCATTATCAAACTCCATTTTTACTGCTAAATAGGCAGCAGTATCTACTAATAAAGGTAACTCTATTTCGTCATTTAAAATAATAATAGATAACTCGGGACTTACTTTTTCATAAAAATAAGTATGTAAAAACTCATAATGTGTTTTAGATATTTGAGTGTTTTCTAAAAAAAATATATGTTCTTTTTCAAGTAATGTTTTTATATTTTGAATGGTTTTTAAACTTTCGGTTTGAAGCTCAATAACTGTTTTTGTAATAAGCTCCATTAATGCCTTAGCCTTTATACCTCCTAATGCATTTTTACCACTTTTACCAGCTTGTTCTATACGTTTTATAGTCGCAAAGCGTACTTTAAAAAACTCATCTAAATTATTTGAAAAAATACCAATAAATCTAAGACGCTCTATTAAAGGTACATTTTCACTCGCTGCCTCTTGCAAAACACGAGCGTTAAAATGCAACCAACTAATTTCTCTATTAATATATTTTTTACTTTGTATTTTGGTTGATGTCATTTTGTGTTTTATGTATTTAACAAATATATTTTTAAAAAATTAAAAACAATTAGTATTCAACTAAAAATTAATTACCCTCAAACGCACCTTACGTTTAGTAGGGTATTCCCTTGTTTTAAACTTCACATACATCAACTGATGTAATTAATTACTATTGTTAAGATATTTGCAATACTAGTTAATTGCACTAAAAAATAACGACTTAAACATAGAAATATGCTGCTAAATAAATATAATTTTAAAATCATTTTAAGTTTTTTATTATTATGTAGCATTTCATATGCTCAGCTAAAAACAGATTTTAAAGTTAGGTATACCGAAAACTTAAATGGTGACAT
>CALDUQ010000052.1 GCA_937924845.1 uncultured Flavobacteriaceae bacterium
GTAAAATGTCATTAGGTATTAAGCAACTTTCGCAAGATCCTTGGACAGATATTACTACTAAATATCCTGTAGGTTCTAAGCATAAAGGTGTGGTACGTAACTTTACTAACTTTGGTGTTTTTGTTGAATTAGAAGAAGGTATTGATGGGTTAATTTACATCTCTGATTTATCTTGGACTAAGAAAATTAAGCACCCAAGCGAATTCTGTGCAGTTGGTGATACTTTAGAAGTTATTGTACTTGAACTTGACGTTGAAGGACGTAAATTAAGTTTAGGACACAAGCAAATGTCAGAAAATCCTTGGAATGTATATGAAAAAGATTTCGCTTTAGGATCTGAGCATACTGCTAAGTTAGAAGATATCGTTGATAAAGGTGCTACTGTAGTATTTAATGATGATATTACTGCATTTGTTCCAACTCGTCATCTTGAAAAAGAAGATGGTACTAAACTTAAAAAAGGAGAAGAAGCTACGTTTAAAGTTATTGAATTTAATAAAGAATTTAAACGTGTAGTTGCTTCACATACAGCAGTGTTTAGAGAAGAAGAAGCTAGAATTGTAAAGCAAGCTGTAAAGAAAGCAGAAGCAGCAGCTGCAGAAGCAAAACCTACTTTAGGAGATGCTAACGATGCATTACAAGCTTTAAAAGATAAAATGGACGGTAAAAGCTAATTTTACACCACTTTATTTATTATAAAAAATCGCCTAGAATACTATTCTAGGCGATTTTTATTTTAATTAGCTTCAATAAAGTTAATAATAGTTTTGGTAATAAATTTAGGAGCTTCTTCTTGAATAAAATGACCAGCATCAATAACATGTATATTTTTGCTTTTTATTTTCAAATCGTTTGTAATACGTTTTTGTTGGGGTTTTAGTTTTAAAAATTTATCATGCTCGCCCCAAATTATAGCCACAGGGATATTTATGTTAGTAATTACAGTTTCGTAATTTGGTAATGTATTACAGGTTTGAGCGAAAAAATGATACATAGCTTGTGTCTTACCTTCTAAAAGCGGTGTTTGGTAGCCTTCAAGTTGTGTTTTTGTTAAATAGGTGTGTTTTAGACCTTCTTTAAATAATTTGTTTATCATAGTGTTTGATGTTAGCTTATTTTTATAAAGCCACATGCTAAATTTTGTAAAAACACCTTCTTTCATTTTAATAGGCGGTTTAAAGCCTTCTTCGTAAATAATTGTATTTAGCGCGATTAAATGCTCTATTTTATTTGGTGATTTTTTTAAAAGTTCCCAAGTCCACAGGCCACCTGCATCATGCATAACGTGCGTCCAAGTTTTTATTTTTAAATGATTCATTAATGCTAATAGCCTACTTGCGTGCATTTCTGGACGATATATTTCATAACCATCAGGGCTGTCGCTATTGCCAAAGCCTAGCATATCGGGTACAATAACCCTATAGCCGTTTTTAGATAAATTGTTAATCATATTTCGATATATCCATCCTGAGGTAGGTATACCATGCAGTAAAAGTATAGGTTTGCCTTTGCCTTTGTCAATATATTTTATGTTTCCTTGATTAGTTTTAAACGTTTTTTGAATATTTCTAAATTCAGGATACGTTATACTTTCATTTTGATTAGAAGCAGTTTTTTGAGATTTGCAACTAGCTAAAATTAAAAGTAAATAATAAAAAATGAATATTTTTTTTGTAATGTGAATTGCCATAATTTAGGAAAATAATAATTTAAAAACCTAAATTTAATTTATTTGAACAGTTTAAAGTCAATATTTTAGGAGTATTATAAAAATTATCTAACTTAAAACTAAAAATTATAGAGAGATATAAGGTTAACTTAGTTTTTTGTAAATTCGCAAAACTGTAAAATTTAAAAAATAAAAAAATATGGCGTTTGATATTGACATGATAAAAGGGGTGTATGGTCGTATGGCTGAGCGTATTGATAGTGCGCGCAAAATAGTAGGAAAACCTTTAACACTTTCTGAGAAAATTTTATATAATCACTTATGGGATGCAAAATCAAATAAAGCATTTGTAAGAGGAAAAGATTATGTTGATTTTGCACCAGATAGAATAGCGTGTCAAGATGCTACAGCTCAAATGGCATTATTGCAGTTTATGCAAGCTGGAAAAAAGAAAGTAGCTGTACCAACAACAGTACATTGCGATCATTTAATTCAAGCTAAAGAAGGTGCGACAACCGATTTAAAACGAGCTAACGATATAAGTAGTGAGGTGTTTAATTTCTTAGAATCAGTTTCAAACAAATACGGCATTGGTTTTTGGAAACCAGGAGCAGGAATTATCCATCAAGTAGTTTTAGAAAATTATGCTTTCCCAGGCGGAATGATGATTGGTACCGATTCACACACTGTAAATGCAGGAGGATTAGGTATGGTAGCCATTGGAGTTGGAGGTGCAGATGCTGTAGATGTGATGGCAGGGATGCCTTGGGAATTAAAATTTCCGAAATTAATTGGTGTTAGGTTAACAGGTAAATTATCTGGTTGGACGGCACCAAAAGATGTAATTTTAAAAGTAGCTGATATATTAACTGTAAAAGGTGGTACAGGTGCCATAGTTGAATATTTTGGTCCAGGTGCAACTGCAATGTCATGTACAGGTAAAGGTACAATTTGTAATATGGGTGCCGAAATAGGGGCAACCACATCAACATTTGGTTATGACGAGTCGATGGAGCGTTATTTAAGATCTACCGATAGAAGTGATGTCGCTGATGCTGCAAATGCTGTAAAAGATTATCTAACTGCAGATCCTGAAGTTTACGCAAATCCAGAAACCTACTTCGATCAAGTTATTGATATTGATTTATCTAAATTAGGTCCATTATTAAATGGCCCATTTACACCAGATTTATCTACCGAAATTGGGTCGACTATGACAGAAAAAGCAAATGCTAATGATTGGCCATTAACTGTTGAGTGGGGATTGATAGGCTCATGTACTAATTCTTCTTATGAAGATTTATCAAGAGCATCATCAATTGCACAGCAAGCTTTAGATAAAGGTTTGAAAATGAAAGCCGAACTAGGTATTAATCCAGGGTCAGAGCAGGTAAGGTATACTGCTGAGCGTGATGGTATTCTTGATGTATTTGAAAAATTAGATGCAAAAATATTTACAAATGCCTGCGGGCCATGTATTGGGCAGTGGGCTAGATATAGCGACCCTAAAAATGCACCAAAAAACAGTATCGTTCATTCATTTAACAGAAACTTTGCAAAACGTGCTGATGGTAACCCAAATACGCATGCTTTTGTAGCTTCGCCAGAAATAACAGCAGCTATTGCAATTGCTGGACGATTAGATTTTAATCCTTTAACAGATAAGCTAATCAATGAAAACGGTGAAGAAGTTATGTTTGATGAGCCTACAGGTTGGGAATTACCACCTAAAGGGTTTGAGGTTAAAGATAACGGGTATTTAGAACCTGAAGCAGATGGAAGTCATGTTGAGGTTACGGTTAAAGATGACTCCGAAAGGCTACAGTTGTTAACACCATTTACACCTATCGGAAACGAAATAAAAGGCGCTAAATTACTAATTAAAGCACATGGTAAATGTACTACCGACCATATCTCAATGGCAGGGCCGTGGTTACGTTTTAGAGGGCACTTAGATAATATAGCTAATAATACACTTATAGGTGCGGTAAATGCATTTAACTCAAAAACTAATTTTGTAAAAAATCAGCTTACAGGTGAGTATGGGGGTGTGCCAGATGTGCAAAGAGCTTATAAAAAAGAACAAATTAAAACTATTGTTGTTGGCGATCACAATTATGGAGAAGGCTCATCACGTGAGCATGCAGCAATGCAACCAAGACATTTGGGAGTAGCTGCTGTTATTGTAAAATCATTTGCTCGTATTCATGAAACTAATCTAAAAAAGCAAGGCATGTTAGGTTTAACATTTGTAAATGAGTCGGATTATGATTTAATACAAGAAGATGACACATTTAACTTTTTAGATTTAAATGCATTTGCACCAGGAAAACCACTTACGATAGAGGTTGTACATGCCGATGGAACACTTGATAAAATTGCTGTAAATCATACATATAACCAAGGTCAAATTGATTGGTATAACGAAGGATCGGCATTAAATTTAATTAAAAGGCTGAATGCTTAATAGTTAACAAATATTAAAATATTTTATAAGTTGTAATATATGTTATATATTTGCAACAAGTTAAACGACTATTTTTTATGTCGTTTATCTTATTTTTATTCTACTTAAATGTATTTTTTTTGTTTGTTAAACATTTAAGGATTATTAGGATAATGTTAAATTTTGTTTTTTGTTGGTTTAAGGCGCTACAATTGTAGCGCCTTAACATTTTTACAAACTTTTGTTATGTTTTTAAATATGATTAATCGATTTAAGTTAAAATGGGAAATTCAAAGTAATTGGCAATTAGTATTTCCTTTATTTGCGGTAATAGCCCTTTTTTTTACAAGTTTTAAAATAGTAGGTAAACTATTAAATGGCTCAAATAAGATACTTATAATTAGTTTAAGTGCATTGCTTTGCTATCTTTTAATAAAGTTTTTTGGGATATTAATAACTAAGCTTGAAACTAAATGGCGGGTAAATTATAGGTGGGAGCTTATTCGTATTTTTATAGTGTTTGCTTTAACAGGGTCAACATCGGCATTTGTAGCTAGACCACTTATTAAATATATTGGATTAAACCCTCAAAGCATGTACCCTTTATTTTATTGGATATTATATATTATAATAGGCGTAGTATTTTACCAAATTTTATTGGTAAGTATAGGTTGGCTTTTTGGGCAAAAAAAATTTTTTTGGGAGTTTGAAAAAAAGATGCTCAGGCGATTTGGCTTAGGTAAGTATTTAAAATAACAAAAGGTTCTAATAGTATTATTAGAACCTTTTTACTTGTAGGTAGTTTAGTTAGTTATATTATTGTGCTTTGTCCTACAAATATGTTTTTAAAATTTCTATTAGTATCTTCTGGATTTAGTATATAGTCAGCAATAAAATCACCCACTTTAGATGTACTAAACGGCGAGTCTGGGTTAATATCAGCAGTAATAAAGCCCAATTCTAATGATTTATTAGCAGCTTCCTCAATTAATGCAGCTTCTTTTTCTAGTTTTAAATGTCTTAATAACATAGCCGCACTTAAAATACTAGCTAATGGATTAGCGATGTTTTTACCAGCAGCTTCAGGATAACTACCATGAATAGGTTCAAATAAAGCTGTGTCATTACCAATTGATGCCGAGGCTAATAAACCTATTGAGCCACCAATTACAGAGGCTTCGTCAGATATGATATCGCCAAAAAGATTTTCGGTTAAAATTACGTCAAATTGCGTAGGGTTTAAAATCATTTGCATAGCAGCATTATCAACAAATAAAAAATCTAATGTAATATCTGCGTATTCTTTCGCAATTTCAGTTACGGTTTTTCTCCAAAGTCTGCTTGTTTCTAATACATTGGCTTTGTCAACAAGGGTTACTTTTTGTTTACGAATGCGAGCCTCTTGAAATGCCAAATGCGTAATACGACTAATCTCTTCAACCGAGTATGAGCAACCATCAAAAGCTACAGTTTCATCTTCACTTAATTTTTTTTCTCCAAAATATATGCCGCCAGTTAACTCTCTGTATATTGAAATATCAGTACCAGCAATTCTTTCTTCTTTTAATGGTGACTTGCTTAATAGTTGCTTATAAGCTTTAACAGGTCGTACATTGCAAAATAAGCCTAATGCTTTTCTAAGTTTTAGTAAGCCTTGTTCGGGCCTAACTTTAGCCGATGGGTCGTTGTCGTATTTTGGGTGACCAATGGCACCAAATAAAATAGCATCGCTTTTTTTACAAAGGTTAACAGTTTCATCGGGTAAAGGATTTCCAGTTTCATCAATGGCACAAGCACCCATTAATGCCGTTTGGTATATAAAATTATGGTCAAATACATCGGCAATTGCGTCTAATGCTTTTTTTGCTTGAGATGTCACTTCAGGTCCAATACCATCTCCAGGTATAATTGTAATATTATAAGTCATAATTAGAAATTTGAACTATTGTTTTCAAATGCAGTTATTGTTTCCTTCTTACTTAATAAATAATCAATATCATCATAACCATTGATTAGGCAAGTTTTTTTATAAGGATCTATTTCAAATGTAGTTGAATTTTCTTGAAAAGCAAATGTTTGGTTTTCAAGATTAACGTTAAAAACTAATTCGGAGTCATTTTGAGCGGCTTTTATGGCTTTCGCCAGAAATTCGGCAGAAACTTGTATTGGTAAAATGCCATTATTAAGAGCGTTGCCCTTAAAAATATCTGCAAAAAAACTCGAAACCACTACTTTTAATCCATACCCAGCTATAGCCCAAGCGGCATGCTCTCTACTTGAGCCACATCCAAAATTGTCGCCAGCTAATAAAATTTTAGAATTATTATATTTAGTATTGTTTAAAATAAATTCAGTGTTTTTGCTTCCATCAGTATTGAAACGCCAATCTCTAAATACATTATCGCCAAAACCATTTTTATCTGTTGCTTTTAAAAATCGTGCAGGAATAATTTGATCGGTATCAATATTTTCTATTGGTAAAGGAATTGCTTTACTATTTAACGTGATAAACTTTTCCATTATGCAATTTGAGTTTTGGTTATATCTACAATTTTTCCTTCTACAGCTGTTGCTGCAGCTACTAATGGCGAGGCAAGTAATGTACGGGCACCTTGTCCTTGTCGGCCTTCAAAATTTCGGTTAGAGGTTGATACGCAATATTCGCCCGAAGGTATTTTGTCATCATTCATCGCTAAACATGCCGAACACCCAGGTTGTCGTAATTCAAAGCCAGCAGTTTCAAATATTTGGGTTAAACCCTCTTCACGGAGTTGTTTTGCAACTTGTTGTGAGCCTGGTACAAGCCAAGCGTTAACGTTTTGTGCTTTTTGTTTGCCTTTTATGTATTGGGCTGCAATTCTAAAATCTTCAATTCTTGAGTTGGTGCAACTTCCAATAAATACGTAATTTATAGGGGTGTTAATTAAGGTTTGACCTCCTTTTAAATCCATATATTCAAGAGCTTTGTTAAATGTCATATCTCCTGTGGTAGGTATATTTTCATTTAATTTAATACCCATTCCTGGATTTGTTCCGTAGGTAATCATAGGAGCAATATCTGAAGCGTCAAAGTGATATTCTTCATCAAAAGTTACGTCGCTATCTGTTGGTAGTGTTTTCCAGTATTCAACAGCTTTTTCGAAGGCATCACCTTGCGGCGCAAATTTTTTGCCTTTTATGTAATCAAAGGTAGTTTGGTCTGGTGCAATCATGCCGCCTCTAGCGCCCATTTCTATACTCATATTACAAACAGTCATACGACCTTCCATACTCATGTTTTCAAAAACATCGCCTGCATATTCACAAAAGTATCCTGTACCAGCATTTGTACCTACTTTAGCAATGATATATAGAATAACATCTTTGGCTAATACACCTGGTTTTAATGTTCCGTTTACGGTGATACGTAAGCTTTTTGGTTTTTTTAGTAGTAAACATTGGCTAGCAAATACTTGTGCAACTTGGCTTGTGCCAATTCCGAAGGCAATGGTACCAAAAGCACCATGAGTACTTGTGTGACTATCGCCACAAACCATAGTCATTCCTGGTTGTGTTATACCAAGTTCGGGAGCCATTACGTGAACAATGCCGTTGTATTGGTGGCCTAACCCATAAAGTGTAATATTGTGCTTAGCACAATTATCGGTTAATTGTTGAAGTTGTTTTCTTGACAACTCATCGCGAACTGGTAAGTGTTGATTTGTTGTAGGTGTATTGTGATCGGCAGTTGCTACAATTTGATTAGGCCGTGCAATAGGAATGTTCCTTTTTTCTAGCTCGGCAAATGCTTGCGGACTTGTTACTTCATGTATTAAATGTTTGTCTATGTATAAAATTTGTGGCCCATCGTTAATCGAATCAACCACGTGTGCATCCCAAACTTTATCAAATAATGTTTTTGGCATATTAAGCTCTAGTTTATGTGTGAATTTATTTATTGGCAGTTAGTTACTTGCTAATTTGTTGATTAGGCAATTGATGCTGCGGTTAAATTTATTTTTTTCATGATTTCATGAATATCTTGGTCATGTACTTCTTTTTGTATGTCTGCAACTGTTAAAAAATTAGTATAAGCCACATCAAGTTGTTCTTTTGTTAGCTCATAACCTATTTTTTTTGAGCGATATGCTAATGCTGCTCTTCCGCTTCTGGCAGTTAAAACAATTGCACTTTCGTTAACACCAACATCTAGAGGATTCATGATTTCATAGGTTTCTCGGTTTTTGATAACCCCATCTTGATGTATGCCTGAGCTATGCGCAAATGCATTTGCACCAACTATAGCTTTATTTGGTTGCACAGGCATTCCCATTTTTTCTCTAACCATTATGCTTGTATCATATAAAAGCTTGGTGTTTACTCCTGTAGTTAGATTTAAATCTTGTCTTTGGTTTAAAATCATTACGACCTCTTCTAGTGCGGTGTTACCAGCACGTTCACCAATGCCGTTTATTGTGCATTCAATTTGCCTAGCGCCATTAATAACTCCTGCTATAGAGTTTGATGTTGCTAAACCTAAATCATTATGACAATGGCATGATAAAATAACGTTATCTATGCCTTTAACATTTTCTTTTAGATATTTCATTTTGGCACCATATTCATCTGGTAAGCAATATCCTGTAGTGTCGGGTATATTAAGTACAGTTGCGCCTGCTTTAATTACAGCTTCAAGTACTTTAGCTAAAAATTCGTTATCAGTTCTGCCTGCATCTTCGGCATAAAATTCGATATCATTTACAAATGATTTTGCGTAGGAAACAGCGCCTATGGCACGTTCAATAATTTTATCAGGCGAGCTATTAAATTTATATTTTATATGAGAGTCGCTTGTACCAATTCCTGTATGTATACGCGGATGTTTTGCATGTTGTAAGGCTTGTGCAGCAACTTCAATATCTTTTTTTACAGCTCGTGTTAAGCCACAAACTGATGCGTTTTTTACGAGTTTAGCTATTTCTTGTACCGAATTAAAATCTCCTGGACTAGAAACAGGAAAACCTGCTTCAATAACATCAACGCCCAAAATATCTAAACGTTCAGCTATAATAAGTTTTTCTTTTGTAGATAGTTTACAGCCAGGGACTTGCTCTCCATCTCTTAGTGTAGTGTCAAATATTTGGACTTTATCGTTTGCCATAGTTAAGTTTTAATAGCTAATATATATCTTTACAATAGTTGTTTTTTATTAAAAAAAGCTAGCATTACGATGTTAAATGTTTGTTTTTTTGTTATTAATATATTGATAATTAATAGTTTATGTCAAAAAGTATTACAATAGGTAATCGCGAAACAGATGCGCTTTTTGTTTTGATAAAGTCGTTGTCAAAGAGCGAAAAAAGACAGTTTAAGCTTTACGTTGGTCGCTTGGATGGAAATTTAGACGCTAAATTTTTTCATTTATTTGAGCTTTTTGATAAAATGAAAGTTTATAAAGAAGCCGATGTTTTAAAATCGGGTATCGTAACAAAAACGCAGCTGTCTAATTTAAAAGCTCATTTATATAAACAAATATTAACAAGTTTACGGCTTAATCCTGCACATAAAAATATTAGAATACAAATACGTGAACAATTAGATTTTGCCACAATTTTATATCATAAAGGGCTTTATAAGCAAAGTTTAAGGTTGTTGGATAAAGTTAAAAGTTTAGCACTTGAAAATGAAGAAAAAAACATTGCCTATGAAATTGTTGAACTTGAAAAAATTATTGAAACGCAATACATTACTCGTAGTATAGCTACACGTGCCGAAACACTATCTAAACAAGCAAGATTATTAAGTAAAGCTAATGTATTAACTAGTAAATTGTCAAATTTATCGTTAGAACTTTATAGTATGATGTTGCGCACAGGTTATGTACGAAGTGATGAGGAAAAGCAAAAAGTACAATTGTATTTTGAATCACAATTGCCAAAGTGTACTTATGAAAACTTAGATTTTAGAGAAAAATTATGGCTAACAAAAGCTAATTTATGGTATAGCTTTTTAACACAAGATTTTGTGTTTTGTTATAAATATGCCGAAAGATGGGTTACGCTATTTGATGATAACCCAGTAATGATTAGTAGAAATCCAGTATTTTATTTAAAAGGATTGCATTATTTATTAGAGTCACTTTTTTTCTTAAAAAAAGATAAACGCTTTAGCGAAATATTAGCCCGTTTGGAACACCTTAACGAAGATGCAAATTTTGTAAAAGCCGATAATATAAAAACATTGTTGTTTTTATATATAAATAATAATAAGCTAAATTATCGATTCATGATTGGTGATTTTAGTGATGCAAAGCCATTATTAAGCAATATAATTAATGGTATAAACTCCACCCAATTTCGTATAGATCAGCATCACATAATGGTGTTTTATTATAAAATAGCATCTTTAGCATTTGGACAAGGTAATTATAAAATAGCTATTGAGTATTTAAATAAAATTATAACCAATAAAACCGTAAAAACAAGAGAGGATTTAATGTGTTTTTCGCGATTATTAAATTTAATAGCACATTATGAATCGGGTAAAGATTATTATTTAGAGTCATTACTAAGAAGTACGTATAAGTTTTTGATAAAAATGGATGATTTGCATGAAGTACAAAAGGCAATGATTGGGTTTGTACGTAAATTAGGCACTATTTTTCCTAATGAATTGAAAAGTGAATTTATAAAATTACATGCAACTTTAAAACAGTATGAAGATGATCCATATGAGCGTAGAGCATTTTTATATTTAGATGTGCTGTCATGGTTAGAAAGTAAAATAGAAAATAAACCAGTTGCAGAAATAATTAGTGCAAAAGCCAAAAAATTAGCAAGAAACTAACTGAAAGAATATTTGTATTTTTAAAACATAAATAAATATAATTAAATGAGTAAAACAATTTCACCTTTAAATTTAAAAGCCTGGATAGATGCACATCGGCATTTGCTTAAACCTCCTGTAGGTAATAAATGCGTTTGGCAAAATGAAGATTTTATTGTTATGGTAGTTGGTGGTCCTAATAGCCGTAAAGATTATCATTATAATGAAACACCTGAGTTTTTTTATCAAGTAGAAGGTGATATTATTTTGAAAATTATCGAAAATGGTAGTCCAAAAGATGTTCATATAAAAGAAGGAGATATTTATTTGTTACCAGCAAAAATTCCACATTCTCCGCAACGAGGAGCAAATACAGTTGGCTTGGTTATAGAGTATAAGCGTGAAGAAGGTGTAAAGGATGCTTTGTTGTGGTTTTGTGAAAACTGTACAACAAAACTTTATGAAGAAGATTTTACGCTTAATAATATAGAAACTGATATGCCAAAAATTTTTGATAATTATTATAATGATACAAATAAACGCACATGTCCTAATTGTTCGCATGTAATGCAGGCGCCCAAAAAAGTACAACTAGACGCGTAATTTTAAAATAAGCTATGACAAAAAGAAAATTACGTATAAACGGGCATTCGCACCTGCTACCATATCCTGAAGAAATACCTCAATTTATGAAGGATAAAGAAATTTTTTGGGTAGATGATGAGCGTAAATATATGTTGCAAAAAGGTTGGAAACGCCCGGTAACAGATTCTAGTTTTTTTTTAGATGAAAAATTAGAGTGGATGGAGCGCAATAGGTTAGACCACGCTGTTGTGTTAAATTTATCTCAGCTATATGGCAATGGGCTGAGGTTTGAAGAAATGAAAAAAGCATTAAAATTTCAAAATGATTTTAATGCAAAAGTACAACATAATCACCCTAATAAATTTACTTGTGGTTTTGTAATTCACCCGGGTTTTATACAAGGTGCCCTATGGGAAATTGAACGTTGTGTTGAGGTTTTAGATTTAAAAGTATTGTGTTTACCAACACATTTTATGGATTCAATTGGTCAATGGCGATCGGTATTTGATAAAGAAAATGAACCAATTTTTGAGTTAGCTAATAAATATAAGCTAGCAATAGAAGTACACCCTTATGACGGTGATAAAATGATAAATTTAGAAAATACAGCTTGGCGGTTTCATTTAATATGGATGTTAGCGCAATGCGGTGATGCCTATCATTTTTACACACTTAATGGTATGCATGAGCGTTTTCCTAATATAAGAACTTGTTTTGCTCACGGTGGTCAATTGGCTCAAATGAACCTAGGTAGGCGTATTCAGGGTTTTGACGGCAGGCCAGATTTGTTTGAAGGTAAGCATCATCCTCGCAAAGCAGTAGGGCATCCTAATATTTTTTTTGATACATTAGTACATGATACCGACTCATTAAAGCTGATGATAGATAGGCAAGGTTCAAAACAAGTAATCATGGGGTTAGATGACCCTTATCCATTAGGTGAAATGGAAAGTGATGCACAATCATCGTATCCAGGTAAGATATTAGACTTGGCAATTAATCAAAAAATTGTGACAAGTAGTGAGTATGATGCTATTTGGGAAAATAATGTGTTACGATGGTTATTTGGTGATGATGTACTTGCTAAAGAAAAACTTGTAAATACTATTTTAGGATAGTATTTACAGTACGCTAATTGTTTTTGTTAATACTAACGCTTAATAAAAAGATATTAATAATAATAAGAGCTGCTAAAATCGAAAAAAAAGTTGTCATGCCAATTGTGTTTTTTTTGTTGTTTAATAATAACTCAAATATAGGTGTTGCCTAAAATACGAGCAATACCCAATAGTAAGTAGATTAACTTATTGTTAAAACAGAAAACACTACTGAGTAAAAAGTAAATTTGTTTTTAAAAACATTAATTTTACATTATATTTTAATAAGTAATTTATGATTAAAGCTAAAAATATTCATAAGTTTTATAATGATTTAGAGGTTTTAAAAGGAGTTAATGTAGCTATAGCAAAAAGCGAAATTGTGTCTATAGTGGGGGCGTCTGGAGCAGGAAAAACAACGTTACTTCAAATTTTAGGAACGTTAGATGTACTTTCAAAAAAAGAAAACTCTAGTTTAATTATAAATGATATAGAGGTTAATGGCTTATCTGAAAAAGAGTTGGCTAAATTTAGAAATGAAAATATAGGATTTATTTTTCAATTTCATCAATTGTTACCTGAGTTTACTGCATTAGAAAACATTTGTCTTCCTGCATTTATAAAAGGCACTTCAAAGATAAAAGCTGAACAGCGTGCTTTAGAGTTGTTGGATTTTTTAGGGCTTTCATCCCGAAAAAATCATAAACCAAGTGAGCTTTCTGGGGGTGAGCAACAACGCGTTGCTGTGGCTAGAGCTTTAATTAATAATCCAAAATTAATTTTTGCCGATGAGCCCTCGGGAAATTTAGATAGCGAATCGGCAGATAATTTACATAACTTGTTTTTTAAATTAAGGGATGAGTTTAATCAAACATTTGTTATTGTAACTCATAATGACGATTTAGCAAACATGGCAGACCGTAAGTTAACAATGGTTGATGGTAATATACAATAGTAATTTGTAACGTATTGTAAACTTTAGCGTCCTTTAATTAAACACTTTAAATTATTATATATGGGTTTAGAATTGATATTTTTTATATCGGCAATTTTGTTTGGTATTTTTATCTACTGGCGAGAGTCAAACAGTAATAAAGCGTATCGGTTTTTTAATAAAATACTTAACTCAAAAGAGTTACAAATGAAACCCGATAATACAAAAGGATTTGTTTACAAGCAAAAAGCTGTTCTTCGTGTAATTTATTGTGCTTTATTTTTTGTTTTTGTAGTATTGGTTTTAAGGTTTTTAATTCCGATAGAGTTTAGTTATGTTACCATTTCAGTGTTTACGTCAATAGTTTTTGGTACGGTTTTAGGGACGTATTTGGCAACATTTGTGCTAAAATCAACAAAAATTGTTGAAGAAAAATCTGACGATATTGAAGATTTTGTGACTACAACAATAGAAAAAAGTAAAGCGTTTATCGAAGATATTACAGAAGACAATGAAAACAATATAACTTCTGCGAAAGCAGAACAAACAGAGAAAATAGAACAACCACAAAAAAGTGCAAGACAGCGCCTTAAAGATAAGGGCTTAATGTAATTTAATTTAGTTATTATGATAAAGCGATATTGGAAAAAAGGTTTTAAACAAAAATTAATTGTAGTATTGGCAAGCCTGTTATTACTGACTTTAATTTTTATACACCGTGATGATTTTCAGCCTATCTTGTTATTTATTCGTAAATTTTTATTTATAATACTAGTTGTTTTGCTAGTGCTTTTTATAGGAATTAGATCGTTTAGAAAATCAGTAAGCGCTATGAAAAGGTTTTTTGTGTTTCTGTTTATGGTTGTGATTTTTGGAGCAATGTACATTATAGGAGTACATTATAAAATGTATGATTACATGAAAACTTATAATGTGTTTAAGGATTTAAATCTTGTTGAAATAAATGAATTACCGCTTACTCAAAATGAGCGTATACAGCCATTGCAAAACATTTTTTCAATGGCAAACGAATCGGTTGGAGAAACTAAAGATGTGTCATTACCACATTTAGTTCGTGTAGATGGTCAAAATAAATGGACAATGGCAATACAGCCATCAGAAAAATACACATGGCAACGCATAAATGATAATACCGAAGAGTTGTTTGCTGTGTCAAGCACTTCGCCATTTCCAAGGTTTTCGAATGAAAATAGAATTTCAACCGTATTTTCAATAGGCGAGTCATTAAAATTTAGTAGACGAACCTATAATGCTGCTGTTAAACGTTTAAGTTTTTGGAAATTATGTAACTATCAGCCGGGTGATGTATTTTACTTAAAAAACGACAATAATGAATGGGTACAAGTAGTAAGTTTAACAAAATGGAAAGGCTTCTTTTTTCCATATCCAACATTTGGAGGTGTTTTGTTGATAAAAAGCGGAGCGCATAAAACAGCTGATGTTTTGGAACGTGTGTTTTTTGGTAAAGGCGAATTTGTTTCGCCAACCGATATGCAAAAACATGACTTTTTAAAAGGTCAAAATGCGTTATCCGAAAAAGTATCACGTTTACAAGCGCAGTCGTTAAAATTTGTAGGCGGATTTAGTGATCCATTGCCATGGAATATGAAAACGGCTGTTAAAATTCCGGACCTAGATAAAGATCAAAATGAGCAGCCTTTTGTTACCGATTTTAATTTTGATGATGTAGATGTTAAAGCCTATAATGGCCTTTACCATTGGTTTGGTTTAGAGCCAGTAGGTGTTGAGCGAACAAGTTTGACCTTTAGTGTTTTTGTGCCTGCGGATGGCACTAATGTTATGTATTATTATGACCATGCCGCCAAAAAACAAGGTTACGCAGGGGTGTCGGCAATGCCATTAAAAGTACAGGAATCTCGTAAGGAATTTGATTGGAATGTAAATGCAGCTGTTGAGTTTAGGCCATATATTAAAGATATTGCAGGTAAACGTCGACTTTTCTTTTTAGGTACAGTCGCATCAAAAAATGAAAATGGACAGTTTGACGGTGCAGCAACACCCGATTTAGCTTTAGTTGATAGCGAATATCGAGATGTAGTTTGGATTGATGTTAAACACCCAAGTACTTGGGAAGAATCAATATATAACCAGCTTAATGAAGCTTGGCGAGCTAGCGAAGGTATTGGGTATTATTATACAAAATCAAAAGATAGCTTAGCTGTTAACTCTGAGTTTACAGCACCTCACAATGATTCTTTATCGATTAAACCTGCTTTAGAAACAAAAAAAAGCCAAATACAAATGTTACAAAAAAAGTTAGACTCTTTAAAAGCGTTGAATTGATTGTTAAGTTGCTTAAAATCAAATTTATAATATAATTAAAGCACGTTGTTTTTGGCCTATTGATAAATTTAAGATGCTAAAAGTATAATATTTGATTTATGTTAATTAAGGACTTTTATTAAAAAATAACTATTTTTCTAGTTAAACTTAATGTGTTTTTAATACATTTGAAATATTAGTAAACTAACTAGATTTAAAAAATGGCGGGTAATTCCTTCGGATCGATATTTAAAGTAACAACATTTGGGGAGTCTCATGGTATTGCAATTGGTGGCGTTATTGATGGTTGCCCATCGGGCTTGAAAATTGATTTTGAAGCAATTCAAAATGAAATGAATCGCCGTAAACCAGGACAGTCAAAAATTGTAACACAACGTAAAGAACCTGATGAGGTTGAGTTTTTGTCAGGAATTTTTGAAGGGGTAACCACGGGCACTTCTATAGGTTTTGTAATTCGAAATTCAAATCAAAAATCTAACGACTACGCACACATTAAAGATACTTATAGGCCAAGTCATGCCGATTTTACATATACCAAAAAATATGGGCATCGTGATTATCGAGGTGGAGGCCGAAGCTCGGCAAGAGAAACGGCGTGTAGAGTTGTTGCTGGAGCAATTGCTAAACAATATATAAATAGTATTAAAATTACCGCCTATACATCTTCCGTAGGCAATATAACGCTTAATAAAAATTATTCAGATTTAAACTTTGACCTAATAGAGTCGAACGCTATTAGATGTCCAGAGCCCAACGTAGCAGAGGCAATGATATCTAAAATTAAAGAAATTAAAAAACAAGGCGATACTATAGGAGGTGTAATTACCTGTGTAATTCAAAACGTGCCAATAGGGCTGGGAGAACCTGTTTTTGATAAATTACATGCTGAGCTAGGTAAAGCCATGTTATCGATAAATGCCGTAAAGGGGTTTGAATACGGTAGTGGTTTTGAAGGGGCTAAACTGTTGGGAAGTACTCATAACGATTTATTTAATGAAGATGGTAGTACACAAACCAATTTTTCGGGAGGTATACAAGGCGGGATAAGTAACGGTATGGATATCTATTTTAGAGTTGCATTTAAACCCGTTGCAACAATTATGCAAAAACAAGATGCTTTAAATGCCGATGGAAAAATAGAAGAAATGCAAGGCAAGGGGCGTCATGACCCATGTGTTGTACCTAGAGCGGTGCCAATTGTTGAGGCAATGGCGGCATTGGTTATGGCAGATTTTATGCTACTTAACCATTTATATAAACACTAATTTAATTTTTAAAACATAACTAAACTAAATATAATTAAAGGATGAAGAAACTCGCATTACATTGGAAAATACTTATAGGCATGGGGCTTGGGGTTGCTTTTGCATTATTAATGATTCAATTCAGTTTTGGAAAAACATTTATAGTTGATTGGATAAAGCCTTTTGGTAAAATATTTATCAACTGTTTAAAATTGATAGCGGTGCCATTAATTTTAGCATCACTTATTAAGGGAATATCAGATTTGAAAGATATTTCAAAGTTATCCAAAATGGGAGGACGTACTATTGGTACATATATATTAACAACTATTGTAGCGGTTTCAATAGGGCTTGCAGTAGTAAATATTGTAAAACCAGGAAATTATATTGACGAAGAAACAAGAAGTGAGCTAATGGCAAGTAATAAGGCTTCGGCAGATAGTAAAATTGCAGCAGCACACTCACAAAAAGAAAGTGGTCCATTACAAGCTTTAATTGATATTGTACCA
Source organism: uncultured Flavobacteriaceae bacterium (assembly GCA_937924845.1). Classification (GTDB taxonomy): domain Bacteria; phylum Bacteroidota; class Bacteroidia; order Flavobacteriales; family Flavobacteriaceae; genus CALDUQ01. Next base: position 17,614 of record CALDUQ010000052.1, read on the forward strand.
GATAACATTGTAAAAGCAGCAAGTAATAATAGAAATATGTTGCAAGTTATATTTTTTGCTATATTTTTTGCTATTGGATTAATATTAATCCCTGAAAAAAAATCAAGACCTGTAAAAGAGTTTTTTGATAGCTTTAATGATGTTATTTTAAAAATGATTGATTTAATTATGCTAGCTGCACCTTTTGGAGTTTTTGCATTGTTAGCTTCCCTAGTGGCCGAGTCACCAAGTTTAGCATTATTTCAAGCTTTAGGCATGTACGCATTATGCGTAGTTTTAGGTTTAGTTTTAATGGTAGCTTTTTATATATCTATGGTAAAAGTATTTACTAAAAAATCACCAAAATTCTTTTTAAATGGAATTTCACCAGCGCAATTATTAGCGTTTTCAACCAGTAGTAGTGCTGCAACATTACCTGTAACTATGGAACGTGTAGAAGAACACTTAGGGGTTGAAAAAGAAGTGTCAAGCTTTGTGTTGCCTATCGGTGCTACTATTAATATGGATGGTACAAGTTTATATCAAGCAGTAGCAGCAGTATTTATTGCACAAGCTTTTGGTATGGATTTATCTTTTGGTGTACAATTAGGTATTATTGCTACTGCAACATTGGCTTCTATAGGATCTGCCGCAGTTCCAGGTGCAGGTATGGTAATGCTAGTAATTGTGTTAGCTCAAGCAGGAATTCCTGAAGCAGGTTTAGCATTAATATTTGCAGTAGATAGACCTTTGGACATGTGTAGAACAACGGTGAATGTAACAGGAGATGCATCAGTATCTATGATAATAGCAAAATCATTAGGTAAATTAGGAAAGCCTAAGCCAAAAGAGTGGGATGATAACTATGATGCAGTAAAATAATTATATAATTTTTAATATTTACAAAAAGGATGAATGTTTGTTTTATAATGTATCCTTGGGATAAAATAGATCCCGAAAATGATACGTCGTTAGCTTTAATAAAAGAATGTGTTAAACGTGGGCATGGTGTTGCCATGTGTACACCGGCAAACTTAACTATTCGTGATAGTGTTACCAGTGCGTTTTGTTCTATTATTGAAAAAATGGATAAGGTGCCTAGCGGATTAAAAGCATTTTATAATAAAGCTAAACTTCGTATAGAAATGTTGCCTTTAGCGGGCTTTGATGCTATATTTTTTAGAGCAAATCCGCCATTAGATCCGTTAATGTTAAATTTTTTAGATTCGGTTAAAGATGATGTGTTTATTATAAATTCATTACAAGGCATGCGAGAAGCTAATAACAAGTTGTATACTGCAGCATTTGGTGACGCGCACAGTAATATTATACCAAATACACATGTATCTAAAAATAAAAAGTACTTAATAGAGCAAATTAAAGAATCTAAAGCCGATAAAATGATACTAAAACCTCTTAATGGTTTTGGTGGATCGGGAGTGATATTAATTGAAAAATCAGCAATGAGTAGTATCAATTCATTGCTGGATTTTTACATAACCAATAGTGACGGTACATCTAATTATGTGATTTTGCAGGATTATATTGAAGGTGCTGACCAAGGTGATGTACGTATTTTAATGCTAAATGGTGAACCAATTGGTGCAATGCGACGTGTACCAGGAAATGATGACCACCGATCAAATATAAGTGCTGGAGGCAGAGCTGAAAAGCACACTTTAACAAAGGCCGAAAAGGCACTATGCAAACAAATAGGACCTAAGCTGGTTAATGATGGGTTACATTTTACAGGTATTGACGTTATTGGCGGTAAACTTGTAGAAGTTAATGTTATGTCGCCAGGAGGAATTACAGATCTTAATAAAATACATAAGTTTAAAGTAAGATTGGAAGAAAAAGTAATAGATTTTCTTGAAAGCAAAGTGCTTGATAAACTTCAAGCTTTTGACAGATTAACACGCTTGCGTAAAACAGTTGATGAAGCATAAACATGTTATTTTAAATACACCATTAGTTTCAGTTAATTGGTTAAATAAAAATATTGATTCGGACAACTTGATTGTTTTTGACGCTACAATTCCTAAAGTTACCGAATTTAATACTACCGAAAATCAATTGCGCATACCTAATACACGCTTTTTTGATTTAAAGCAAAAATTTAGTGACGTGTCTGCGCCATTTCCAACAACTTTTCCTTCAGCAGAGCAATTTTCAATACAAGCTCAAGCTTTAGGTGTAAATAAAGATAGTGCAATCGTGGTGTATGATACAAAAGGCATTTACTCTAGCGCGAGAGTTTGGTGGATGTTTAAAGCTATGGGGCATAATAATGTTGCCGTTTTAGATGGAGGCTTGCCAGAATGGACGTTAAATAACTACGAATTAAACCCACTCACTACTTATAAAGGGCAACACGGTAATTTTATAGCAAAACAAGACACGTCAAAAATGCTATATTTTGATGATATGAAAGCACTTGTAAATGATGATTCAAAGTTGATAATCGATGCACGTTCTTCTAATCGTTTTCAATGTCTAGTTGATGAACCAAGAAAAAACTTAAGACGAGGTACAATACCAAATTCAATAAATATTCCTTATACCAATTTATTTAATGGTAATACATTAAAGCCTGTGAGTCAATTAACATTTATTTTTAAAGACGTATTAGGGCATAAAACTATTATTTTTAGCTGTGGTTCAGGTATAACGGCTTGTGTTTTGGCATTGGGTATTACATTATGTGGCTATAGAAACAGTAAGGTTTATGATGGCTCATGGACAGAGTGGGGGAGTTTGGTTAAAAATTAAATAATGAAAAAACTTTCGATAGATAAAATACTGGATAATATAAAAAATGAAATTTGTTTTGAAGCTATTGCTCAAGACGAATCATTTTCAATAAAAATAGAAAATTACGTGCCTTATGTATGTGCAGCAGTACATGATGGGCATCAATTTAGAGATGAATTATTTGAGTATTGTTTGCATAGTGAATATGAGCGTTGGTATGAAGAAGACCCTTGTACAAAGCAAATGATACATAGCCATCCTATTGTTTTAGCTGGAAAAGACTCTAGGTTTGAATACGATTTAAATCGACATCCTGATACTGCAATTTACGAAGATGCTTGGGGTAAACAGTTATGGAAATCAACATTGCCAAGCACTATGATTAGTAAAAGTTTAAATAAGCATACTAATTTTTACAAAATAGTAAATGCATTAATAGCAAAACTTGAGTCTAAATTTTCAAAATGTATTGTTTTTGATATGCATAGTTATAATTGGAAACGCTGGGAACGAGAAGTGCCAACCTGGAACTTGGGAACAGCTAATATTAATAATAGTAAGTATGGTAGTTTTGCTATCCAATGGCAACAAAGTTTATCAACCATGCAGCTGCCAAATGGCATTAAATCTTCATCAGCAATTAATGATACTTTTCAAGGTAATGGTTACTTTTTAAAATATATAACCTCTAACTTTGTAAACACTTTAGTTTTAGCAACAGAAGTGTCTAAAATTTATTGCGACGAATTAGATGGAACAATTTATCATGATGTAGTTGAAGCTATTACAACTAATTTATCGACCCAAATACCTCAAATGGCTAAGCAGTTTTATGATAGCCCAAACGTTTAAGTTTATTATATGGAAATTAAAAGTAATGCGCCTACCGCTATTTTATTAAAAATAGATAAACAAATTGATGATTTAGTTAAAAATATTGATTTGTTAAGCTATGTAAACCCACTAAACTTAGAAGAAGAAAAAGAAAAGTTTTTTTTATCTAAATATTTAACCGATCCAGTTTTTAAATATCCAAAACCTAATTTTGATCGTTTTGCTCTTTTAAATAAACTTTATGCAATACCTGTTAAAGATATAAAAGATGATCGTGTTAGGGCATTTTATCAAGATACAATTGACTTTTACTCAGGTTTATTGCAAGCCATATCATCAATAGGTCATGGTAATAAGTTTTACTATAATAGCTTAAAAAGTTATGGCACGCCTACAGAAAAAGATGTTTTAAACGCAAAATTTATACTTCATTTTGATGATGAAGGCGATGATGACCCTAGATTTGAATTGAAATACACCTGTGATCAAGCAATAGATTATTTTAAAGCCTACTCCGAGCGGTATGATTTTGATTACAATATTAAGGTCTCTGACAAAATTTCGGCAGAAGCAATGGTTATTAATAGTAGTAGAACTTTATTGTTAAACTCAAACTGTATGTTTTCTGACAATGAGTTAGAGCTATTAAGTCATCATGAAATTGGCGTACATATGGTTACAACCATGAATGGTCTTGAGCACCCATTAAAAGTATTTTCTCATGGGTTTCCAAATAATGAAGAAACACAAGAAGGATTAGCAGTTTTATCTGAGTATATGAGCAATAATTTAACAGTAAAACGGTTAAAAGAGTTGGCTTACCGTGTTATAGCTGTTGATAGTTTGGCAAAAGGTTATACATTTTACAAAACATTTAGATTGCTACATAATCAATATGACTTAGATCGTGATAAAGCATTTAATATTACAGTTAGGGCGCATCGAGGTGGTGGCTTTACTAAAGATTTTTTGTATTTAACAGGATTAAAAAAGGTTTACGATTATTATACCGCAAAAAAAGATTTAAGTGTACTTTTAACAGGTAAAGTAACCTTAGCTTATACTGATGAAATTAATTATTTTATTGAAAATAAATTAGCTGTTAAAGCAAGGCATATAACGGATTCTTACCTAGAAAACAACAATACTAACACAACGGTAAACTTCATTTTAAATAATTTAAAATAGAAAAACCTTACTTTTTGTACTGTAAAAATTGTTTATATCGCAAAAAAATAACCCTTATGTCTAAATTTTAAGGGTTTTTAACGATTTTTATTCAAAAAAACGAAAAAGTAACTGCATTATTTGTTTTTTAAAATCGATTGGTAGTATATTTGGATTGTAATCAAACATAAACGCCTATACATAACACTACTTTTAAATTTTTTAAACCTCAATCATATAGAGTATTAAACTCTATAAAAAAGTAATTGTTATGAAGAAGCAACACACTACAGATGCAGTTTTAGTAACTAGCTATATTAATGGAGACGAGAGTGCACTTTCAGTATTAATTGAACGTCACAAACAAAAAATGTATAATTTCATATACTCCAAAATATCAGATAGGGATTTAACTGAAGATATTTTTCAAGATACGTTTATAAAAGTTATTCAAACTTTAAAACGTGGAAAATATAATGAAGAAGGGAAATTTTTACCATGGGTAATGCGTATTTCTCACAATTTAGTTATTGATCATTTTAGACGAAGTAACAGAATGCCTAAGTTTGATAACTCAGGAGAGTTTGATATCTTTTCAGTAATTAGTGACTCGTCTTTAAATGCAGAAAAAACAATTATAAAAAATCAAGTTGTAAGTGATTTAAGACGTCTAGTAGAAGAGCTTCCAGATGACCAAAAAGAAGTGTTGGTGTTGCGCATGTATAATGATATGAGTTTCAAGGAAATATCAGAAAAAACAGGTGTAAGTATTAACACAGCACTTGGTAGAATGCGTTATGCATTAATAAATTTACGTAAAGTTATAGACAAGCATAATGTTGTTTTAACTAATTAATACAATAAATCTAATTTAGTTGCGTTTTTTAAAAAGAAACAAAAAAGCAACTGAATGGAAAAACTTTACTTTAAACCTAAAAAATTTGAAAAAATAGAACCAAAGAATGAAACCATTCAATCTATTTTAAATTATTCAAAATCTTATAGTGTTACTAAATACAATAAAATTGTATTTGATAATTTTCTAAATTAGTGTTGTTTTGAATTGAAAATCCTAAAGTGTATAAATTATACTTTAGGATTTTTTTAATTTATAATATTCATTAATTATTGTTTTTCTGCCAATAGTTTTAGTAATAATATCTTTATCAAGATTCCACCCTCTGGCAGGCGAATATTCTCTACCGTACCAAATGATTTGTAAATGTAAGTCATTCCAGATTTCCTTAGGAAATAAGCGTTTAGCATCTTTTTCTGTCTGAACCACATTTTTCCCGTTAGTTAAATTCCATCGGTACATAAGTCTATGTATATGTGTGTCTACAGGAAAGGCAGGGATACCAAATGCTTGCGATACAACTACGCTAGCTGTTTTGTGTCCAACAGCAGGAAACGTTTCTAAAACTTCAATTGATTTTGGCACAATACCATCATGGTTTTCTACTAGCATTTTAGATAAGCCAAAAATGCCTTTCGCCTTCATGGGCGATAAACCAACAGGTTTAATGATATCTCTTATTTCTTCAACACTTAGTTTTATCATGTCGTAAGGGTTATCTGCTATTTTAAAAAGTAAAGGTGTAATTTGGTTAACTCTAACATCAGTACTTTGTGCCGATAGGAGTACAGCTATTAATAGGGTGTATGGGTCTTTATGGTCTAACGGAATTGGAATGGTAGGATAGCACTCTTCCAAGGTTTTAATGGCAAAAGATACCTTATCGGCTTTATTCATTTTTGTATTTTGATTTATGTTTTCGATTACTTTGTTTCAGCACCCTTACTGCACAAACTACAATTATGACCAAGCTAATCAGATTCAGTACAAACATCACCTGGGCTATGATCATCACATCCGTCATTGACCACCCGTCCTGGGTTGCTTCGAATACCCTCATGGTCTGGTTCCTAATTTTTAACACCAGCTTAGG
>CALDUQ010000053.1 GCA_937924845.1 uncultured Flavobacteriaceae bacterium
CATTAAAAACAAAACTTTCTGGTACTGCGGTAAAACTCGTTAAGTTTACATTATTTGATGCCGCCAATTTTACCCTAGCTCGCTTACTGCTACTAATAACTTCTTTATCTAAAACCAAGGTTCCTAAAGTTGGTGGTGAAGGTTCCCAAGTTTCGGTTACAGGATTCCATGTTAAAACATCACTACCGCTTGAGCCTTTGCTAACAACTGTACCCAACTCCTTTAAGGCGCCATTGGTTAACCCTATATAATAAATGTCTTGATCAGTATCATAATATAAATCGCCCTCAGTAGCTGCAGCATCAGAAATTATCTGATTTATTTCAAGGGTATTACCTCTTTCTTGAGCATTAACAAAAAATGCTAAACAGCAATAAATTAAGATGACTCCTATTTTTTTCATCATTAACAAAACTAATTTACAAGATACAAATTGTAATTTACCTAAATTATGGTGATTACATACTAATTAACGTTACTTAGCTGCAAGTATTACCTCCTAATTAAAAAATGCTCCTTAACTTGTTCTTTTCTAAAAAAAATCAACTGAAATTTATAAACATTAATCGTAACTTTAACTGTTGGATTTGACTTTATTTCGTCCCATAAATCGTCACCAATATTTACTAGCATTACCGTATTGTTATGTACACTGCCTAAAATATCTCGAAACAACGCAATATCCAATTTACTGATATTTAAATAGATAAAATCATAAGTATTAGTTTTTTTTAAATCATTGCTTATTAATTGTATCTTTAAAGTATTACCAAACAATGCATTTAATTTATTAATTAACGTAACATCACTTTTAGTTGTTAAAACAGATGTAAACCCAAAATATTTTATAACACGATACAAAAGTTTTACATCTTTAAATTTTATGCTTTTGGTAGCATAATTAGTTAGCCTTTTATAGGCTTCATATTTAGTTTTATCATAAAAACATTGTGTTACCAAATTATAAACAAAAGGCGAATGCACCCCGTGCTGATTGGTCGATTTTAATAAAAACTTAATATAACGCGCAATAGCCATTACCCTTCTAATTTTGCCGATAACTCAAACCAACGCTCTTCTTTTTCATCAATACTATCAATAATGACCTTTAAATCGGCCGAAAGCTGGTTAATTTGATCTGCTGTTAGCGATGCGTCATTAAATTTAGTTTCTAGCTCTTTTTTATCATGGGCTAAAGATTTTAGTTTACTTTCAATAGCATTTAACTCCTTTTGCTCATTATATGATAAACGCGAACTATCATCTTTTTTCCATTGTTTTTTTTCTGCTTTCGCAGAATTAGTAACAGTCTCAACCTTTACTTCACTATCGTCATAGGCTCTAAAATCACTATAATTACCGGGAAAATTAACAATCTCGCCGTTGCCTTTAAACACAAAAAGGTGATCTACAATTTTATCCATAAAATAACGATCGTGTGATACTACAATTAAGCAACCAGGAAAATCTAACAAAAAACTTTCTAATACATTTAAAGTTACAATATCTAAATCGTTAGTAGGCTCATCTAAAATCAAAAAATTAGGGTTTTGAATTAAAACCGTACATAAAAATAAGCGTTTACGCTCTCCTCCGCTTAACTTTTCTACAAAATCATATTGCTTTTTTCGATCAAATAAAAAACGTTCTAACAATTGTTGGGCACTAATTTGTCGTCCTTTTTTTAACGGAATATAATCGCCAAACTCTCTTACAACATCAATTACTTTTTGCCCTTCTTTAATGGCAATTCCGCTTTGAGTATAATAGCCAAACTTAACCGTTTCGCCAAGTATAACTTTACCACTATCTGGCTGAAGGGCTCCTGTTATAATATTTAAAAATGTAGATTTTCCGGCGCCGTTAGTCCCAATAATCCCTGAACGCTCACCACGTTGAAAAACGTAATCAAATTTATCTAAAATAACCTTTTCAGGAAACGCCTTAGACACTTTATGAAGCTCAACAATTTTACTACCTAAGCGCTCCATATTAAGCTCTAATTGTACTTCGTGATCTTCACGGCGTTTATGCGCTCGTGCCTTAATTTCATGAAAATCATCAATACGTGACTTCGATTTTGTAGTACGGGCTTTAGGCTGCCTACGCATCCAGCCCAGCTCTTTTTTAAAAAGCTGCTTGGCTTTATTTGTCTCTATCGCTTCACGCTCAATACGCGCTTCTTTTTTTTCTAAATAGTATGAGTAGTTGCCTTTGTACCCATAAATTTCGCCTTGGTCTAACTCGATAATTTCATTACACACACGTTCTAAAAAATAACGATCGTGCGTTACCATAAATAACGTAATGCTTTCTTTTGCAAAAAAATGTTCTAACCACTCAATCATTTCTAAATCTAAATGGTTGGTTGGCTCGTCCAAAATCAATAAATCGGGCTTATTGATCAAAGCATTGGCAAGTGCCAAACGTTTTTTTTGCCCACCAGATAATTGGCTTACTTTTTGGTTTAAATCTTGAAGTTTTAATTTATATAATATTTGCTTGTATTGCGTTTCAAAATCCCAAGCATTATGCTGTTCCATAGCCTCAAATGCCTTTTGGTAAGCGTCGGCGTCATCGGGATTTAAAAGCGCTTTGTCATACGCACTAATTACATCCAAAATAGGATTTTTAGAGTTAAATATTGTTTGCTCAATCGTTAAATTTGCGTCAAGTTTAGACTCTTGTGACAAGTAGGCTGTTTTTATGCCTTTTCTAAACACAATTTGACCCGTATCCGACTCGTCTAAACCTGCCAAAATATTTAAAATTGAAGTTTTTCCTGAGCCGTTTTTAGCAACAAAAGCAATTTTTTGGTCCTTATGAATACTAAATGACACATTTTCAAAAAGGACTAGCTCGCCATACGACTTTGATATATTTTCTACTGTTAAGTAATTCAATTGATTTTAGTTTTAAAATAATTTACTAAATACACATATCTAACAATAAGTGCTATTAAAAAAGGTAATAAACTAATGGCAAACCACTGTACGCCAATAATCCAATGTAAAGCCAATAAACATAAGGCTATAATTAAAAACTTGATATATTTAATAAACCACAATTTAGGTTGTTTTAAACGCACTTGTTTTAACATTAATATGTTTAAAGCAAATGCCCATAATAAATTATAATTGTATGCTGTTGCTGTATGATCTGTAGCAAACCATAATAATAAAATACCAATCCCTATTAGTCCTGTTAAGGCAAACAAAATACTATCTAACCAGCGCGATCGCACCTTACTTTTAACATTTTTATAGGTTATAAAAATTATTAACGCAGCCAAAAGCGTAAATATAACTAAAGGACTTAACACAAACATACTGCTTTGCTTTGCAGTGCGCGCTTTATAAATGACACTACTACTTTTTACCAAGTTTTTTTTAGAAATACCAAAGGTTGCTGTTTCAAAAAACGAATTAATGTATTTTGGCAAAAACATATGTTCTTCGGCAATCGCAGTTCGATCAATTACAGAACCTAAAGCAATATCAATACCCAAACTCCCCCAAGTGTTTTGATTTAAATCACTATGAATTAGTTGTCTAAACGTTTGTTTCTTAAATGCCTTCGGAATATTAAAAACAACATCATTTAAAGTGCTGTGTTGTGTCACATCTCTAATAATGGTAGCGCAATTGTCATAAAAAAAGTCGTACAGATAATACCTGTTTTCTGGCTTAAGATTTTCGATTAAAAAATCATATAATCTTTGTTTTTGAACTTCATTAAAGTTTAAAACTTGTGATTTTACAGTCCTATCGGTAAACTTATAATACTGTAAAAAATCACTAAACTTTGAAACACTTAATTTGTAATTAAGCTTTCCTCTGGCAAATTTTAAAATAAAATACGAGTCAAAATCATACCGACCATAATCAAAAATCACATCCAAATAATTGGCTTCATCCTTAATTCTAATCCCGCTGTGCCCAAAAGCATCTACAAGGCCATCGCCTGGACCGACGGTAATAACACTGACTTCGGCATTATTACTTAAAACAAAATCTTGAGCATTAAGCACTAAGCAACCTATAAAAATTGCGCTCGAAAAAATAAATTTTAACATGTGTCAAATTTAGCTAAAATAATATTGCTTGCTTTTGTAAAAGGGTATTAATTCATTTTGTTATTTTTACAAGCTAAAATCAATATAAATTGACAAAACATATACCAAATTTAGTTACACTTTTAAATGCTTTTAGCGGTTGCATTGCTGTGATTTTTGCCGTAAACGGAAGTTTACCAATGGCCGCATTTTTTGTTTGCTTAGGTATATTTTTTGACTTTTTTGACGGCCTACTTGCCCGTAAACTAAATGTGCAAAGTGAATTAGGCTTACAGCTTGACTCCTTAGCCGATATGATTACAAGCGGTTTTGTGCCTGGTTTAACCATGTATTATTTGCTTGAACAAACTGGCAATACTACTACATTAAATTTACCATTTAATGATTTAACGTCAATAAACATATTACCATTTTTTGGGTTTTTAATCACATTAGCCTCGGCTTATCGATTAGCAAAATTTAATATTGACGATAACCAAACCAACAGCTTTATTGGCCTACCAACACCCGCAAACACACTATTAATTATGTCTTTGCCATTAATTTTAAAATACCAGGCAAATACAACGCTAATCAATGTGTTAACAAATCAGTGGTTTTTAATTGGGTTTACCTTACTAAGTTGCTTTTTACTTAATTGCAATATCAAACTATTGGCATTAAAGTTTAAAACATGGGATTTTAAAAGCAACACACACAGGTACGCGCTTATATTAATTGCCATTTTATCACTTTTATTTTTAAAATTTACAGGGATTCCTGTCATTATAATTACTTACATTATCATTTCATATTTAAAAAAATAACACGCCATGTTAGAAAATATTTTCACCCTTTTAATGCTCATTTTATTACAAGCCGTATTAGGTTTTGATAATTTATTATACATTTCTTTAGAATCTAAAAAAGCTAAAGAATCTGATCGAAAACGCGTCAGAAAAGTGGGTATCTTAATTGCCATAGGTTTACGTATTGTATTACTTTTTGTACTAGTATCAATCATTGATTTTTTTCAAGAGCCTTTTTCATTTTTAACTGGCAGCCTAGGTGATGCGTTTAAATTTGCTTTTAATGGCCATAGCCTAATCGTACTTGCTGGCGGTGGGTTTATTATTTATACTGCCATTAAAGAAATTTGGCATATGATTGCTACTCACGACCTAGATACTAATCCTGATGGCGAATCTAGCCGATCAAAATCTTCGAGCGCCGTCATTACAAGTATTGTAATTATGAATTTAGTGTTTTCATTCGATTCAATATTAGCTGCCATTGGGCTTACCAGCGATATTGACAACTCAACTACAGCTTTTATTATAATGGCAATTGCTATTGTTGCCAGCGGATTATTAATGTTATTTTTGGCCGATAAAATTTCTGTGTTTTTAGCCAAAAACCGAATGTACGAAGTACTTGGTTTATTTATACTTTTTATTGTAGGTATCATGCTACTTACAGAAGGCGGCCATTTAGCGCATATTAAATTATTTGGAAACGAAATTGTACCAATGAGTAAAGCAACGTTTTATTTTGTTATTGCTATTTTAATTGTGATTGATGTTGTGCAAGGCCGATATCAAAAACGATTAATGCAAGAGGCTAAATCGAAGAAATAAAAACTGTAATTTTCATTATATAAAAATAATACCACCTGTAAATGAAAAATATAATTGCACTTTTATTACTTTGTATTACCCTAACAAGTTTCGATTTTGGTTCTGGTACTGCGTATTTAAATTGTAAATCTGACTCTGGCAGAACCAAGTTTTATGCCGAATTACAGGATATTGAAGGACTTCTAGAAAAAGCGGTTTTAAAAATAGATGATACTGAATTAAAGTATAAAACAGACGAAAGTCACGTAATTTTTGATCCTAAAAACGGAGTTTTAACAATGTACATTGACGATTTTGACAACAAAGAAGAACATCTAAATCATAAATACTTACAATTTTGGTCAATTCCGTCAACATTTAAAATTTTAAAAAACGAAAATTACCACCAAATTTATGAGTTTCAAGCTAAAATTTATGGAACAGAACCAAGAAAAGGAAAGGAATTTAACACCCCGATTATAATTTTAAATTGCAGGCTTGAATACGAAATATAACATATACTGACTTTAAATCGCACTGCTTTTTTATAGCCGTAAAAAGCAATTAGTATAGCTATTGTTGTGCAAAGTTTTTATAGCGATTTATGTTTCCCAGCATCATCTACTAAATATAGTTCCTCTAAAATCCATTTATTATTATTTAAAATATAGTGATATTCAAAATCGTGCTCTATGAAGCTAAATTTTTCATTCGTAAATTTTGTCTTGACTATTGCTTTTGTCGAATCAATTATTTCTTCAGTTACTAATTCTTGTTTTGGGCAATGGCTAGAATTACTTCCATAGGCAAGTCCTTGATATTTTTTTTCAGCACTACAAAACTTTAGAATTAAATCATCATACATTTTTCCAATTTTGTAATTGGCGTTTTCATCTTTATTTTTTTTAGTAGCGAAAGCAAAGTCATTCCATTTTTTACATTCAATAATAAATTCATTAGTCAATTCAGTCGGTGTTTTCATTTTTTTGTTTTGTCCATTACAACTTATTGTTAGCAATAGTATTAATGTTATTATTTTCATTCGTAGCATTAAAAATGAAGCACAACGTGTTTGTAAATGGTTTGTTGCGAGTTTCGAGCAACTAATTTAGTAAATAACTACCGACCACTAAAATTCGCGATAATTTTTGTGAGTAGGCTTGCAATAGCAAGGTGTTGACTGTAGTTTTTATGGACAAGTCGTAACTGGATTTCCACATAATTTCTCTGATTTAACCCAGCCAATCCCTTTATTTGTTTTAATTTTCACCCATTCACAATAAATATCTTTAATTTTAAAAGTTTCACCTGTTTCTCCTTGGTATTCTAACACTTTTTTTCCATTCGGTTTGTCAAGCAAATCTATGTTATGAGTTATAGTAATTCCTACAATTGAACCATGAATCCAACCTCCAAATTCAGATATTGAGTAATCATCAAGGTATACTTCGAAAGATTTAATTTTGCAATTATCAACTTTACTTTTTTGTGAGTAAGTAAAATTAGATGATATGATGTAAACTACCAATATTATCCTGAGTATCATTTTGTTTTTCAATTTCGTAACTGATAAACCACTACAATAACTAAAATTGTAGTTTGCTCTAAAATTTCACGTTATATATTTCAACATCTTTAGCCTTTAAATCGTGCATTAGGTTATACACTCCAAAAAAAGTACGATTCATATATATAAAATGTTTTGAGCCTCTATTGCCATTCATTTTTCGCAGCTCTGTACTTTGTGAATATTTTTTGCCCAATTCGGCTATTTTATCAAAAAACTCAGTATTCGAAAAATCAAAAGTAGTTTGATGATAAGGCATGGTAAAAAGCGTTAACATTTCATGAAACAAGTGTTTAAAAAACACTTTTTCATCTTCAGTATCATCTGCTCTTAAAATTTCAAGTTCAAATAATTTTTGTTCAAATTTATCTGGGTCACTTAAATTTTCTTTTTTAATTAACTCAAAGTATGGGGTGTAAAAATCATCTGGTATTGATTTCATGCAACCAAAATCAATAGCTACAAGTTCATTTTGTGGCGAAATTATAAAGTTTCCGGGATGCGGGTCGGCATGCACTTTTTTAAGCACATGGATTTGGTACATATAAAAATCCCATAACGCTTGCCCCAACTGCTTACTTATAGCAGCATTAGTATTTTGCTTGGTAAATTCAGATAAGTGCACGCCTTCCATCCAATCCATTGTTAAAATACGTTTTGATGAATAGGCTTTATAATACTTTGGAAATTTTATGTTTTTAATATGTGCACAAGCTTCCGCTACAGCGATACTTTGCTCTAACTCCAGCTCATAATTAGTTTCTTCAATTAATTTATGCTCAACTTCTTTAAAGTACTTATCAGAATCTTTACCTTTTATATTAAACATTTTTATGGCAATGGGTTTTACCAATGCCAAATCTGATGAGATACTCTCGGCAACACCAGGGTATTGTATTTTGACTGCAAAATTTTGTTCGTTTTTTGATGCTCTATGCACCTGCCCAATACTCGCTGCATTGGTTGACGTGGTCGAAAATGTGTCAAAAATTTCGGTAGGTGTTTTACCAAAATATGTTTTAAATGTTTTTACTACTAATGGCGGTGATAATGGAGGCACAGAGAATTGTGCTAACGAAAATTGCTCAACATAAGCCTGTGGCAATATGTTTTTTTCCATACTTAACATCTGTGCTACTTTTAAGGCACTACCTTTAAGCTGTTTAAGCCCATCATAAATATCTGACGCATTAGACTGGTTTAAACGCTGTTTTGCCTCGTCAGAATCATTAATTAATTTATCACCATAATACTTTAAATAATTTACACCAACCTTTGCACCTGTTTGTATTAACTTACTAGCTCGGTTAATTTTACCTGTCGGAATGCTGTCAATAGTTTTCATTTGGTTAAATATTAAATGGCACTTTTTCTTTAATAATAAACTTACCAAAATCAATTATACTTTTTAAAGGCTTAGTATCTATTAAATCAAATGAGGTATTGATTGCTTTTTCAATAAAAACATCGGTTTTTTCAAATGCTGCTGATGTATCTTCCATCCAAAATTTAAGTGTAATTAACAGCTGTAACCATGCACCTTCGGCAACACTTTTTTCTTGAAATTTTTGAAATCGCTCTTGTTTAATGGTTATGGTTTCAATATCAAGAGTAGTAATATAGGTTTTAAAATGCTCACGTAAGGTCTCTAACTTTAGTAATGATTTTAGCTTTTTGTTTTCCGCTTTAAGCGCATACATAACGTAAGACCTATTTGCTGTTAATGTTTCGAAAAATGTAAAGTAAAAACTTAACAATTTATCTCTAGACTCGTATGCATTATAAGCTTCGTTTTTATTTAACAAACTTAATGTGTTTACAAAAAATTGGGCGAAAATTGCTTTTTCAAGTACCTCAAATGAGCTAAAATATTGATAAAACTCTTGCTCACCAAAGTCATTAGTTTTTGCAAATTGATATACCGATTTTGGATTAGCGTTATGTTCAAGCACATAATCCATATACAAAGTCATAATTTTTTCGGTAGTAATTTGGGTAACATTGCTCATAATTAAAATATCTTTAAAAAAAGTAAAGATACAAAAAACAAAAAAGACAATATCACGCATTATTTGTAATCAATTTTTTTATTTACTAAATTGTCGCTGATTAATTATTCAAACCCCATTAAATGACTCAAATTACTCGTCTTTTTGATTTTCCTTATTATCAACTACAACATTACAATCTTGATAAAGCATTTACCTCAAAATATAACAATCAATGGGAGTCTATCTCTACAAAAACATATATTAATCGTGCTAACAAATTAAGTAGAGCTTTACTTAAACTAGGTGTAAAACCTAATGATAAAATTGCTGTAATATCAACAACCAATCGTACCGAGTGGAATATTTTGGACATAGCAACACTTCAAATTGGAGCGCAAAATGTACCCATTTATCCAACCATATGTGCCGATGATTACGAGTATATAATTAATCACTCTGAGGCTAAATATTGTTTTGTTTCTGACCAAGAAGTTTTAGCTAAAATTAACGCTATAAAACATAACACCAAACTTAAAGAGGTGTATAGCTTTGATACAATTGAAAACTGCAAACATTTATCCGAATTATATCAAATAGGCGAAAATGACGATTTACAAATCGAGGTCGAAACACTTAAAAACAATGTTAAACCAAATGATTTAGCAACCATAATTTATACCTCTGGCACCACAGGAAAACCAAAAGGAGTAATGCTTTCGCATAATAATTTGGTGAGTAATGTTATTGATAGCCAAAAACGTGTACCTTTAGAAAAAGGAAAAGCAAAAGCATTAAGTTTTTTACCTGTTTGCCATGTTTTTGAACGTATGATTTTATATTTATATCAGTACACAGGTATTGAAATATATTTTGCTGAATCTATTGAAAAAATGCCCGATAATTTAAAGGAAATTAAACCACAAGTTATGACTGGTGTACCTAGGCTTTATGAAAAAGTTTATGATAAAGTTATTGCCAAAGGTTCCGATTTAAAAGGCATAAAAAAAACATTGTTTTTTTGGGCTGTAAACCTAGGCTTAAGATACGAACCTTATGGTAAAAATGGAGCTTGGTATGAGTTGCAACTTAAATTAGCACGCAAATTAATTTTTAGCAAATGGAAAGAAGGATTGGGCGGACAGCTAGAGCTAATGGTATCGGGCAGCGCACCGCTTCAAGCTAGGTTAGCACGAACATTTGCTGCTGCAGGAATGCCCATTATGGAAGGTTACGGGCTAACCGAAACCTCGCCTGTTATAAGCGTTAATGATGTACGTAATAAAACGTTTAAAATTGGCACCGTAGGTAAATTAATTGACAACGTGAGCATTAAAATTGCTGAAGATGGTGAAATATTAGTTAAAGGCCCTAACGTAATGCTTGGCTATTATAAAGATCAAGATAAAACTGACCAAGTACTCTCAAATGGTTTTTTTCATACTGGAGACAAAGGTGAAATTGACAATGAAGGGTTTTTAAAAATTACAGGCCGAAAAAAAGAAATGTTTAAAACTTCCGGAGGTAAATACATTATCCCTAATTTACTAGAAGACAAGCTTAAACAGTCTCGTTTTATTGAGCAAGTCATGATTGTTGGTGAGGGCGAAAAAATGCCTGCAGCCATTATTCAGCCCAATTTTGAATTTATTAAAGATTGGATTGAGCGTAAAAACATTGACATTACAAATGACCAATCAATCATTGTGCAATCTGACATAATTATTAAACGCATACAACAAGAAGTTGATACCTGCAATACCAACTTTGGAAAATGGGAGCAAATAAAACGTTTTGAACTCACTCCAGATGTTTGGAGTATCGATGGCGGACACCTTACCCCTACCATGAAAATGAAACGAAAAGTAATCAAAGCAATGTACCAAGATTTAGTTGATAAAATTTATAAAGCTTAACTTCACCTAACTCATAACAACAGTAGCTTTATAAAATTAATTTATAGAGAAAATATTATTTTAACAAAAAAATACTATGCATGCATAGTATTTTTTTGTTATATTTGGTTCCACCCAAAAAATTATGAAAGATAAAACTATAGATTATGTGCTTCGTACAACTTGGCTTGCTATTGCAAAAATGTATAACGAAGAAGCATTAAAATATGACAGTACTATGGCTACAGGATTTACGTTACTAAATATAGATCCCGAAAAAGGAACGCCATCTACGGCTTTAGGTCCAAAAATGGGCATGGAAGCCACAAGCCTTTCTAGACTACTAAAACGTATGGAAAGCTTAAAATTAATAGAGCGTAAACCAAATCCTGAAGATGGTAGAGGTGTTATTATACATCTTACTGATTTTGGAAAAGAAAAAAGAAATTACTCAAAAGACCGTGTACTTACATTTAATGAAACTATTAAAAACAATGTAGATGAAGAACAACTAAAACATTTTTATGAAGTGACAGAAATTATTGGAGAGATGATTTCAAATAAAAGTATTTACAATTAAAAGATTATAACTAAAAATAATGAAAAACACTCGTAGAATTAAAAAAATAGCCATCATAGGTTCTGGTATTATGGGTAGCGGTATAGCATGCCATTTTGCTAATATTGGCGTTGATGTTTTATTATTAGACATTGTACCTAGAGAACTAAACGACAAAGAAAAAGCAAAAGGCTTAACTTTAAATGACAAAATAGTCAAAAATCGTTTAGTCAACGATGCTTTAAAAGCGTCT
>CALDUQ010000054.1 GCA_937924845.1 uncultured Flavobacteriaceae bacterium
TATCTATTTGCTTTACATAAGTGCTTAAATCGCTTAAATCACTACATATAAATGACAAATTTGCTTTATCTAATTTAATGCCTTTAATTTTAGCAATTTTTTCTAAGGCTTTGTTATTTGTAATATCACAACCTAAACCATAAACGGTATCAGTAGGATAAATTATCAGCCCACCTTGTTGTAATACTTTTACGACTTTAGCAATATCCTTTTCATTAGGATTTTCTTTATATATTTTTATAAATTCAGCCATAGCTTACACTTTTTTTTGTTAATTTTATAACGGTTATTTCTGGCCATATACCAACCCGACCTGGATAGCCTAAAAAACCAAAACCCCTATTTACATTTATAAAACGTTCAGCTTCTTGGTAAATACCAGCCCAATTTTCGTATCTGTATTTTACAGGACTCCATTTAAACCAACCTGGTATTTCAATTCCAAATTGCATGCCATGTGTATGGCCGCTTAATGTTAATTGATAATTTTTATCGTCTTTTTTAATTTTTTCTTTCCAGTAGGAAGGATCATGACTTAAAACAATTTTGAAGTCTTTTTTATTAATGTTATGACTCGCTTTGTCTATATCTCCCGCTTTTTTAAAGCCACCAGCGCCCCAGTTTTCTACACCAATAAGTTTTATAGATTGACCGTTTTTAGTAATTGTACGGTTTTCGTTTAGTAATAAATCCCAACCCATATTTTTTTGAAGCGTCTTGAGGTCTTCTAAATTTTTAGCTTTTTCTGCCTTAGAATTCCATTTTACATAATCACCATAATCATGATTGCCTAAAATAGAAAATACGCCATCTTTAGCCTTTAAAGTCGAAAATGTATCTATCCAAGGAGTCATTTCATTAGCGGTATTGTTAACTAAATCTCCTGTACAAACTATAATGTCACTTTGTTGCTCATTAATAAGATTAACGGCATATTCGACTTTAGTTTTATTATAAAAACTACCGCTATGTACGTCGCTAATTTGTGTAATGGTAAACCCGTCAAAGGCATCAGGTAAATCGTTAAAGGCTAGATTATATTTTAATACTTTATAATTGTATTTGCCTTTAAACATACCATATAGTAGTGAGGTAAATGGTATTGCAGCTATGCCTAGTGCTATTGTACTTATAAATTTTCGACGTGATGGGATATAAAAATCATTACTTGAATTTGTGATTTTTTTAAATACCCCAATTGCAATTCTAAAAATGTCTTCGCCAAATATGAATATTATTACAATTAATTTTGGAACGAATAATGCTAGGAAAACACCAAAAATATACATCATTTTTGGGTTTGTACGACCTTGCCCTGAAATAATTGCATAACAAAAAAAACTTAAGATACTAATGCTGATTGCAAAGTATACTACGCTAACAAAATTACTTTTTGTAAACGTTCGTATAGCCTGAAATGCATAAAAATCAATTATTAAATAAAGGGATATTAGTATAATAAAGCGCATAGGTGTAGTGTTTTATTTAGCCAATAATGTTTAGTTTGGCAAAGCGTAATAATAGTTTTTTACTACCACCATTACTAAATTTAATTTCGGCCTTTGTATCAGGGCCAGTACCTTCAATTTTTATAACTTCTCCTTTTCCAAAACGCAAATGTTCTACAATGTTGCCAACAGCCAATTTATTGTCAAATAAGTTAGTGTTTTTAGTTTTTGTGGCGGTAATTGGTTTTAAATGTTTACCAACGTTTACTTGTGGGTTACTTGCTTTTTTTGTCGTAGTTTTTTTAAAGTTTGGTTTTTTTGCAGGTTTAAACCTGATTTGTGTTTGCGGGATGTCATCACCAAAAATATCGGCATCTAACATGGGGTTAAATCGACGTTCTTCAATTGGCGTTAAAATATCAAGATATTGATTGTCAATTTCTTGTATAAAGCGGCTAGGTTCAGCGTCAATTAGTTTGCCCCAACGATATCGTGATAAGGTATAGGTTAGATAAGCTTGTTTTTCGGCACGAGTAAGTGCAACATAAAATAAGCGGCGTTCTTCTTCAAGTTCACTTCTTGTGTTCATACTCATGGCACTAGGAAACAAATCTTCTTCCATGCCTACAATATATACGTATGGGAATTCTAACCCTTTGGCAAGGTGAATGGTCATTAAAGCAACATGATCGGGGTCGCCTTTGTCACTATCTAAATCTGTATCTAGGGCAACATCTTCCATAAACTCGCCTAGAGTTGCAGTGGCATCAGCAATTTCTTTTTGTCCTTCAACAAAATCTTTAATACCGTTTAAAAGCTCTTGTACGTTATCCATTCGGGTAACACCTTCGGGAGTGCTGTCTTTGTTAAACTCATTGATTAATCCACTAGATTTAGCAACGTGTTCTGCAAGTTCAAAAGCATTTAAAGTTTTATTCATGACTTGAAAGCTTTCAATCATGGTAACAAAATTTATCAATTTTGTTTTAGTCCCACTATTTACATTAACATCGGTTTTGTCAATGTTTTTCATAACTTCAAAAATGGAACGATTATAGCCATTAGCAGCAACTATAAGTTTATCTATAGTGGTTTGTCCAATACCCCTTGCAGGGAAGTTTATGATACGTTTTAAAGCCTCTTCATCAGCGGTGTTTAGGGTTAAACGTAAATAGGAGAGGACGTCTTTAATTTCTTTACGTTGGTAAAATGACAGCCCGCCGTAAATGCGATACGGAATTTCACGTTTTCGCAACGCCTCCTCCAAGGCGCGCGATTGGGCATTGGTACGGTATAAAATAGCAAATGCACTATTAGGCTCTTGGTGTTCCATTTTGTTTTCAAAAATCGAACTGGCTACATAACGGCCTTCATCACCATCGGTAAGTAAGCGGTTAACTTTAATTTTTTCGCCGTCATTATTTGCAGTCCAAACCACCTTGTCTAATTTGGTTTCATTTTTGTCAATGATAGAGTTTGCTGCGTTTACAATATTTTTGGTTGAGCGATAATTTTGTTCTAGTCTAAATGTTTTTACGTTATCATAATCGCGTTGAAAATTTAAAATATTGTTAATATTAGCTCCTCTAAAGGCATAAATACTTTGAGCATCATCACCAACTACACAAATATTTTGAAAACGGTCTGACAATGCTTTTACAATTAAATATTGTGAGTGGTTTGTATCTTGATACTCATCTACAAGTATATATCTAAAACGATCTTGATATTTTAAAAGTACATCGGGAAAACGTGTTAGCAGCTCATTAGTTTTTAAAAGTAAATCATCAAAATCCATGGCACCTGCTTTAAAGCATCGGTTTACATACTCTTTGTAGATTTCGCCTAACTTTGGTCGTCTTGCTGCTGCATCGGCTTCTATTAATTCTGGATTTTGAAAATACGCTCTAACGGTAATTAAACTATTTTTATAAGATGAAATACGTGAGCTAATTTGCTTGTATTTATAAACATCCTTATCAAGTTTCATTTCTTTTATGATTGATGAAATAAGGCGCTGTGCATCTTGTGCATCATAAATGGTGAAATTTGAAGGAAAACCAAGTCGATCGGCTTCAATACGCAATATTTTAGCAAATACCGAGTGAAATGTACCCATCCAAAGGTTTTTAGCTTCACTTTCGCCAACAATTTTAGCAATACGCTCTTTCATTTCGCGTGCAGCTTTGTTGGTAAATGTAAGCGATAAAATATTAAACGGATCGACACCTAAACTCATTAAGTAAGCGATGCGAAATGTTAATACTCTTGTTTTACCCGAACCTGCGCCAGCAATAACAATCATTGGTCCATCTTTTTGTATGGTTGGTGCTAGCTGTGCTTCGTTTAATTGATCTAAATATTGCTTCAAAATAACATGGTTTTATGAGGCTTTAAAAATACGTATTGTTCATAATTTAATTTGAGATTTCAAATTAAATTATGAACAAAAAAAGCCAATATTTTAAACATATTGGCTTTTTGGTATTCTAAAAAAATAGTGGATTAGTAAATCGACTGTTTATTAAATTTTTTAGTTAAAAGGTAATATACAACAGCACGGTATTTATTTCGGTTAGATTTGCCGTATTGCTCCATTACTTCCTCAATTGCTTTATCTAATTCAGGGCTATCGCTAAGTCCTAATTTTTTAATTAAAAAGTTGTTTTTTACCGTAGCTAATTCCGATGCATCGGAAGCAGAAACCGTAGAGGCGTCAGCATTGTAAATTGATGGGCCACAACCAATGGTCACTTTAGTTAATAAATCCATATCTGGAGTTTCACCTATTTTGTCTTTTAAATCGGCTGCATATTTTACAATTAGTTCGTCGCGTTTGCTCATAATTTTTAAATTTTAATTTTATGTTCTTGTAAATATAATATATTTAGTTGACTGAATTTAAACTGCTTTATGGTTTTTAAACCCAAAAAACGATTAAATACATTTAAAATAGTTAACGAGTATGTCGTCATTAAGTTGCCTTGGTGTAAAAATTTCTAGCAGCTTAGGGCTTTGACTTGGTGCATAAAAATTATTTAAACACGCTGTTAGTGTTTCATAAGTTGTAGCTTTTTGATACTCAAAACTATACATTTTGCATAAATGAACAGCTGTTAAGTTATGCTTGGTTTCAAAATATGTATCAAAGTTGTCTGTGTTTTTATGTCCTGGTAAAATCCTAAAAATACCACCACCTTGATTATTAATTACAATAACTCTAAAAGTATTAGGGATATAATTATTCCATAAAGCATTACTATCGTATAAAAAACTAAGTTCGCCTGTAATACAAAGCGTAGGTTTTTTGGTAGAAGTAGCATAACCAATGGCGGTAGAGGTGCTACCATCAATACCACTTGTACCCCTGTTGCAAAATACGTTTATTGTTGGATTTAAGTTAAAAAGTTGCGCATACCTAACCGTTGAGCTATTACTTAAATGTAAATTGGTATGGTTTGGTATGGTGTTGAAAATTGTATTAAATGCCTTTAAATCGCAAAACGGAATATCCTTCAAGTAATCTTGATGTTTGTTATGACGTTCTGTTTTTATGTTGCTCCAATATGGTTTGTACGTGCTTTTTTGAGCTTTGTAATCGCTTACAAAAGTTTTGAAAAAGGTGTTTGGCGATGTTTTAAAATGTTTGTTTAAACAAAAAAACGTGTCATTTGCATGGTGTTTGTTAACTACCCAATGGTGTTTTGGTTGATGTTGCCTTAAAAAAGATTTAATTTTTTTAGAGACTATGAGCCCTCCTAAAGATAACAATATGTCGGGTTTTAAGTTGTCTAATTCGGTTGCATTTAAAGGCGAAATAATTTTATCGATACTAGGGAAAAATGCGTTATGTGAAACGTTAGAAGTTGTTTCGGTAAATATGATAACGCTATCATCGTTGGCTAATATCTCTAAATATTTTGGGTCAATTGTGTGAGGCGTATTTACCCCAATGAGTATCATTTTTTGTTTTGAAGCGCTCCAAAGTTGTTTAAATTCCGATAAATCGGAAATTAAATCATCATTTTTATCTTCCGTTTTTGGTAAATTAATAGTTACGGTAAACTCATCAACCAAATCATATAAAGGTTCGTTAAAAGGTACATTAATATGTACTGGGCCTTGCTGTTTTTTTGCAATCGAAATAGCATTTTGTATTAACGAGGTATTACTTTGTAGTTGTTGTTGCGTAGCTTCTAGATTTGCCGAAAACAAAACGTGATTGTTAAACACATTAGGCTGATTTATGGTTTGACCATCGCCAATATTTACTAAGTGGCTAGGCCTGTCGGCAGAAATTATAATTAACGGAATGTTGCTAAAATAAGCTTCAGCTATTGCTGGATAATAATTTAATAAAGCACTACCAGAGGTGCAAACCAATGCAGTAGGTTGCTGCGTATTTTGCGCCATGCCTAAAGCAAAAAAAGCCGCACAACGCTCATCAACAATACTAAAAGTGTTAAAAAAATCAACTCCTGTAAAACCAATAGTTAGCGGTGCATTACGACTACCTGGTGATATTACAATGTTTTTAATAGCATTAAGTAAGCATGTTTTTACGACTTGTTGTGCAAGTGTGTGTTTTGGTAATTGCATAGTATATTTTAACAGTGTAAAAATACATAAATGCATATAAAAAAGTTAGACTGTTGTATAAAACTCTTTAAGAGTTATTAGTTAGTATCATTAAAATAATTATTTAAATTTTTATGGAAAAGGAACGTAAATCATCGTCGTTTAAAGATTTATTAGACCGATTACAAGTGGAAAGTTGGCAATTGGAACTACTGATATCTGGTTTTGCTATTTTTGTTTTCGGCATTAGAGCCTCTTAAAAATAATGTGTATTTAGCCCAAGATAATGAAAATGTTATTTCAGAAAAATTTTAATATTAATGAAATATCGAGGAAAAGAAAAGATAGCCTTAAAATTGAGTATCTAAAAACATTTAATCAAATTTATAGCGTAAAAAGTGATTCAGTACAATATGCTTCTGATTTTAAAGTTTCACAAGGTGTTAAAAAGCAATTAGGTTTTGTGTCTTATTTAAAAATTGATAGTTTAAAAGAAGGTAAACATTTTTTAAGGGTTTTTAAAAATCAATTGAAAGATAAAGATACAAGTTTAATAAAAGTGTCCGAAATTCCGTTTTGGTATTTTAGGGGTTCATTAATGGCACTATCTTAATATTGAAATGTAAGCGATAGTGCCATTAATGAATATTTAGATTTTAATTTTACTAATAAATATTAATAAAGCCGTTTGTCATATTAATATTCATATGCCCTGTGTTATTGATACTTTTATCAATTTTAGTTGTAAATACTTTAGTTTTATTTTTACTAAGTTCAGTGTTTTTACTAAATGTATTAGGAAGAGTTAATTTACTATTATTACTTGAAATTTCTCCCGAATAGATAGTTGTGGGTGAGTGAATATTTATTTTTGAATATTCCGAGTTAAAATTGAAAATATTAAAAATATTAGCCCAATTATAAATAACATAGTGACTATTATAATCATTAATATTAACATTTTCTTGAATTTCACCAATTTGAACTTTAGAAAATTCAGACTCTATTTCGCAATTTTTTATTTGCCCAATTATATTTCTATACACACTACTTAAATTATAAATACCGCCTTGTATTGATTCTATAAAGAATAAGCCATGGTTTAAACGTATGTCATTTTTTTTGTTTGATAAAGCCTTTATTTTTAATTCTGATTTTTGAGCTCTTATAGTAACATGATTTTTTATTTCTTCAGTTATATCAATTTTACTTTTATTTACTTTTATAGTTAATTGTAAATTTTCAGGAATTTTAAGTATAAAGTTATCAGTGGCCTTTTTCCATCGGTAACTTCTTTTATTGTATTTCTCAATTCTATTTTGTTTTTCTTTCTCAGTTTTTGATGAGCGTTCTATAAATTCTTTAACTAGACTACTAATGCCATTGTAGTTATCAACTTCAGATATAATCATCTCAGTAGTTTTTTTCTCCGAAAAATTAGTGCTATCATTTTTAAAAAAAAATTCCGACACGCTTGAGAATTGGTTTGATTGGTTTTTTTTTATATTTATTAAAATATGATTGTTGTCTTTGTTGAAATTTATAGAATGTCTTTCTAAATACTCCTTTTTTTGTTTATCAGAATATTTGTAAAAATCAATTGAAAAATCGAGGTGAATTTTATTATCGAGTGATTTTTGTATTTCTAAAGAAGTATTATTTAATTCAATAAATGCTGTCGTATTAGCGTCACTACTATAAGTTTTTGTGTAAAGTTGTTCAACTTGAGAGTAAATGACTGTTGTTGCTAAAAAGCATAGAAAGCTTAAAGTTTTAGATAGTTTCATGATTTTTGTTTATTTTATTTAATGCGTTTATGTGAAGTTGAATGTCTTTTAGAATTTGTAATCGAGTATTTAAATTTTCAATAAGAATTTCGATAATTGTGATATCCGATTTGTTTAACATATATTCTTCCGAAACTTCTTGATAGTTTGTGTTTAAATCGTCAAGACGTTTCTTGTATTTAGAAATTAACTTTTTATCGTCAGTTAAGGTTAATAAAGTATTCCATTCTTTATTAATGTTTACTAGGTATTGTTTTTCAATGGTTTTTAAATTAGAAGAAATTTTATCCGATTTAG
>CALDUQ010000055.1 GCA_937924845.1 uncultured Flavobacteriaceae bacterium
ACAACTTTATACTGTATGCCATTTATATTTAAATATTTGCCTATGGATGTTGTTTTAGCAAATAATTCTTCATCAACCAATCGCCCAATAACCACCACTTTAGTTTTATTTACTATATCATTTTGATTGATATAGCGACCAGTTATCATATTATTTTGCTCAATATGAAAATTATCGGGGTGTATTGCTCTAAATGAATAGGTGTTTTTTTCGCCTCTAAATGAAGCATTGGCATCTTTTAAAATACGTGCGGTCATAAACTCAATTTTATTACCGTATTCTTCTTTTAAAAAATTAAACTCTTCATTAGTAAACTGTATTTTTCTGCCAGCCTGAAGTCCATTATTCGCTTTTGTGGTTCGACCAGATCTAACACTAATTGAATTATTAGCGTCATCGTCAAAATTTTCGGAAAATGTATTACCTAAACCATTTCCCATACCAAACAAAATGGTAAATAATAAAATTGCAAACACAATGGTAAAACTTGAGAGTATACTACGTGTTTTGTTTTTATTAATACTCTGAAATATTTCGCGCCAAAGATCGATATCAAACATATTGTGATGCTCTTACTTGTTCAACAAAAGTGTCTTCCATAATAACACCATCTTTTAACCTTACTATACGCTTACACATTTTGGCAATATCTTCCTCATGTGTTACCATTAATATGGTTTTTCCTTCATCATTTAGTGATTGGATAAAATCCATGATTTCATAAGACGTTTTGGTGTCTAATGCTCCTGTTGGCTCATCGGCTAATAGTAATTTTGGGTTAGCAGCCAAAGCTCTAGCAATAGCAACACGCTGTTTTTGTCCACCCGATAGTTCATTAGGTAAATGTTTTGCCCAATTTTTTAAGCCTACCTTTTCAAGGTGAAACATGGCTTTTTCAATACGCTCCTTACGTTTTTGACCTTGATAATATAATGGTAAGGCAACGTTTTCGACCGCTGTTTTGTAATTGATTAAATTAAATGACTGAAAAATAAATCCTAAAAATTTATTACGATATACAGCAGCTTTTTTTTCGGTAAGATCCTTAATTGGTACGCTATCCAAAACATAGCTCCCTTCATCAGCCTCATCAAGCATACCAATAATGTTAAGTAATGTTGATTTTCCTGAGCCTGATGACCCCATAATGGCAACCATTTCGCCATTTTCAACATTTAAATCGATACCTTTTAATACATGAAGGCTAGAGTCTCCTATTGGATACGACTTATGAAGTTTATTTATTTTAAGCATCTTGTTAAGTTATTACAAATTCAAAATATTAATTTGATAACAAATAAGACTACATTTATAAATAAAAGTTACATTAAAATTGATTTATTTATTTTTCATCTTTTTGTAAACCAAAAAAATCACACCACCTACCAAAATATATGGGATTGCCATTAAATACACAATGCCATTATTTATGCCTTTTGCAGCTTTCATTCCATCTTCATTTTCAAGCACGGCACGGCACATAGCACATTGTGCATTAACGTCTAAGCTAAAAAAAATTATTAAAGCTATAAAAATTACGATATGTTTATTACTATTTTTAATAATACGGAGCTATTAAAATATAAACAATTACGCCCGATACAGCAACATATAACCATAATGGAAATGTAACCTTAGCTATTTTTTTATGTTTCTCTATATTATTTGTTAGCCCACGTACATAAGTAATTAACACAAACGGTATAACTATAATTGACAACACAATATGGGTGATTAATATAAACAAGTAAATGTATTTTATAACGCCATCGCCTCCAAATTTAGTAGAGTCACTAGTCATGTGATAAGCCACATATAAAAGTAAAAACAAGGTCGATAAAACAACTGCAGTAGTCATTAATTTTTTATGCAAGCTTATATTTTTATTTTTAACTGCAATCACAGCTATAATAAGTACAATTGCAGTAATCGCATTTATGGTTGCATAAATTGGCGGTAGCATTATTAAAGGCTCAACGTTAGGTATTTTTACTTTAAATAGTATAGCAACAATTATTGGTATTAAAATGGATAATACAATTACTAATTTGTTATAGCTTTTTTCGTTTAAAACATCTTCTTGGGCCCTCATTATTCTTGTAATAATTTAGATATATCTTCTTTTAAAATACTTATTTCTTCTTTAGAGTTGTCTTCTTGATCAAATCCTTCATCTTCACTAATAATACCGCGATAATAAATTTTTGGATTTCCAAATTGATCGGCTCGCGACCTTATAAACCCTTTTTTATCAATTAATGCAAAATTACCTGAGTGTGAAAACCCACCAGCCTCTTGTGCATCTTCGGCAGCATGTAAATAAAAGCCTTCGTTAGCCAATTTATAAATAGCGCTTGCATCACCTGTTAAAAAATGCCAGTTTGGGTTTGTTACGCCATAATTTTTGGCATATGTTTTTAATACCTCTGGTGTATCATAAGTAGGATTAATACTAAATGAAGCTATGCCAAAATTAGAAAACCCTGTAAAACTATTTTGTATACTTACTAAATTACGGTTCATTGGCGGGCAAATACTTGGGCAGGTTGTAAAGAAAAATTCTACCAAGTACACTTTACCTTCATAATTTTTATTAGTTATTGTTTCACCATTTTGGTTTGTAAAACTAAACGGTGGTACTTTTCTGTTTTCACCGTTTTGTGTAATATACAGTAATGGTTTATCGTCAATTTTATGTGTACTAACATGTTTACTTCGACTTTCGGTTCTATTAACATCGCTACTTTTTACTCTGTCAACAATGCGGGGTATAAAAATAATACCAAAAACAAGTATTATTAAGGCTATACCAATGTATGAATAATTGCTTTTTTTACTCATTAGTATTTAAATCGTTAGCTCTTCTTGATGAAGAATTAAAGTTTCCTTTACGTTTATCACGATATTCGGTAAATAAAATGCGTACATCATCACTCATTTTATTTTTGATTTGTGATATTTCAATACAGTTGTATGATGTTAAACCATATTTTTTTGCGTTTTTAGTTACTTCAACCTCAGTGCGGTCATCCAACCTACCACGCTGATTTTTGTCCTTATCTATGATAAACACATGGTCGGTAAATAAATTATGATCTAACGGGAATGAATGTTTAAGCGAGCTATAAAAGCTTAACACGTCTTTGCTTTCCGCGAAAGCGAAAGTCCAATATTTTAAAGCATCTGGTTTTTCAAGCTCCTTTTTTAATTTTTTCACGTCGGCTTTGGCTTCATTTGGCAGTAGCACTAATACCTGAAAACCTTTAAAACCAGTAAAGTTATCGTAAATTAATTCCTTAAGATTTAATGCCGATATTGAGTTGTTGTACGGTTTTTTTCCTAAAAAAGCCACCACACTAATTTTGTTTTTAAGTTGTATGGGGTTTCCTGTTTCGGTTTTAAATGCTGCTACATTTGATACTGCTGTATTAACAACATCTAAAGGGTTATAGTTGTGCTTTGATGGGTATAAAAACAACAAAAACAGCACTGGCAAAAAAAACAACAAGCTTAATATTAGGTATTTTTTTAAATTTTTTGACATATTAAAAATTGACTAAAAAAAAGACGGTTAAAAAACCGTCTTTATATGATATGTTGTTGATTAAAAATCTCGTTTTACATAACCACTCGAATAGACGCTCTCTACATAACCACCTTCTTGTAATAATATAAATACTAGGTAGCATATTAAAAAGATGCTAGTCCATACTACAACACGTCTTAAAGCTTTAACCTCATCGCGCATGTGCATAAAATCCCAAGTAATGTAGTAGGCTTTTACAATGGTTAGTATAATGAAAATCCAGTTAAGTAATTTCATTCCAAAAAAGCTAGCCATCAATGATTCTGGTTTAATAATACCTAAAACCACCTCGATAGCTGTAACAAATGTTAGGAAAGCTAACACTCCCCAAATTTTTTGAACGTTAGATTTAAATTTCCAAAGTCCTCTAAATATTTCTAATTTATGTTCGTGACCTGCCATTATTTTATTTTTATGTTTTTAAACTAAGTAGAAGAAAGTAAATACAAATACCCAAACCAAATCGACAAAGTGCCAGTAAAGACCAACTTTTTCGACCATTTCGTAACTTTTTCTACGCTCGTATGTTCCTATAATTACATTAAAGAAAATGATAATATTAATGATAACTCCCGATAATACGTGAAATCCGTGAAATCCTGTAATAAAGAAGAAGAAATCTGCAAATAACGGCGAACCGTATTCGTTAGCTTTTAAGTTAGCACCTTCAATAACAGCAACACCATTATCTTTAATTGCCTTTAATGACTCTGCTCTAGACAATACTGTTTTGTGGCCATTTTCGTCAATAAGTTGCGTACGCACTAAAATGTTACTGTGTGACGCTAAGCCTTTATAAACCTCATCAATAGTATAACTTGGTAATTCGTCTTCGCTCACGTACCAAAGCCCATTTTTGTTTTCGTGTCTAACTCTATTTTTAGCTTCGGCAGTTGTAAAATCACGTAAAGCTATACGTTTAAATTTTTGAGTACCATCTTCAGCAGCGACATATTCACCAAATTGTAAAATGTTACCACCTTTAGTTTGCACAGCGCCATAGTCACCTTTTATAAAGGTATTCCACTCCCATGCTTGAGATCCAACAAATATTATACCTCCAATTATGGTAAAAAACATATACCATGTTACTTTGGTTTTATTCATTTGGTGACCTGCATCAACGGCTAATACCATTGTTACAGATGACATAATTAGGACAAAAGTCATAAACGCTACGTAATACATTGGTGCATCTACACCATGTAAAAACGGAAAGTGTGTAAACACCTCATCGGCAATTGGCCAATAGTCTATAAACTTAAATCTTGAAAACCCGTAGGCTGCTAAAAATCCAGAAAATGTTAAAGCATCAGAAACGATGAAAAACCACATCATCATTTTACCATAACTTGCACTTAGCGGCTTTGTTGATCCGCCTCCCCATGTGTTTCCTTCAGTACCAGTACTTACTACTGTATTATCCATAGATGAAATTTATTTTTAAAAATCAAACAAAAATAATCAATTTATTTTTGTAACGAAATATCGAATTAATTAAAATATATGCTTTGTCAATTATAACAACAATTATCTAAACTTTTAGACACGGTTTTACTTCATAAAATATAAAAAGAAAAACAGGTAAACCCAAAGAATATCAACAAAATGCCAGTAAGTCCCAGCCAATTCAAACCCTAACATATTATCACTAGAATACTTTTGTTTAAAATGATTATAAATTACAACCAGCAAACATATTAAGCCTACCGCCACGTGTAAAATATGTACAAAGGCTATTAAAAAAATGTATGACATGGTAATATTACTTGTTGGCCCGGTAAAATTATAACCTTGTTCCAATATTTGATTAAAGCCAATAAATTGATTCACCACAAATACCACGCCCAACACCAAAGTAATAACTAAAAATAATGATGTTTGCGATGTTTTATCCTCTTTTAAAGCACGTTTTGCCAATAAAAACGTAAAACTACTTATCACAATAACTGCCAAACTTATTACAAATGCCTGCGGAAGCACAAAATCAGCCAACCAATCCTCACGCTGACTACTTACAATAAATGCACTTGTTAAACCACCAAACGACATAATTAATGAAATGATGCCAAACCAAAGCATCATTTTTTTTGCTCTTCCTGTTTTTTCTTGAAGTGTTCCTTGAGTTAAATCCATAATTATCTAATAAATTTATCTAATACGTATATAATTTGCAATGCTGTAATATAAACTACACTTGCTAGCATTAGTTGTTTTGCCGCTGCAATAGTTCGTTTTTTAAACAATTGCATGGCGTAATACAACATAATCAAACCTATAACAAAAACAAAAACACTACCTACTATGGTTAATTGTAAATGTCCTGTAAAGTTAAATACAGGCAATATTGACACTAAAATAGTCCAAATGGTATATAATATAGTTTGCACTGCAGTGCCTTTGTCACGTTTTCCTGTAGGCAACATGTTAATACCTGCCTTTTGATAATCATCATGCAACATCCAACCAATAGCCCAAAAATGAGGAAATTGCCAAAAAAACTGAATCATAAATAATATACCTGGCTCAATACCAAACTCACCAGTAGCAGCTACCCACCCCAACATAAAAGGAATAGCGCCTGGAATAGCACCCACAAAAACAGAAATTGACGTTTTGGTTTTTAAAGGCGTATAAACACTTGTGTATAAAAATATTGAAATTGCGCCAAACATAGCCGTTTTTGCATTTATGCTGTACAAAATTGCTATCCCAGCAATTGTAAATAATACCGCTAAAACAAACGCTGTATTTTTTGAAATTCGTCCTGTTGGCAATGGTCTATTTTGTGTACGACTCATTAACGCATCAATATCTTTTTCAATAATTTGATTGTAAATATTTGAGGCACCTACCATAAAATAACCACCTATAGCCAACATAGTAAGTGTAAAATAGTTTACCGTATCTACCGCCAATAGATAGCCCGCTAATGATGAAAACACAACGCTTAGGGACAAACCCATTTTTGTGATTTCTTTAAAATTAGAAATCAAACCTCCCAAACTAAATGAAGAATTTACTGTACTACGCATTTATGCTTATTTTTAGCGTGTGCAAAGATACTTCTTAATTTAGTTTTTTCACAATTTAACCTGAAAGTATATTTAGCATATCACGACTTAACATTTACCATTTATAAATACAATCAAAGCCACTAATTATGAAACACCTTTTAGCACTACTAATTTTATTTCAATTTTCTGCGCAAGCGCAAACTCCATTTGATGATATAACAATTAAAACCATAAAAATCACAGATAACATTTATATGCTTAAAGGCGCTGGTGGCAATATTGGGCTATCGGTTGGTAAGGATGAGGTGTTTATTATTGATGATCAATTTGCTCCTTTATCAAATAAAATTATTGCTACAATTAAAAAACTAAGTGATAAGCCCTTTAAATTTTTAGTAAACACACATCATCATGGCGACCATACAGGCGGTAATGCAAACATGGCTAATCAAGGTGCAACCATTATAGCACACAACAATGTTAGACATCGCTTAAAAACCACACCAAACAGGCAAGGTAAATTTTCTCCAGAGGCTGCTCTACCCATTATTACTTTTAATGACAAAATCAACATTTTTGTAAATGGTGAGCAAGTGCTAGTATTTCATGCCGAAAACGCTCACACCGATGGTGACGCACTTTTATACTTTACAAACAGTAACGTACTACATACTGGCGACACCTATTTTAATGACAAATACCCCTTTATAGATATAAAATCTGGAGGCAGTGTAAATGGCTATATTAATGCCTTTAAAAACGCTTTATTGGTTATTGATGAAAACACTGCTATTATTCCTGGTCATGGCGATTTATCAAACAAAGCTGACTATGAAAATTATTTAAACGTTTTAACTACACTTAAAAAAAGGATACTTGAAGCCATAAAAAACGGAAAAACAGAAGACGAGGTTGCTAGTGACACAAGCATAACTAAGCCGTTTGACGATTTGGGTATGGGCGATGGCTTTATAAACAGCAAAAACATAAGACGTACATTTTACAAAAGCTTAAAACAAAATCATTAATTATCATAAAAAAATAAGGCAATGAAACGCATTACAACTATAGTACTCCTTACTATAATCACAGCAATTACACACGCACAAAATTTCAATTCAATTCCGCCAGGCACAGCAGCCAACAAAACTAATGGCTGGCATAAATACATTGATCAAGGCGCTACTTTTGATGTCGAAATTTTTAACAAAAAACTTAAAAACGGAAATATCATTTGGTTTGACCAATCAAAATACTCTGGCAGCATGGCTGGAGATGTCCTTACAGGAAAAGGCACTTACACATGGGCTAACGGCCAACGTTACGAAGGCTGTTTTAAAGCCAATCAAAAACACGGCTGGGGCACCATGTATTATAAAGATGGCACCAAACACATAGGCAAATGGAAATATGACACCAAAACAGGAAAAGGCAAATACTTTGACGCCAACGGTAAGCTTTTAAAAACAGGTAAATGGAAAAACAACACGTTTATAAATAAACAATAACCCCCCTTTACCCATACGCACAACAATCAAAATACGCTTTTAGCGCCATTAAAAGCGTATTTGTTTTGTAACGCTATTATTCTACTTTTGTGCTATGCAAGCGATACAAAACTATCAAGAAAAGTTTATTGACTATTTAACCACCAATAGCCAATACAACGAGCCTAAAAATTTATATGCCCCAATAAATTACATCTTAAACTTAGGCGGAAAACGACTTAGACCAGTGCTCACCCTTTTAACCGCCGAACTTTTTAACAGTTCATACAAAAAAGCATTACCCGCTGCATTAGCCATTGAGGTGTTTCATAATTTTTCATTAGTACATGATGATATAATGGATAACGCACCGCTTAGACGCGGAAAACAAACCGTACATGAACTTTGGGATGTTAACACTGGTATTTTATCGGGCGATGCCATGCTAATACTAGCTTATCAACTTTTTGAAAACTACCAACCCAACACCTTTGTAGCGTTAGCAAAATTATTTAGCAAAACAGCATTACAAGTTTGCGAAGGGCAACAGTACGACATTGATTTTGAAACTCAAAACACGGTAAGTGAAGCCGCTTATATAAAAATGATTACCTACAAAACAGCCGTTTTAGTAGCAGCAGCTATGCAAATGGGCGCTATTATCGCACAAGCTTCTCAAAAAAACCAAACCTCAATTTATGAGTTTGGCAAATACTTAGGTATCGCTTTTCAATTACAAGATGATTATTTGGATGCCTTCGGAAATCCAGAAACTTTTGGAAAACAAGTAGGTGGTGATATTATTGAAAACAAAAAAACATACCTGTTTATAAAAGCACTTGAATTTTTAAATGACCACAAAAAAGAAGAACTTTTAAAACTTTACAGCCAACAAACCGCAACCGATGACCTAACCAAAATAAATAACGTAAAAACACTATTTACCGACAGTGGTGCCAAAAAAGCAATACAAAGCGAAATAAAAAATTACACTTCTAAAGCATTTTCTATTTTAGAAAAATTAGATTTATCGGCAGAAAAAAAACAAATTCTTATAGATTTTGGCAATAATTTAATGCAAAGACGAGTTTAACTAAACAATAACAACCTACAATAGCACTATAAATAAAACAAATAATAACGCGTAAGGTTAACGAAAAAATAATGACTAATTTTGTATTAAATTATTAGTCAATAAAAATAAATTAAATTAATATGGCATTAGAAATAACAGATGCAACTTTTGAAGAAGCAGTATTAAAAAGTGACAAACCAGTATTAGTAGATTTTTGGGCAGCTTGGTGTGGCCCTTGCCGTATGCTAGGACCAATTATTGAAGAAATAGGTGGCGAGTATGAAGGTAAAGCCGTAGTTGGTAAAGTAGATGTTGATGCAAATCAAGAGTTTGCTGCTAAGTATGGTGTACGTAACATTCCTACCGTTTTAATGTTTCAAAACGGCGAAGTTGTAGGTCGTCAAGTTGGCGTATCACCAAAAAATGCATATACCGACGCTATTGACGCATTATTATAATTAGCAATGCAGTTTAAATAATATAAAGGTTTGGCATATTGTCAAACCTTTTTTATTTTAGAAACCTTACAAAACGTTACCTAATGAATTTACAAAACGTATTAAATAAAGTATCTAGATTTAAAAACTTAGAGTTATTGGCTAGCCAAGTGGTTGAAGGATTTATATCTGGAATGCACAAAAGTCCGTTTCATGGATTTTCATCCGAATTTGCCGAACACAAAATTTACAACCAAGGCGAAAGCACCAAACATATTGATTGGAAATTATATGCCCGTACCGAAAAACTTTACACCAAACGTTTTGACGAAGAAACCAACTTGCGCTGCCATATTATTATTGACCAAAGTAGCTCAATGTACTATCCCGAAGTGACACTAAAATCATTAAATGCGTTAAATAAAATTAGTTTTTCGGCATTAGCAGCCGCTTCAATCATGCAAATTTTAAAAAAGCAACGTGACGCTGTTGGCTTAAGCCTATATGGTGATAGCTATAATTTTTATGCGCCCGAAAAAGGTAGTGAACGCCATTTTAGAATGCTAATTAACCAGTTAGAGCAAACCCTATTTACAAAATCAAAAAACACCACCACAAAAACTTACACTTACTTACATCAAATTGCCGAAAAACTACACCGCCGATCGTTAGTGTTTTTATTTACCGACATGTTTCAAACTGATGTTGATGACGATAAGTTATTTGAAGCATTAAGACACCTTAAACACAACAAACACGAAGTGGTACTGTTTCATGTATTTGACCGTGAAAAAGAGCTTGCATTTAACTTTAGTAATACCCCAAAACGTTTTGTAGATATTGAAACTAACGAACATATTGATATGTTTTCGGACAATATAAAAACATCGTACACAAAAGCCATAAAAGCCTATTTTAACACCATTAAATTAAAATGCGCACAGTATAAAATTAAATATGTTGAAACCTCTATTGATGAAAATTTCAATAACATATTAACCACTTTTATTACTGAGCGACAAAAGTTTTCATAAGTTAATTTTAATTGGCGCAACGCTAACATACATTAAAAAAACATCAATGTAACACGTGTTGGCAAAACTCACACAGCAATTTTTTACAGCCTATTGGTTTTAAAATATTAATTCGTCAATTTTATCTGTATAAAAACCGAATGAATTTGGCAACCAAAACCGAGCTTCTACACTTTTTTGACTAACCCCGCCAACACCATAAAGAGGGTTTTCTAAACAAATTTCGGGTTGCTTATTATCAGTTCGCCCTATATTTAAAAATAATTCGGCAGTAAGTATAAGTCCGCTTATTGATGTAGATAAAATTAATTGGTCTGCTTTTTTTATTCTGTTTTCAGTATGAATGTCCTGATAATTTGAACAACTAAAACTAAATGTTGGAAGATTATCATTATCAAAATGATGTGCAAAAGGATATTTGTCAATGTTAGTTGAAAAATAAGTAAACGACTTATAAGTCTCTTTTTGATCTACTTTTAAAAAAGGTAAGAGCTCACTGTTATTTTCTCTGTTTACATAAATAAAAAATTGCCTAATTTCAGATTGCTTATTTAAAATATTTATTTCAACATAGGACTTATTGCTAAACAGCAACTCTAAAAAGATAACCCCTAGTTTTGTGTAACTTTTTTGGTATGCATAACAATCAAAAGCCTCAATCCTATCACAAATTTCAAAAGGTAAGTTTTCATGTGATGCGTACCCTATAAATCGTGCTCTTTTTCTAAATAAAATATCTTTTAACACCAGTGTTTTTGATATATCAATACCTGATGCGTTTTTAGTAAACACATAGCTGTTGTGCGTTTTTAATGCTTGTAGTTTATTAATTAATAGAGATGTAGTCATTTTTAATACTTGCTAATACGCTCTGGCTATAAACTAAATGCTTACTTTAGCTTTATTAAACATTTCTAAAAGCTCTTTGTCAATAGGAAATGATTCTAAAGGCGGAACATTGGATCCTCCTGGATTTCCTAAAGGAATTTTTCCGACAAATGATTTAACACCTCCAAAAAATAGTCTTGGTAATTGCCCTAATACTTCTTTCCAGTTTTTAATCATTAACCCAAATTGCAACATTTTAAAATGCACCAAACTATGTGCATAAGGGTATTTTTGACCAAGTATATGAGCACGCTCTAAATGACGCCATGCTTTTTTCAAATTTCCGCGTAAACATTCAATTTGGTAACTTTTAAGCTCTTGCTCAAAATATGGCTTTAACCTTTTGGGCATAAATGTATTAACTTTCATTTTTTGTTTTTTATATTAGGTAACGCATTGGTTTAAAACATAATTACATACCATCGTTTTACATTTTGCAACAACTAAATTACAAATTAACGCTATTATATTTTTGTGAGCTACTTGGCTAACAAAAATTACTTATAGCCATTCGGCTTGAATACCGATATGATTTAATTCATCAATTATATTATCTTTTGCATAGCATAATACGGCTTTTTTTAAGTTTAAAAAATGCTTTGCATCTTCAATGTTGTTGATGTTCCAAAAATTTTCGCAACCGCCACCAAACCTTAAAAGTTGCGTATAAATATCATTACCACCATCTTGATAAATTTCAGTTATTTCGGGTGCATATTTTTTAGGAATTGGTAAGTCTTTAAAATATTGAGTTACTTCTGGTATCGGTTTGTAACCTTCTTTTTCAACATTTATATGTCTTTTTTCAAAACATTCTACAAATTCAAATAAATCAAATTTGGGTTTCAAAAGGTTTTTATTGTACATTAATTCTTGAATAATCGCCAATTTAAATCCAAAATCACTAAATTCAATTAGCGCTTCGTTTAATTTTTCAATCTCATACTTATTTTTTTCCAGCTCAGGTTTATAAACATTTTTATCATAAATTTCATTGTAAGCAATACTAATCAAGCAAGGGCTTTTTTTTCCTGTATATGTAAAGTGCTTAACCTCGTATTTTCGCATGGTAACATGGTCAAAACACTTTTTATTGACCTCAACACCATCTATTATGACTTTTCCCTTAAAAAATGGTTTTTGTTCAGCTATAGATTTAGTTTCCATCGGGTTATGATCTGTATGTAATGACAAATGATTTATTAAACCATTACTAAGTAAATTTGTACTTATGCCTAAATTTTGCCAGTAAATGGCATTTCCAATTATTTTGGATGGCTCCCCAAAATATTCAATTATACTGTTTTTATTTATAGGGAATTCAACATTTTTTTCATTGATAAAAAGCTGGTCATTATCAATTGTAATTAGGATGCTAGTAGATTTATTTTTTTTATTAAAAAAGTGCAACATATTTTTTTGTCTAAAATTGGCTATAATAGTTTTGCGCAACCTTAATGCTGATGGAAAGTTAATAAATAAACTTATACTATAGATTACTTTTAGTAATATTTTCAAATGGTTTATGGCGTATCATTTTTTTTCATCTGTAATGTTAATAGCATACAAGCAAAGATTTTTAAAAAAAAATCATATTTGATATAAGTTAAATTATGTAATCGTTCCGCTTAGATTTTTGCACAATGGTAATGAATGGCATTTGCATATGCCCCGCCATTACCAAAGGTGTAATGTTTAAAAAATGAAAGTAATTTTTGTTAGCTGCTTTGTTATTAGCAATTGCAAGCTGTTGGTCAAAAAAATTGGGTTTATAAAGTTTTATTGGTTTGTGTAATACCCTAATAAGTCAATACGATTGGGTATAATTTCGTCGTGTTTGTTTTTTTTAATATCATATTCAAACTGTAACACCTTTAAACCCCATAATGTTAAAGTCTGGATAGCTGATATATTACCATTT
Source organism: uncultured Flavobacteriaceae bacterium (assembly GCA_937924845.1). Lineage (GTDB taxonomy): Bacteria > Bacteroidota > Bacteroidia > Flavobacteriales > Flavobacteriaceae > CALDUQ01. Next base: position 13,446 of record CALDUQ010000055.1, read on the forward strand.
ATAGAACTTACAGTCAATTTGTCTCTAAATGATTTAATAAATTTTGTCCAAATTTTTCCTTTAGAATCTTTTAGTAGAAAATAAAAACCATTATCTCCAAATTTTTTACCTGATGAATTTAAAATTAGTTCACCATTTTCACCAACCATTGGGCTTAAAATAACTGTTGCACTACCGTTTGGCAAAGGGAAAATGGCTTTAATACAATTTTGTCCGTTTGGTATTGTGCAAACGTCATAAACTCCAGAATAAACAACTTGATTTGATTTTTTAAAAGTTCTTAACCATACCGTTCGCTTAACTTCTTTGGTGTTTTTGCTTACCAAATGAATGATTTCACTATTTAAACCTGTAGATTTATTACTGTTATTCATCGGAATATTTAACTGCTCAATACGGTTGCTAAATACTATTTTTAATAAAACTCCAAATACTTTAAATAGAGGGTTCCATTTTACTGTTAAATCAAAATCGTAATTACTTGTGTTTTCGTAAAAATCTATTACATTTTTAGATAATCGTTTAAGTTCTTTTTCTGGTATGTTTAATTGATTAATAGAATTTAATAAGCCTTTGTCAACTTGTTTTTTGTCTATTATTAAGTGTTCATCTTTTGCTAATTGCTCAATAAATTTTAATCCAATTCCATTAGTTTTACCAAAAGGCCCTAACAACCATTGGTTATCATTGGGCATAATTTTTTTTCCAAATAGTATAACCCATTGTTGTGTTACCCAATCTTGAAAATTTTGTTTTAAAGATGCAATAGCCATTTATGTTAGTTAATTGTTTTTAAGTTTTGAGATATAACTTTCTTGTTCATTCCAAAACCCAAATTCTGAAATAGGTTTAAAACGCAAAGTCGTGAATTCAAAATGAAATTTTTTGCGCTCCCTTTCTTTCATTGCATTTAAATGTCTTTTTGGCTTTTTCATATCACTATGACCATGAACCATATTAGTCATTTCGGTTTCTGTTTTCCATATCGAAAAAGTAGACACTATATTTGGAAATTTTATTGATGCTAACGAAAGTAAAGTTCCCGAATGGTCTCTTACTAATTTTTCAACAGGTCTTCCCC
>CALDUQ010000056.1 GCA_937924845.1 uncultured Flavobacteriaceae bacterium
GGGTTATTAAAAACAACACTCATTAACTTTTAAAATAAAAATATCGTGAACTTAAAGCACACTATTTTAGCCCTAGCATTATTATGTTTAACACAAATTAATGCACAGATTGTTACCGACAGACCCGACCAAACCGAAAGCTCATCTACTGTAGGTGCTGGTAACCTGCAAATTGAAACTGGTGTACTTATTGGTTTTGATGGTGAAGATGAGAATACAAATCGTCAAATTTTAGCCCCAACAACTCTTTTTAGATATGGTATTAGCAACACTTTTGAGCTGCGTGTATTAAACCAATTTGAGAGTTTAAAAAACAACAACATTAGTGTACAAGGTATTAGCGACCTTGAAATTGGCACAAAAATACAATTACTACAAGACGATACTAAAAATACCGAAATTGCATTTTTATCGCATTTAATTGTTCCGACAGGCACAAAAACTTTAAATAATACTGCCTACGGAACCATTAATAAATTATCAATATCGCACCAAATAAACGAGCGTATTGGCATTGGTTATAATTTAGGTTATAATTATTTTGGACACGATGAAGGTGATTTCACCTATTCGGTTGCCTTAGGCATAACCATTACTAATAAAGTTGGTATTTATGTTGAGCCTTACGGCGAATATGTAAATTTTAAAGATTATGTATCAAATTTTGATGCTGGACTTACATATTTAGCAAACCCTAATTTACAATTTGACTTTTCGTTTGGCACAGGTATTAACCAAACCATGAACTATGTTTCGGTTGGATTAAGTTGGCTCATCCTTAAAAGCAAATAACACAAAAGGGGTTTAGATTTTAAAGTCTAAGCCCCTTTTTAGTTACTGTTAAATTAATATGTGGTTTTAGTCACGTTTAACGCTTACATCTTCAACTTGTAACTCCCGTTGTAACCAAGCACGTATTTGCGTATCTTTAATTGTTTTGAGGCTATCGGTAAGCCTTTCGTTCCATTTTACATTAGCCACAACAATGGTATCAATGTTAATAAAATCTTTTGAAGCTAACATATTGGCGTAACCAAAATATTTCAAATCCGAAAACCTAATTTTTGCATCTTTAGCCAAGTTTGTAAATGATATACTTGATGCCGACGCTGTTTTGCTTTCAATTTGTTGGTTTAGGTTTGTAATTTCGGTTTCTAAATTTTTAATTTGTTGTTGTAAGCCCGAAATTTCATTTTCTTTTCGGTCTAGCTCATCAATAGCTCTATCATAAGCATCCGATATTTTATCAATACTTCGGTTTTTATTACCAAATATCACCAGTTCAAAGTCCTTTATGTTTTCGTAACCTTTTAGCTCGTTACGTAAATCGGCCTCGGTAGCTTCGCTAATTTCACCATTAAAATATAATGCTATTTTTTTATCATCCCATACAGGAAGCGGGCTTTTTTGCAACCAAAGTTCATTGTTGTTTTCTATTTCATTTTTTATAAATTTATTATAATCGCTTTCAAAACCACTCGTTTTAATAAAACCAACAAAAGTCCAAATAGCAGGTGCCATTACCAAAATAGCTAATACCGATGCCAATTGTGCAATACGCTTACGTTTTGCAGAGTTGGCGTATTTAAGCATAGGAAATCGCAACACTTTTAACACCACAAACGTCGCTAAAGCAATAAAAATGGTGTTTATGGTAAACAAGTACATTGCTCCTATAAAAAAGTCAAAATCATGAGCTAAACCATATCCTGCAGTACATAATGGCGGCATTAATGCGGTTGCAATTGCTACACCAAATATTACCGAGGCTATAGTTCCTTTTTTAGTTCGTGCAATTATTAAAGCGGCACCACCAAAAAAGGCTATTAATACATCACGTAAATCGGGTTTGGTACGCCCAAAAATTTCATCGGTTAAAATTTCGGCAGTTGGAAAAAATTTAAAAAACAAAAACGCTGTTAATAAACTTAACACAATCATGGTTAATAAATTAATTAGCGATTTTTTAAGCGTATCAATATCATTAATAGCTAAAGCCATACCTATACCCAAAATTGGCCCCATAAGTGGCGATATTAACATGGCACCAATTACAACTGCTGTTGCATTTGCATTTAATCCTATAGATGCCACCATGATTGAGCATACTAAAATCCATGCTGTTGCGCCTTTCATTGACACATCGCCTTTTATAACTTCGATTGTAGCATCACGGTCGGTATCGTGCCTAAAATCTAAAAGCTCTACCATAAAGGTTTTGATGCTTTGCCACAACCCCTTTGCATCTTTTTGAATGGCTTTTTTAGATTCTTCAACAGTTTGTTCTTTTTGCTTTGAAATGTCGTTTTCATCCGAAAAGTTAAACTTATTTTCCTCCATTTGTAATTAATTTATGTGTTTGTTTTTTTTCTTGGTTTACCCGTATTGTTCTCCAAACGTAGCTTTAACATTTTGAAGTGTTTCTTTTATATCCTGTTCTTTTGCCTTCGGAAATATAAGCAATACATCTGCTTTATCCACTATTATATAATCATTTATACCATCAATCACTACCACTTTATCGGTACTAGTGCGTATCATATTATCTTTGGCGCTTGTGGCTAAAACTTTGGCATTAACTACGGCATTATTTTGAGTATCCTTATCTAATTTATCATATAAACTCCCCCAAGTACCAAGGTCGTTCCAATCAAAGCTAGCAGGCAAAACGTATACATTATCCGACTGCTCCATAATGGCATAATCTACCGATATGTTTTCTGCTTTAGCATAATTTTCATTTATAAAATTATACTCTTCATCTGTATTATAACTTGAAACACCGTTTTTAAAAAGTGTATATAATTTGGGTTGATTTGCCTTAAAAGCATCTAAAACTGTAGTTACATCCCACATAAAAATACCTGCATTCCATAAAAAATTGCCTTGTGCAATAAATGATTTTGCGGTAGTATAATCTGGTTTTTCTCTAAACTGGCTAACCTTTTTTATAGGGTTAGTTGTGGTTTTATCATACTCAATATAGCCATAGCCTGTATTTGGAAAACTTGGCTGAATACCCAAAGTCATTAAGGCTTTTGTTGATTTGCAAAAATTAAAAGCCATTTGCACATCATTTATAAAGGCTGTTTCATCTTCTATCCAATGATCGCTTGGTGCTACCATCATGGTTGCATTGGGGTTTTCTTTTTGAATTTTTAATGCAGCATATAAAATACAAGGCGCTGTATTACGCATTGCGGGCTCTAATACAACTTGTTGTTGTGTTATATTTGGTAATTGACTACGTACCAAATCGTTATAACAGGCATTGGTTAGTATAAAAATATTTTGTTGAGGGACAATTTTTGACAGTCTTTCAAATGTGTTTTGAAGTAAGGTTTGCCCTGTACCTAACATATCATGAAATTGCTTAGGTAACTGTTGCGTGCTAACGGGCCAAAACCTTGAGCCTACTCCTCCTGCCATTAAAACTGCATAATAATCCTTATTCATATTTCATTTTATAATTAACTATCACAGTGTTACGTTGTAATCACGTTTACCTCTGCATTAGGGTTAAACAAATATACACGTCCTGTTTTTAGTTCAATACATTCATAACGTTTAATTCGTTTTTTACCTTTTTTAAAGCGTTTACCATTATAGATTTCAAAAATGGTATGTATTGGGATTTCAAAAATATAACTTTTATCTGTTTTTGGGTCAAATTGTTTTAATGCTAAGGCTAAATTTACATCGGTGTCACTTGATGCTTTAGGGTTTTTAAAATGATTTGCCAGTAAGGGTAATAGTTCCGAAGGAAATATTTGTGGCCTTAAAAAAGGCAGCATTATTGTTTTAAATGTATACTTCCATTCTATACCATGTGGTTTTATTACTCTTCCGTAGGCATTAAATGCTTTTAAATGCGCAATTTCGTGAAGTAACGTAATTAAAAACCGATAGGGGTTTAGGTTTGCGTTAATTGTAATTTGTATGTCTCCGTTTGCTTTTTTTCGATAATCACCGTGTTTTGTTTTTCGCTCGCTTTTTACTTTTACGCTAACTTTTTCGCCATCTAAAAGATTAATAACTCCTGAAAACGCATGTTTAGGTATATGATTTTGAAGAAATTGATGCATTACATTTACCTTATATCAGGTTTTTAAACACGGTATTTAAAAATGTTTCGGGCGTAAAAGGTTTGCTTATAACATCATCTACAGCTGCTTTTTGAAACTTTTTTAATTTGGTGTCGTTTATACCTGATGCTAAAATAATTTTTGGCATTACTTTTATTTTTTTAGATTTTATAAGGTCGTTATCTAAAATGTTTTGATTGTTTATTTGTTCGGAAAACAGTAGTAAATCAAAATCATTAGTTTCTAATGTTTCTAATAAATTATCAGTGCTTGGCAAAATTTCGACATAAAAATTTCCTTGTTGTGCCAAAAGTTTTAAAACTAATATTTGAATTTCTTCCGACTCCTCAATAAGCAATATACTTTTTTTACCATTTGGTTTTTTAGCGTTTTTAACCTCAACCACTTTATTAGCTTCGATATCACTTATTAATGGGTTACGCTTTAGGTTAAAATCACAAGTTACTGTTGTACCATGATTAAGTTTGCTTTGTAAATTAATACTACCGTCCATTTGTTGCATCAAAGTTTTTACAATTGGAAGCCCTAAGCCATAGCCGTTAGTAGTAGTATTAGTGTTTAGTTTGGTAAATCGTTCCATTACTAAATCAAGTTTGGTTGGGTCGATACCAACTCCTGTATCTATAACTTCAACCCTAATATTTACTTTTTGAGCTCTAACAAAGTTTAAGGATACTTTTAAAGTGATTTTTCCTACTGCGGTGTGTGTAATGGCATTGTTTAGCAAATTGGTTAGTATTTGCTCAAACCTAAATTGGTCGGCAAATACAAAGTCGGGTAAATCGTCATCAATTTCAACACTAAATTTTAAGTTTTTTTCTTTAGTTAAAGCTTTGTAGGCGGTAATTATTTGTTGTAATGACGCATTTAAATCAAACACGGTGTCTTTAAATATAAATTTTCCGCTTTGTAATATTGCAAAATCTAAAACATCATCAATTTTACTTTGCACTTGTTTAGCGGCATTTTGAATTAAATTAAAAAAGTTTTGTTGGGCAGAATTTAACTCAGTATGTGCTAACATATCACAAAACGTAGTGATTGTGGTTAATGGGTTACGTAATTGATGATTAAAATTATCAATAAACACATTTTTAAAAATATCGCGTTCAGTTAAGTTTTGATTTTTAAGTGTTAATAACTGGTGATTAATTATTGTAGTGTTTTTTAGTTGTGCTAAAAGTTGATAGTTTTTGTAGTGCTCGGTTAATTTTTCGATTAAAATTAACCATTGATTTTCGTTAGTATCTTGGGGTAAAAATTTAACATCAACAATTTCATTAGCGCCACCTATTGATAAGTTTACACAAGCTATTTGAAATGCTTCGCGACTAGTTAATAGCGTTATAATTGACTCAAAAAAAGGGTCGACACTTGCGAGATTAGCTTGTTTAGAAATTTCGAATATTGTATTATCTGATTCTAAAACAGCACCCAATTTATCAACTATTACATACTGTATCTTACTATTTAAATAATTTTTTTTTAACTGGTCTAACTTCATTATGTGTGGGTTAGTGTAACTCCTTGGCTAGTTTTGAAAACAAAGTTTCAACTCTACTTCCTAATTTGGCACTAATAAAATAGTCAACAGGATAAGGCAACTCTTCGCTTAGTTTTTTAGCAAAGTCTTTTGTTATTAAGTCCATTTTATTACCAACTATTTTTATAATTACATTATTAAAATTGGTTTTTAAAAACTCAATATCTTTTTGTAGTGTGCTATACGTTTTAGGGCGCGACAAATCAAAAACATATATAAAACTATGCGACCCCTTTAAGTATGATTGCCTAGCGTTTAAAATATCTTCATTACCCTCAATATCCCAAATAATTAAAGACACTAATTCATTTGGAGCCACCTCTACATTTTTTTTAGAAACATGAACACCAATAGTAACTTTATAATCTTTAGTGAATGTATTATCAATATAACGCCTAATTAATGATGTTTTTCCAACACCAAAATGACCCAGTAAAACAATTTTTTTAGTCGACATAACGTTAGTTAAGTAATGTATCTATTTTGAGGTAGTAAATTATTAATTGAATAATTAACAAATCTAGGTTATTATTTTTAGTTTTAAAAGCTTTATTTTGTTTTGAACTTTTTTAAAATTAAATGCGTAAATTATATACCCTAGCCCTAATATTGTTTTCGAATTTTGCGTTTACACAGCAAAATATAAAAACATTATTAAAAAAACTAAATAACGAAAGTATCCCATACATTTCGGTTAAAGAGCTACAAAACCTAAATGCTGTAACGCTTTTAGACGCCAGAGAGCAAAACGAATATGACATTAGCCATATTAAAAACGCACTACATGTAGGCTACACCAACTTTAACATCAAAACTGTGACTGATGTTATAAAAAACAAAAATTCTAAAATTGTTGTGTATTGCTCATTAGGTGTACGCTCTGAAGATATAGCCGAAAAATTAAAGCATATTGGCTATACAAATGTGTATAACTTATATGGCGGTATTTTTGAATGGAAAAATAGCGATTTAGACATTTATAATACACAAAACCAAATCACAAATAAAGTGCATACCTATTCAAAAAAATGGAGTGCATGGTTAAACAAAGGAGAAAAAATATATGAATAGCACATTGGTTATGATTTTTACTAGAAATCCTGAACTTGGAAAGGTAAAAACTAGATTAGCAAAAACTATTGGCGATGAAAACGCCTTAATAATCTATAAATATTTACTCAATCATGTTGAAAAAACGGTTAGACAAATTGATTGTGATAAAGCTACTTTTTATTCGGTAAAAATTAGCAATAAAGATGTTTGGAACAATAACGTTTATGAAAAAAAGCTACAAAAAGGTGAAGGACTAGGCGACAAAATGTTTAATGCCTTTAAACATGGCTTTTCAAATAATTATAAAAAAGTAGTTATAATTGGTAGCGATTTATACAACATTACACCAAATCACATAAAAACAGCTGTTAAAAAACTTGATACGCATGATGTTGTAATTGGCCCATCGCCAGATGGCGGCTATTACTTATTAGGCTTAAAAGAACTTAATATTGATGTTTTTGAAAATAAAGAATGGAGCACTAACACCGTTTTAAACGACACCATTAAAAGCTTAAACTCAAAAAGCATACACCTGTTAGATCCAATTAACGATATTGATACTTTTGAAGATATTAAAGATATACCTGAGTTAATGCAATTAATTGATTTTGAAAATCCAAATTCATAACCATGTTATGTTTGCAACTATTTTAAGACTAACAACAGTATTGCTAAAACTATAAATTTTGAAAACAACACGTTTAACCACATACCTAATCGCATTAGTAGCGCTAAGCTTTTCTTGCGCAAGCAAGAAAACAATTGCAAACACCAATAGTGAAACAATAGTAGTAAAACAAACTGTTAAAAAAACAGCTATTGACAGCGCAATTATTAGCAAACCACCTGCTGAAACATTTGTTGAAGAAAACGCTATTTTAACTGATTTAAAAACCAAAAAAACACCTATAAATACTACTACCCGTCAAGTGTTTGACCATAAGTTATGGCATAATTTATTACAAAAACATATTGCTAAAACAGGTGAGGTAAATTACATTGGCTTTAAAAACGACAAAAAATTACTTAACACTTACATTAATCAACTATCAAACAATACACCAAAACCTAACTGGAGTAAAAACGATAAGTTTGCTTATTGGATGAACGCTTACAACGCCTTAACCATAGATTTAATTTTAAGAAATTTGCCCTTAAAAAGTATTAAAGACATTAAAGACCCTTGGGATCAACGCTTATGGAAATTGGGCGAAAAATGGTATAACTTAAATGAAATTGAGCATCAAATTTTAAGAAAAATGGGAGATGCACGCATTCATTTCGGTATTAATTGTGCCTCATTTTCATGCCCACCTTTATTAAATGAAGCATTTACTGCAAAAACAGTTAATGCACAATTAAACCAGCTTGCCGTTCGTTTTATTAATGACACCGAACGCAATGAAATATCAAAAGACCATATAAAAATATCGAAAATTTTTAACTGGTTTGCTAAAGATTTTAAGCAAAATGGCGGACTTATTAACTTTTTAAACCGGTATTCAAATACAATTATTTCTAAATCGGCCAAAAAAAATTATTTAGATTACAATTGGAGTTTAAATACGCAATAACCCTCAAATCCCCCTAATTTGATGATCTTACAAGCACAAGCACCAAAAATTTCTATTATAATACCTATTTTTAATGAAGAGGGTACCATTGGCAAACTATTAAGTTATTTAACAGCCAATAGTTTAAAAGAAAACATAGCTCAAATTATTGTTATTGATGGCGGCAGCACAGATAAATCGATAGCTATAGCTAAGGCATTCAAAACCAACTCGGCTTTTAATATCGTTTTGGCTTCATCGCCAAAAGGTAGGGCTAAACAAATGAATTGTGGTGCTGAACTTGCTATTGGATCAATTTTATATTTTTTGCATGCCGATTCATTTCCACCAATAAATTTTGATCAGCACATTATTAATGAAACCCTAAAAAACAACTCGGCAGGCTGCTTTAAAATGAAATTTGACAGCAACCATTGGTGGTTAAAACTTATGGGGTGGTTTACTCAGTTTTCATGGCAATCATGCCGTGGTGGAGATCAGAGCTTGTTTATTTCCAAGCAACTGTTTACTCACATTGGTGGTTTTGACGAATCATTTACAGTTTATGAAGACAATGATCTTATCGAAAAATTATACAAACTAAATACTTTTGTAGTCATTCCCAAAACACTTACAACGTCATCACGGCGTTATAAACATAATGGGATATGGAAATTGCAATATCATTTTATTGTAATTTATTTAAAAAAATGGCTAGGAGCGTCTGCCAAAGATTTAAACGATTATTACTTGTCATATATTAAGTAAAAATTATTCTGCATAGTAAGGCCACATTTTATCAAAATATTGTCGAGGTTTACCGCTGTAACAGGCAGTTTCAATTAACTTAAATTTTATTGCTTTAGATGTCTTTAGTTTATCGTTTTTATCGTCCAAAACCTTATTAATTTCAAAATTTTTAGTTAGTTGCTCACTATTGTAATTATCTTCTAGCTTAGATAATTTGTTTTTTATATCGGCTAAACTTAAAGCTTTTAAAGCTAATTTTAAGTTCAATTTTTCTTTATTAACACTTCCTGTATAAATTAATTGTTCTGAATAAAAGTAGTTTTCATCTTTTTTTCCTACACCAACTACAATTAGATTTTCATTTTTAGGCATTTGCATTGTTTCTAAATTTGGATTAAATTCAAAAACAGCCTTTTCATTTTTAACCAATTTTGTAATAATTTTTCTTGATTTAAACAGCACATAAATATGGAGTGATTCATAGTTAGATTCGTTATCATTACTAACGTTAATTGCTTTATACATCCAATCTTTTTCTACAACGCCTCTATCTATATTTTTCCAACCCAAACTAGTGGCTACAAAACCATATTTCTCCATAC
>CALDUQ010000057.1 GCA_937924845.1 uncultured Flavobacteriaceae bacterium
CGTAAATGGGCAGGTTTTAGTAACGCATGATATGATTGGCATGACGCACGAATTTAATCCACGTTTTTTACGTAGGTATTTAAATTTATATGAAGAAATGACCTCTGCAATTGAGCAATATGGCAAAGATGTTAAAAGCGGTGATTTTCCTAGTGATAACGAACAATATTAAAATTGGATAATTCAATAGTTTCAAACGTTAATAATTTACAAATCCTATTTGAGGATAATCATATTATAATTATTAATAAAAGATCGGGAGATATTGTTCAGGGCGACAAAACTGGTGATATTCCGCTAAGCGATATTGTTAAATTATATATTAAAGAAAAATATAAAAAACCAGGCAATGTTTATTTGGGTGTAGTACATCGGTTAGATAGGCCTACAACAGGTATTGTTGTATTTGCAAAAACATCAAAGGCCTTAACGCGCTTAAATGCTTTATTTGCAAATAAAAATATTACAAAAACATATTGGGCAATCGTTAAAAAAAAGCCCGAATTTGATAAAGATACCTTAACACATTGGTTAAGAAAAAACCCAAAAAATAATAAGTCTTACGCTTATAAAAATGAGATTGAAGGTAGTAAAAAAGCAATTTTAGACTACAAAATTATTAAGGCATTAAGTACATATTATTTAACAGAAATAAATTTACGCACTGGCCGGCACCACCAAATTCGTGTACAATTATCAAGCATTGGTAGTCCTATAAAAGGGGATTTAAAATATGGTTTTAACCGTAGTAATCCTGATGGGAGCATATGTTTACACTCTAGACAATTAACGTTTGTGCATCCAGTTACTAAAAATGAAGTAAAAATTGTAGCTCCTGTACCTGACACTTCAATTTGGAAAGCCTGTGTAAGCTAAAAAAATAATTTCACTTTTAAATGCGTTTATAAGGCTTCTACTGTATTTTTGTAAAAAAATATAGTATGTTTTCACTTTTTAATATATTTAAAATTACAGCTTTTTTAGAGGGTTTATCATATATTTTATTATTAGGTATTGCTACACCTATAAAATATGTGTTAAATGAGCCTCAATATGTAAAATGGTTAGGTATGCCTCATGGTTTGCTATTTATTGCATACATCGCATTGGCGTTTTTAATTAAGCCACAACAACAATGGAATTTAAAAGTATTTGGTATTGTTTTATTAGCTTCAATAATACCTTTTGGGACATTTTATGTCGATAAAAAATATCTAAAACATTAAAATAATGAAAAATTTAAGTCATTTATTATATGATAAATTAGTAAAATATAATTTGTCACAACCTATTGCAGAGTATATTAATATGCTTGTTTTATGTTTTTGCTTAATCATTATAGTAATTAGCTTAGATTTTTTAATCAGAAAATTTTTATTAACAACTATTTCAAAATTTGCACAAAAAACAAAATCAAAATTTGATGATATACTTGTAGCTAATAGGGTATCTAGAAACATAGCACACATTATTCCTTTATTTTTAGCAATAAAAGTACTACCTTATATTCTTGCTGATTTTAGTAAAGCTGAATATGTGATTACAAAATGCCTTAAAGTTTTAGGTGTATTTTTAGCACTTTGGATAGTAAGGAGTTTGCTTAATGCTTTAAAAGATTATTTTAAAACATTACCGAAACTTAAGGATAAGCCAATTGATAGTTATATTCAAGTATTCATGATTTTTGCTTGGTTAATTGGTTTAATTACATCTTATGGTGTTATTGATGATAATGTTAACCTTGATAGTTTTTTTACAAAATTAGGAGCCGCATCAGCTATAATTATATTAATATTTAGAGATTCGATTTTAGGTTTTGTTGCCAGTATTCAAGTATCAATAAATGATATGGTGCGCATTGGCGATTGGGTTACAATGGATAAATATGGTGCCGATGGTGATGTTGTTGAAATTAACTTGTCGACTGTTAAAGTTCAAAATTTTGACAAAACTATTACCACAATACCTACTTATGCATTAATTTCGGATTCGTTTAGAAATTGGAGGGGGATGGCTAACTCTGACGGACGGCGAATAAAACGTGCTATAAATATTAAAATTGAAAGCATAAAATACTTGAATAACGAAGAAATTGACGTTTTAAAAGAAATTCATCTTATATCTGATTACTTAACGCTTAAAAAAGAAGCTATTACAGATTATAATACTAGTAACGCTATCAATAAAAACCTACTAATTAATGGCAGAAATTTGACAAACATTGGTGTATTTAGAAAATATATTGATGTATACCTTAACCAGCATTCTGCAATTAACAAAGACATGATTGTAATGACAAGGCAATTATCACCTACAACGCAAGGTATTCCATTAGAGATTTATGCATTTAGCAAAGATAAACGATGGGAAAATTATGAATACATAATAGCCGATATTTTTGATCACTTAATTGCAGCGATACCTTATTTTAATCTTGAGATTTTTGAACAGCCAAATAGTAAAAGTTACCTCAATAAAGTTTAATTTTTTATAATTAGTTGTAAATCATTTTTTTGAATTTATCGTAAAGATAAAGCCAAAAATAATGGTGATTATTGAAAAAATAGCATTGAGTTATTTTGTCTCTATTTCTTCCATGCTTATTTTCTTTTTCTCGATAAATACTTTTTCTTGTATGCTTTCAAAGTCATATTCTCTTTCAAGATAACTTTTCCGTTTTTATGAGTTATAATTTCATAATCAGTTTTTGATTTAAAAATCGCCCTTCCTTCGTACGGTTTTCCATTTACAACTGATAATGAAGATAGCTTTTTTCCTGTTTTGACTTCAGAAAAATCAATTGTATAACCAGGTAATAAACGTCCATATTTACTTAAATCGTAAGCAAATAAATGCAAAGAATGTTCTATCTTTTTTGGGAGGTCTACAGCTATTTTAATACCGTTGTTAATCAGAAAAATAGTCAGTTGTTTGCCGTCAAACTGAATAATTTCTTCAAATTTATCTATACTCAAAGACCGAATATCTGCTGAAACAACGTTAAGATTTTTAAAAGATAAATCACCATATTTTTTATCATTTTCATCAAAATAAACAATATCTCCAGACACTTTTTTAGGCGATTTGTAATGTATCACCATGGTTTTATTGTAATGAAAAATAGAATCTACCAAACTGTAATGATTGACCTGAGTCGCGTATTTTATATTATCTCTGACAAGCGTTTTACTATTAGTGAAATACGTGTTTTTGAGCTGACCTTTTTCGAATGATTTTATCACAATATTTTTATCCAATTTTTCAATAAAATAACCGTCAAAAGGTTTTCCGTCTTCATAAGTTCCGGTATATAAATCTATAAGATCATAACCGTATAAA
>CALDUQ010000058.1 GCA_937924845.1 uncultured Flavobacteriaceae bacterium
AATTAAAGTAAAACGTAAAAAACAAGCCTCTGGTACGACTTACAAAACCTGTTCTACCTGTAATGGTGCTGGGCAAGTAACTCGTATTACCAACACTATTTTAGGCCGTATGCAAACTGCTGCTGCTTGTAATACTTGTGGTGGTGCAGGGCAAATGATTGACAAAAAACCTGCTGGGGCTGATGCACATGGCTTAATTCAAACCGAAGAAACTGTATCTATCAAAATACCCGCTGGTGTTGTTGACGGCATGCAATTAAAAGTTTCGGGCAAAGGAAATGAAGCCCCTGGAAATGGTGTTTCGGGCGATTTACTTGTTGCTATACAAGAAGAAGATCACCCACTTTTACAACGCGAAGGCGACAACCTTCACTTTGATTTATACATAAGCGTACCTGATGCTATATTAGGAACTTCTAAAGAAATTGATGCTGTAACTGGCAAAGTACGCATTAAGATAGAACCAGGCGTACAATCGGGTAAAATTTTACGCTTACGCGGAAAAGGTATCCCAAGTGTAAATGGTTACGGCAAAGGTGATTTATTAGTTCACGTTAACGTATGGACCCCTAAAACTTTAAGCAAAGAGCAAAAACAGTTTTTCGAAAAAATGAAAAGTGATGATCATTTTAACCCAAAACCTGAAAGCTCTGACAAATCCTTTTTTGAAAAAGTAAAAGATATGTTTTCATAACAGTATTCAAAAACATATTATCAAAACAAAAGGTTAGAACTTACATTCTAGCCTTTTTTGTTTTCACTAGGCACTCTTAAAAGCAATAGTATTCCTGCTAAAAAAAAGACAAACAAAAACAAAATGGCATTGCGCATGTTTGAAGTTTGCTCAACAATAGCAAAAATAACCAACCCAATTACAATTCCGATTTTTTCGGCAACATCAAAAAAACTAAAATAAGATGTTGTATCCTCAGTTTTGGGCAAAAATTTTGAATAGGTTGAGCGCGCCATTGATTGTACGCTACCCATAACAAAACCAACTATTGCGGCTGCAATATAAAACTGAACTGGTGTACTCATAAGGTAGGCATAAAAACACATTAGCAACCAAATACTATTCACAACTATTAACGTTTTAATATTACCGTATTTGTTTGAAAATTTTGATGCGACCAACGACCCTAAAATTGCAACTAACTGAATTACCAAAATACTAACAATTAAACCTTGTGTTTTTTGATTGCCATCAACCCAATTAATTTCTTTTTCACCAAAATAAACCGCCATTAGCATAATGGTTTGTACTGCCATACTAAATACAAAAAATGCATTTAAGTAACGTTTTAATCTTAGGTTACTTTTTAATTCAATCCAAATTAGCTTTAATTCTTTAAGTCCGTTAAAGACAATATTTTTTATTGGCTCGTCATCAGTTTTCACTCCTTTTGGCAAATAATAAAAACTATATTGACTAAATAACAACCACCAAACGCCTACCATAACAAACGAGTAACGCATCATTTGCATTTTTGCTTCACCAGAGTCTTGTGTGTTAACCATAACTAAATTAATTAGTAGCAACAACACGCTACCAATATAACCCATTGAAAATCCTTTGGCACTAATACTATCATGCTGCTCTTTATGCGCGATATCTGGCAAATATGAGTTATAAAACACCAAACTACCCCAATACCCAATTAAACCCATAAAATAAAATAACAAACTAAGATGAATGTAGTCTAGGCTAAACCAAAACAAACCTATGCATCCTGCACTACCTAAGTAGCAAAAGAATTTTAAAAATTTTTTTTTATTGCCGACATAATCAGCGATACCCGATAAAATAGGTGACATTACTGCAACTATCAAAAACGTTGCCGCTGTAACTATAGTAATTAACACCGTTTGTTTCATTTCAAACCCAAAAGCAAAAACTGGCGAATCACTTTTTGGAAATAAATTAGCATAAAATATAGGAAATATTGACGACGCAATGGTTAGCGTGTAAACCGAGTTTGCCCAATCATAAAACGCCCAAGCATTGAGTAATTTTTGACTTCCTTTTTGTAATTGTTTCATAAAAAAAGCTGCTCTTTTATGAGCAGCTTCTAAAGTAAACAAATATTTTTAGTTTAAATACAATTAATTTCTAAACTGCGTTACTCCAAATTTTTTAGCTTCAGTTTTAGCAAAAGCTGCTTTTGCAGTTAAATTTGCAATTCGCTCATCGTTTGATGGGTGAGTACTCAAAAATTGTGGTGGTGCTTGCCCTCCTTTTTTTTGTGAATTTGCTTTCATACCTTTCCATAACTCAGCAGCTTGATCTGGGTTATAGCCAGCAATTGCCATTAATAAAATCCCAATATCATCCGATTCTGTTTCGTGCTTACGGCTAAAAGGCAACACACCAAGTACGTTAGATCCAATACCATAAGATTGATTAAATATTGCTAATGTTTGTGGATTATTTGCAAAAGCAATATTTCCTGCCACATTGCCTATTTGCTGAAGCATCCCAGCACTCATACGCTGTTGCCCATGATTGCCTAAAGCATGAGCTACCTCATGTCCCATAATAGCTGCAACTTTAGCCTCAGTATCTGCAATTTCTAAAATACCTGTGTAAAATACAATTTTACCACCAGGCATACACCATGCATTAACCGTAGGATCGTCAACTAAATTGTACTCCCATTTATAGTCTTTTAAATAGCCTTGATGCCCATTAGCATCCAGCCATTTATTAGCCGCAACAGCTATACGCTGCCCTACTCTAGTAATCATCTTAGCCTGTGCTGTACCTGTTACGGGTTTATTTTCGGACAAAAATGTATTATATTGCGCAAAAGCCTGCGGAAACAAAGTCGCGTTTCCTGTTCCTGGCAATGCCATTGTTTTTTTTCCTGTAAAAGGATTGGTTGCACATGATGCGATTAATAACACCACACCAAGTATACCTATAGATTGCTTTAATTTCATTTTATAAATTATCATTGATTAATATTGTAAAATTATCAAAACAAAATTGTTTTAAAAATTAAAATCACTTTAAAGTTAAACTTTACGAAAAAAAGTAATTTATGGCGACAAACGCTCAAGTTTAGACCATTTGCCTACCTTTAATTGATACCTAATACGGTCGTGTAAACGGTTAGGACGTCCTTGCCAAAACTCAATCTCAACAGGTTTCACAATATAACCTCCCCAATTTTTGGGACGTTTAACCGCTATATTTTCATGTTGCTTTTCTGCAATATTTAAAGCATTTTGAAGCACTTGCCTACTTGCTACAACTTCGGTTTGATTTGATGCTAAAGCCCCTAATTGACTTCCTTTAGGTCGTGATTTAAAGTAAGTATCGCTAATCGCATCAGACACCTTTTCAGCTTTTCCTTTAATTATAATTTGCCTTTCGGCAGAATGCCAAAAAAACGATAAACACACGTTTGCATTTTCGGCAATAGCCTTGCCTTTTTCACTATTATAATTGGTGTAAAATACAAAGCCATCGTCAGAAAACTGCTTTAACAACACCACCCTACTTTTAGGAAATCCGTCAAGACCAATTGTCGATACTGTCATCGCATTAGCTTCTTCATTACTATCAGAACCATCGACCTCATCAAACCAACTTTTAAATAATTGCATTGGGTTTTGTGGTAAATTAGATTCTACCAACTCATTTTTTTCGTAAGATTTTCTGTAATCGCTTAAATCATGATTCATGGTTACACTGTTAAAATTCAACAACTTGACCTTGGTTTGCAAGTAACACAGGTTTAAATACCGTTTCCGCTTCTGTTTTAAATTCCGACACATCGTTATATCGACTCGAAAAATGCCCTAATAGTAATTGTTTTGCATTTGCTTGTTGGGCTATTTGTGCGGCCTCTTTTGCCGTAGAGTGTTTTGTTTTTTGTGCTAAATGTGCCAATTCGTGTAAAAATGTTGACTCATGGTACAATAAATTTACATTATCTATTATTGGCACAATATCTTGTTTATAAGATGTGTCACTACAAAAGGCGTAACTTTTTGATGGAAATGGCTCTAAAGTCACAGTTTCATTTTTAATAAGCTGTCCGTGCTCATTTAAAACATCACTGCCTTGTTTTAGTTTTCGATAATACGCTTTATCAATATTTGCATCTTCAACGGCGCCAATGTTTAATTTTCGCTCGCCTTCCTTTTCTTTAAACAAAAATCCATTGGTATACACACGATGATCTAACGGAATGGTATGTACCTCAACTTGGTCATCTTCAAAAATTAATTCAGAATTTTTAGAGGTTAACTCATGAAAAATCAATTTAAAATTTGTCCATGAGTTTGATAATTTCATTTGCAATGTAATCACTTCTTTTAAGCCCTTTGGTCCATAAATATGTAAATCGGCTTCGCGCGTTAACAAACTAAGTGTTGACACCAAACCTACTAAACCAAAATAATGATCGCCGTGCAAGTGCGAAATAAAAATATGCTTAATTCGCGAAAATTTAATTTTATATTTTCGGAGTTGCGTTTGTGTACCTTCACCACAATCAATTAAAAATTGATGTTTTTTTATTTCTAAAATTTGAGCTGTTGGATGCGCATCAACACGAGGTGTAGCGCTATGGCAGCCTAAAATGGTTAGTTTCATATACCTAAATCACGTTCAATTTCTTCCATTTCAATAATATCATGTGCCTCTTGCAGTGTAGGTACTACGGTTAACGTTTCAGAAACCTCATCTATATTTACATTGTTATGCACAATTACAAACGAATGTTTTGAGGCCACGTGGTTTTTTGATAATTTTAAAAACTCCGAAAGCTCGGTAGCTTTAATTGGTTTTAAAACATTTAAGTTTATAATAATATTATCATTTTGATAGCGTGAGTAAATAACATCAAGTTTTTTAACCATTTCAACGATGGATACTTTTTCTTGAGTAATAATTGTAGTAGTTCCTTTTTGAGTAAAAATCATAATTTATTGTTTTATTTTAGAAGCCAATAGGTAAATTACAGCCATACGTATAGCGACACCATTTTCGACTTGATTTAAAATAATAGCCTGGTTTGAATCGGCTACATCACTTGTAATTTCTACACCACGATTAATCGGACCTGGGTGCATAACTGTAATTTCTTTATCTAACGAATTTAATAGCGTTTTATTGAGTCCGAATTGTTGTGTATATTCTCTGGTTGACGGAAAATAACTAATCGCCATCCTTTCGTTTTGAACACGAAGCATATTAGCTACATCGCACCAGTTTAATGCTTTTTTTAAATTGGTTTCAACCTTAACCCCTAATTTTTCAATATGTTTTGGAATAAGTGTTTTTGGGCCGCAAACCATGACGTTAGCACCCTGTAATTGCAAAGCAAAAATATTTGACAAAGCCACCCTACTATGCAATATATCACCAACTATTACAACATTTTTACCTACAACTTCGCCTAATTTTTCGCGTATTGAATACGAATCTAAAAGTGCTTGTGTAGGATGCTCATGCGCACCATCGCCTGCATTAATAATACAAGCATTAACATGTTTAGATAAAAACACGCCCGCACCAGGGTTTGGATGACGCATAACCAACATATCAACCTTCATTGACAATATATTATTTACCGTATCAATTAGTGTTTCGCCTTTTTTTACAGAAGATTGTGCTGACGAAAAATTAATCACATCGGCAGACAGCCGTTTTTGTGCCAACTCAAACGACAGTTTTGTACGGGTTGAATTTTCAAAAAACAAGTTAGCAATGGTAACATCTCGCAATGAAGGCACTTTTTTTATAGGGCGATTAATAACTTCCTTAAAATGATCGGCGGTTTTAAAAATTAAATCAATATCCTGCTTATTTAGGTATTTTATACCTAATAAATGATTAACGCTTAATTCACTCATTTACAGTTATTATTTTATTTGTCAATTAAATATACAGCATCTTCACTGCTATTTTCTTGCCAATTTACAATTACTTTTTCATTATTTATAGCATCAACCTGCCTGCCTCGGTAAGTGGGTTGTATTGGCAAATCTCGACTAAACCTACGATCTATCAAAACCAAAAGCTCAATTTGGCTTGGCCTACCGTAGGCTTGTATTGCCGTTAAAGCTGCTCTAATACTTCTGCCTGTAAATAACACATCATCAACAAGTACAACTTTTTTACTCTCAATAGCAACATCCATACTTGTGCTACTCGCTTCTAAAGGCTTTTCATTTCGTCTAAAATCATCTCTATAAAATGTGATGTCTAAAGCGCCTAACTGAATGTTTTTAACCAAATAATCAGCCTCTAATATTTTTGTTAATCGTGCTGCTAAAAATACGCCTCTAGGCTGTAAACCTATCAAAACTGTGTTTTTAAAATCGTAATGATTTTCAACTAGCTGACAAGCAAGCCTATGTAAAATAACATCGATTGACTTTGTATTTAACAACTTTTTTTTACCCATAATTACAACCTAAACTATGTAAACCCAAAGGTAAGCCAAAAAACATCAGTCAAAAAGTATTAAGTTTATAAAATAAATTACTTTTACCAAAAAATTTAAAACCAATATTAATTATGAAAATTGTAAAATACTTATTTTTAATACTTGTTTTAACAGTAACATTATTGACATCATGCAATGATGATGACAACTCAAAAGCATCAATTATTGGCACTTGGTTACTAACTTCGCAAACCACTGAACAATTTATAAGCGGTGAATCTCAAGGTATAACAGCAACAGAGATCATAAACAACCAAGATAACTATAGCCGTTTTATTTTTAATACAAACGGCACATATTTACTTGAATATTCCGAAGTATCTAATAACATAGTAAACACGCAACAAACTAGCGGCACCTATACATTAAACGGCAGCACACTCACATTAACTTATCAAAATGATGATTTTAACACCGTAGAAACTAACGAAACGCAAATCACAAACAATAGGCTAGCAATCATTAATGACAACAACGATACAACTAGTGAAGTAAGCTTGAAATTTGTTACCGTTTCGGTTTTTGAAAAACAATAGCTTTAAACATCAGACACTTATACTTATGATAATTCCGTTTTTTTAGTTTTTTAACATACAAAAAACTAAAAAACGTTAAGTTTTAATATTATTTTTGTGACACAAAAACAAACAACTACATTTAACAATTATCATGAAAGTATTATACACTTTTATCCTATCTCTAATTTTAACATTTACACTTACAACCTGTAATAGCGACGTTGACAACAACCGAGAAGAAGGCACAATATTAGCAGTTTGGCTATCAACAAGCCAAACTCAAGAAACTTTTATTAATAACACATCTACAAACTTATCTAACAGATTGATTAATGAGGATAATTTTATAGAATTATCTTTAAGAAATGATTTAACCTTTATTGAAAAAATATCAAGCTGCTCTGAAATTTGTGACACCCCTGCTATCGAATCCAATACGGGTACTTACACCCTTAGTGACAGTCAAATTGTTTTAACAGCTAGACCAAACACTATTACCGAACAAATTACTAGCTATACTTTTATTTTAGACACTAATGAGTTAATATTAACTGAGACTGATGAAACTAACTCAAATGGTGACACTAACATCAAAACAGAAGTAATTACTACCTATACCCGAATTTTAAACTAGTGTTTTAATACCTTTAACAATTAGTATTAAAACACTAGTTCATTTACTAATTTTTAATTACACTTCCTCGGCATAAGCTTCAATAGGTGCGCAACTACAAATTAAGTTGCGGTCACCATAAGCATCATCAACACGCCTTGTACTTGGCCAAAATTTATTGTTTTTTACATATGCCAACGGAAATGCGGCTTGCTGCCTCGAGTACGGAAAGTCCCAATCATTATTTGTAAGCATTTCAAGAGTATGCGGTGCATTTTTAAGCACATTGTTTGCATTATCTTTCGAAACCTGTTCTATTTCTTTTCGAATAGAAATCATAGCATCACAAAAACGATCTAACTCCGCCTTGTTTTCACTTTCGGTAGGCTCAATCATTAAAGTGCCAGCAACTGGAAAAGAAACCGTCGGTGCATGAAAACCATAATCCATAAGTCGCTTCGCTATGTCAGTTACCTCAACGCCATTTAACTTAAATGGTCTACAATCAATTATCATTTCATGAGCTGCTCGACCTTGCTCACCCGAGTACAAAACATCATAATGCCCAGATAATCGTTCTTTAATATAATTAGCATTTAAAATTGCCACTTTTGTTGACGTTGTTAAGCCTTCTGCGCCAAGCATACTTACATAACCGTAGGATATTAAACATGCTAAAGCCGAACCAAAAGGCGCTCCTGATATTGCCCCTATGGCATTTTTGCCGCCAGTTGCTACTACAGGGTTACTTGGTAAAAATGGTGCTAATTGTTTAGCTACGCAAATTGGTCCAACGCCAGGCCCTCCTCCTCCGTGCGGTATAGCAAACGTTTTGTGTAAATTTAAATGACAAACATCTGCACCTATATTACCTGGATTTGTTAGCCCTACTTGGGCATTCATGTTAGCCCCATCCATATAAACTTGCCCGCCATTATCGTGAATAATCTGAGTAATATCTTTTATTGCTGATTCAAATACACCGTGAGTTGATGGGTAAGTAACCATTAATGCTGATAAATTATCTTTATGCAATTCAGCCTTTTCACGCAAATCGTCAACATCAATATTACCTTCGGGTGTTGCTTTAGTTACCACTACTTTCATACCTGCCATTACTGCACTTGCTGGGTTTGTACCATGAGCAGATGACGGAATTAAACAAATATTTCGATGATGATCTTTACGTGATTCATGATATGCCTTTATTACCATTAATCCTGCAAATTCACCTTGAGCACCCGAGTTTGGCTGTAAGGATGTCGCTGCAAAACCTGTAATTTCGGTTAATTGGTCGGCTAATTTTTTTAATACAATTTGATACCCTTCGGCTTGATTGATTGGCACAAAAGGATGAATGTTACCCCAGCTTGCCCAACTTAAAGGCAACATTTCTGCGGCAGCATTAAGCTTCATTGTGCAAGAGCCTAAGGATATCATCGAATGGTTTAACGCTAAATCTTTTTGCTCTAACCGTTTAATATATCGCATTAATTCTGTTTCCGAATGGTAGGTATTAAACACATCATTCTCTAAAAATCGCGATGTACGTTTTACATTTTCAATAATAGTATCGTGTTGCAAAAGCTGAGTAACTTCAGCACTAACTTGATTTATTGACTGTGCAAAAACATTTATTATAGCATTAATATCTTTTAATGTTGTAGTTTCATTAACAGAAATAGAAACGGTGTCACTATCTGGGTAATAAAAGTTAATAGCATTAGCTTGGGCAATAGCTTTTATTTGATTTGCTTCTGCTTTAACCTGTATTGTATCAAAATATGAGGTATTAGATTGATTAAAGCCTAATTTTTGCAAATGGTGTGCTAATGTTGCTGCCGAGTTATTTACTTTATTAGCAATATGCAACAAACCATTAGGGCCATGATACACTGCATACATGCCAGCCATAACAGCAAGCAATACTTGCGCTGTACATATATTTGATGTGGCTTTATCACGTTTTATATGCTGCTCACGCGTTTGTAATGCCATACGCAAAGCTCTATTACCATCAAGATCTTTAGTAACACCAATAATACGACCCGGAATATTACGCTTGTAGGCTTCTTTTGTTGCAAAATACGCCGCATGTGGCCCGCCATAACCCATTGGTATTCCAAAGCGTTGTGTGGTACCCACTACAACATCGGCACCAAACTTACCTGGAGCTTCAAGCTTTACCAAACTTAAAATATCGGCAGCTACAGCTACTTTTATTTGCGCATTATTTGCCTTTGCTATAAAACTAGAAATATCAAATATTACTCCAGATTTTCCTGGGTATTGTAGTATTGCACCATAAAAATCATCTGTAAATTTAAAGTCATTTACTTCGCCTACTACTATTTCTATTTCTAGAGGTGTTGCTCTTGTATACAGTAAATCTAAAGTTTGTGGCAAAATTTCATTAGAAACAAAAAATTTATTGACTTTATTTTTTTTCTGCAATCGATCTCTAACGGCAAATAACATTGTCATTGCTTCAGCGGCAGCTGTACTTTCATCAAGTAACGAGGCATTAGCAATTTCCATACCTGTTAAATCTACAACCATTGTTTGAAAATTAAGCAATGCTTCTAAACGTCCTTGGGCAATTTCAGCCTGATATGGCGTGTAAGCTGTATACCATCCTGGATTTTCTAATATATTACGTTGTATTACAGCTGGTAAATTAGAAGGGTGATACCCTAAACCTATATATGATTTGAAAATTTTATTTTTTAACGACAATTCATGAATATGCTCTAGATACTCTTGCTCACTCATAGCAGCTTCTAACTGCAATGGTTGTTTTAACCTAATATTATCAGGAATGGTTTGATAAATAAGCGCCTCTAAATCTGAAGCGTTTATCGTATCTAGCATACTTTTATAATCTTGTTGACGTGTTCCTACGTGACGCAAAACAAAAGAATCTGTATTCATAAGTATAATAATTAAAAATCGATTGCAAAACTAAACATTTATTAAGAATTTAATTATTGGGCTTTGGTAATTTTATTAACTAAAATATAAGTTGTTAACAGTTATTTTTACTTTTGTACAATGATGTGTTTTAAGCAATTATTGAAGTTTTACATAAACAGTAGCATTCATGTTGCCTTTGCTGCAACTGCCTTAACTTATGTAACTTATTTAAACTTAAACACTGCTGTAAATTACCATTTATTAGCTATTGTATTTTGCGCCACTATTAGCGGGTATAACTTTATTAAATATTATGGCTTAGCAAAATCTCATCATAAACAGCTAACAAATCGCCTAAAATCTATTAAAATTTTTACGCTTGTTATATTTTTAGTTTTAATTTACCTTATTCAGTTTCTAAACACCATTAGTCATATTTATTTAATAATTATAGGCTGTATCACATTTTTATACGCTGCGCCATTTCCTTTTCGGAAGTATATTATTGATGATCAAAAAAATTTGAGAAGTATTAGCGGATTAAAAATTTATATCATCGCCTTAGTTTGGACACTTACCACGGTAGTTTTTCCTCTTGCAAATAACTTAGACGCTAACCAAACTACACTACTACTTTTAATACAACGTTATATTTTTATTATAGCATTAATGCTACCTTTTGAAATAAGGGATTTACAATATGACAACATAAAACTCTCTACAATACCTCAACTGGTAGGTGTAAAAACAACAAAAATAGTAGGCGTAGCACTTTGCCTAATTTACGCATATATTGGATCCTATATTTTAAACAACACTTTACCCTCCATAATCATAACACTTATTATTAGTAGTATTTTAGCTTTATGTATCATTAAAAGTACTGTACAACAATCGTTTTATTTTTGTTCATTGTGGGTAGAAAGTATCCCGATAGTTTGGCTGTTATTACTGTTGCTGTTTCAACTGATCTTCTAAATTTTTATGTAATATTTTTTTTTCATCTTTAGACATTACATGCTGACTTTTACTAGCTTTAATAAATTTAGTCAATTGCCCATTTTTTTTAGAATATTGACGGCAGGCTTTACAATAAATCAAATGAATTATTAATTTGATTTTTTCTAACAAACTTGCCTCCATATATTGATTTTTATCGCATATATGGTTTGCATTATTACACTGTATTCTTATATTCTTCATAATTAAAACCAATCCTTTTTCATGCAAGCTACCATAGCAGTACGCGCACGATGTATTAGCACCCACAAATTAGACGCAGTAATATTTAACTCATTACAAATTACCTCGGTATCAAAGCCATCAACAGTTTTCATTTTAAATACTATTCCTTGTTTTTCGGGAAGTTTACTTAAACAATTTTGTATTGCTAAACCCAATTCATTGTTCTCTAAACTAGCCTCTGCCGATTTATCATAAGGATCAGCTACGCGCTCTTCAAGCCAACTGCCCTCGTTGTCACTGTCGGTATTATAATTAATTCTTACTTCAGCTTGCCCTTTTTTAGAATTAGTTTTTCGGTAATGATCAATAATTTTTCGTTTTAAAATCGAAATTAACCATGTACGCTCACTAGCCTCACCTTTAAAATTTTTCATAGATTTTAAACCAGCAAAAAAGGTGTCCTGAACCAAATCTTGAGCCACAACACGATCATTCACTCTTGAAATGGTATAATTAAACAGATAATCTGAATATAAATCTATCCACTTTTTGGGATTGATAACATGTTTTGACATAGGCTTTAAAATTCTATTCGTTTTTTTCGTCTCTAATGTAATATAATTTACTTTACTAATCCTGCTCTTTTTAATAATGCCTCTGGACTTGGCGCTTTTCCTCTAAATTTTTTATACAATACCATAGGGTTTTCGGTACCGCCTTTAGATAAAATATTATTTTTAAATTTTTGAGCTATTTCAGTATTAAATATTCCTTTTTCTTTAAAATAATCAAATGCATCTGCGTCTAATACTTCTGCCCATTTATAACTGTAATAGCCTGACGAATATCCTCCTTGAAATATATGCGAAAATGATGTACTTGTCGAAGTAGATTTTACTGAAGGATACAACGCTGTTGATTTCAAAATAGCCTCCTCATGCGCTTTTACATTTGTAATATCAGACGGATCAATAGCATGCCACCCCATATCTAACATCCCTAAACTTACCTGCCTAACGGTTTGCATACCTTGGTGAAACGTAGCCGTTTTTTTTATTTTATCAATTAAATCCATCGGAATCATTTCATTTGTTTCATAATGTTTTGCAAACATAGCTAAGGCCTCTTTTTCATAACACCAGTTTTCAAGCATTTGACTTGGCAATTCTACAAAATCCCAATACACACTAGTGCCCGACAAACTTGGATAAACTGTATTTGCAAGCATACCATGTAATGCGTGTCCAAACTCATGAAACAACGTGGTTACCTCATTAAATGTTAATAGTGATGGCTTACTTTTTGTTGGCTTTGTAAAATTACAAACTATTGAAACATGCGGTCTTTCATTAACTTCATTTCTAACACATTGTGATTTAAATGACGTCATCCAAGCGCCATTTCGTTTACCTGCCCTTGGAAAAAAATCGGCATAAAAAATTGACACTAAATTTTTGTTTTCATCCACAACCTCATAGGTCAACACATCGTCGTGATATTTATCTATATTTTTAATGGTTTTAAACTCTAAACCAAAAAGTTTTTTAGCAATTGCAAAAGCACCTTCAATAACGTTTTCTAACTTAAAATAAGGTTTTAACACCTCATCATCCAAATCAAAAAGCTCTTGCTTTAATTTTTCAGAATAATACGCCGCATCCCATTTTTGTAATTGTGCTATACCATCTTTTTGCTTAGCGTAATTTTGAAGTGTATTAAACTCCTGCTTAGCTGCTGGCATTGATTTTTTTAATAAATCGTCCAAAAAAACGCTTACATTTTCAGGAGTTTCTGCCATACGCTCTTCTAATACAAAATGAGCATGTGTACTATATCCTAATAAATTTGCACGTTCAAAACGAAGCTTTGCTATTTTTAGAACATGTGCTTGATTATCAAAAGTATTTTCCTTAAAAGCCTTACTTCCAAAGGCAATACTCATTGCTTTTCTAAGCTCGCGATTATCAACATAAGTCATAAACGGAATATAACTAGGATAATCTAATGTAAACAACCAGCCAGTTTTATTTTTAGACTCGGCCAATTGTTTTGCCGCTTCTTTTGCGCCATCGGGCAAGCCCGACAAATCACTTTCCTTTTCTATCAAAAGTTCAAAAGCATTGGTTTCTTCCAACACATGCTCTCCAAATTTAAGTGTTAATTGGCTTAATTGCTTATCAATTTCTCTCAACCTTAATTTGTCGGTCGCATTTAAATTTGCCCCATTTCTAGAAAAGCCTTTGTATTTTTTAGTAAGCAAAGTTTCTTGCTCTACAGATAATTTTAAAGTATGTTTTTTATCATAAACAGCCTTTACGCGCTCAAATAATTTTTCATTTAACGTTATGTCATTACTAAACTCAGACAACAAAGGAGATACCTGTTGCGCTATACCTTGAATTTCGGGATTAGTTTCTGCCGAATTCAAGTTAAAAAACAAACTCGATATTCGACTTAATTGGTCGCCAGAGTAATCTAAAGCTTCAATTGTGTTTTCAAAACTTGGTATTTCACTGTTTTCTACAATTTTGTTTATTTCTTGCCTAGCAAGCAACATAGCATTTTTAAAAGCTGGTAAAAAATCTTCATTTTTTATTTGTGAAAATGGCGCCGTATTATATGGCGTTTCAAAATATGTATTAAGAATATTCATTTCTATTACTAAGTTTTATTTTTTAAACATCTAACGTTATACAATTGATTTTGCACCATCAATTACTTTTTGTTTTAGATGCGTTTTATATTTTATTACGGCATCTCTTAGCTCTGCATTAGTACTTCCTAGTATTTGAGCTGCCAAAATACCTGCATTTTTAGCTCCATTTAGCGCTACAGTGGCAACAGGCACCCCACCTGGCATTTGCAATATTGACAATACCGAGTCCCAGCCATCAATAGAGTTGCTTGACTTTACAGGCACGCCTACCACTGGTAAAGGTGATAATGAGGCTACCATACCAGGCAAATGCGCTGCTCCACCAGCGCCTGCAATAATAACATTTATGCCGCGTAAATGTGCGCTTTTTGCAAAATCATATAATTTATCGGGCGTACGGTGTGCCGAAACAATATCAACCTCCACCTCTATATTAAATTCTTTTAGTACTGCAACAGCATCCTGCATCACCGTAAGATCACTAGTACTACCCATTATAACCGCTACTTTATTCATAACTTACAACTTTTATTATATCTTTAACTTGCTGAGCTATTTGCCTTGCTTTATCTACCGATTTATTTACAATGGTAACATGTCCCATTTTTCTAAACGGGTGTGTTGTTTTTTTACCATAAATATGAGGAGTCACACCCTCAAGACTTAATATTTCATCAACCCCTTTGTATTTTACTTTACCCGAATAACCTTCGGCACCAACCAAATTTACCATCACACCAGCCGCTTTTTGTTTTGTTTCGCCTAGCGGAAGGTTTAAAATAGCACGAATATGTTGCTCAAATTGGCAAGTATAACTACTTTCAATAGTTTGATGACCTGAGTTGTGTGGCCTAGGCGCAACCTCATTTACCAACACCTCATTTGATTTTGTTAAAAACATTTCGACAGCCATCACGCCAACATGATTAAATGCTGCTGATGTTTTTAAAGCCAGCGTTTCCGCCTTTTTCAAAATAGCTTCAGGTAATCGGGCAGGACTTATCACGTATTCTACTTGATTGGCTTCAGGATGAAATTCCATTTCAACCACAGCAAAAGTTTTAACATTACCACTCGCATTACGCGCCACAATAACAGACAATTCATTTTTAAAAGGAATTAAATCTTCGGCGATACACTCTACATTTGGTAATACATTTAAATCTTCAATTGTTTTAACAACCTTTACTCCCTTGCCATCATACCCAAATTGTGCTGCCTTCCATACAAATGGCATTTTAACCTCATTGTTTTTTACAGCAAGCTGAAGTTTATGCGTATCGGTAAACTTTAAAAATGCAGCTGTAGCAATATCATTTTTTATATAAAAAGCTTTTTGAGTAGCCTTATTTTGAATTAAACGCAATACGTTAGGCTGCGGATACACAGCAACACCCCTATGCGCTAGTGCCTCTAAGGCATCTATGTTTACATTTTCAATTTCAATCGTTAAAACATCTAAATCCTTACCAAAGTTATAAACCGCATCATAACTCATCAAATCTCCTTTAACAAACCTATTACATGCAAGTTTTGATGGTGCTTCATCATTAGAATCTAAAACGGCGGTAAACACATCGAATTTACGAGTAACATACAACATCATCTTACCTAATTGACCACCACCTAAAACACCTAATTTAAAATTTGAAGAAAAATAATTCATAACAAAAAATCATTGCAGTATACAACAACAAAAATACACTTAATATTGAATGTTATACTAAAAATAAAAACTGAAACTTAAATCCAATCAATTAGCTATCTTTGCCTTTTTAAAAAAATATACTTGTGGTTAAACTACACGATAAATATTTCAAACCATTTATTTCTGCTGATGAAATAAATACAGCAATTAAAAAAATTGTTAATGAAGTTGTAAATGATATAGGTGATGAGATTCCAATTTTTATTGGAATTTTAAATGGCTCATTTATGGTTTTAAGTGATTTTGTAAAACAATACCCAAATGCTTGCGAAGTATCATTTATAAAACTAGCATCATATCAAGGTACACAATCTACACAAAACATTAAACAACTTATAGGTTTAACTCAAGATTTAACCAACCGTACAGTAGTTATCATCGAAGATATTATTGACACAGGAAATACACTTGAAGAAATTTATAATATATTTAAAGAAAAA
>CALDUQ010000059.1 GCA_937924845.1 uncultured Flavobacteriaceae bacterium
ATTGGTTTTCCTGCGGTTGATTATTTAATTAATGGTATAAGTGATACAGATGCTACTATTGTAGCGGTGTATTCATCTGCTGCTAACGCAGAAAATTATAAAAATTACCTACAAGATGTTGTGAGTTACATGCAAACTTTAACCTCTGCAGTTGTAAACGAGTGGGCAAGTTCTTATCGTGATGTATTTGTTAGTAATGATGGGTCAGCTATAACGAGTTCTGTAAATAGATTTGTAAACGATTATATTTTTTATTACGAAAAAGCATTAAGAGCAGGAAAAATTGGTATTCCTGCAGGTGTATTTGCAAACACAACTTTGCCAAACAATGTAGAAGCTTTGTATGATGGCGAGTTGTCAAAACAGTTGTTTGATACCGCTTTAAATGCAGTTCAAAACTTATTTGTAGGCAAACATTTTACAGCGTCAACAACTGGCGAAAGTTTATCAAGTTATTTAGATTTTTTAAATTCAATTAAAAGTGGCGAGGATTTAAGTACACTTATTAATAATCAATTTAGTTCAGCAAGAGTAGCTGCCGCAAGCTTAAATGACAATTTTGCAATGCAAATTGAGTCAAACAATACATTAATGTTAGCAACTTATGGTGAGTTACAAACCAATGTTGTGTTGTTAAAAGTAGATATGTTACAGGCCTTAGATATTAATGTTGATTTTGTAGATGCTGACGGTGACTAATACATGACCTCAAAAGTGCAATTATATTTAAACACTCCTGTAAAGACTGCCCCTTTGGCGGTCTTTCGGGTTTTGTTTGGGCTGCTAATGAGCTATGCTATTATTAGGTTTGTAGCTCACGGTTGGGTTGATGAGTTTTATATTAAGCCCCAGTTTTTTTTTAAATATTACGGTTTTGAGTTTGTGCAATCTTTAGGCAAATTCACATACATATTATTTGCTATAGCCTTAGTTTCGGCTATTGGTATTATGCTTGGGTATAAGTATAGAATATCTGTAGTATTGTTTTTTTTAAGTTTTACATACATTGAGTTAATTGACAAAACCACTTATTTAAATCATTACTATTTTGTGAGTTTAATGAGTTTTTTACTCATTTTTTTACCTGCAAATGCCCAATTTTCGGTCGATGCTTTTAAAAACCCCAAACTTAATTATACAAAAATACCACGATATAACATTTTGATAATTAAACTAATGTTGGGTATTGTTTATTTTTATGCAGGTTTAGCCAAATTAAATTCCGATTGGTTAATCGAGGCAATGCCACTTAAAATTTGGTTGCCGTCAAAATACCATTTGCCAATTTTAGGACGTTTATTTCAGCAAGAGTGGGTGCATTATGCCATGAGCTGGAGCGGTATGTTGTATGATTTAGCTATCCCGTTTTTACTGTTTTATAAACGCACACGATTATTTGCTTTTGTTGCAGTAGTGGTATTTCATATACTTACCAGGATTTTATTTCCTATCGGAATTTTTCCGTTTGTGATGATTTTGTCAACTTTAATATTTTTTGACGCGCGTTTTCATCAAGCTATAATTAATACATTAACGCGTTGGCTTAAACTTCCGAAGGCAAAATTAAATCAAATATTAATAGAGGTGCCAAGTATAAAGGTTAAAACTAAAGTTGTAATTTTGACACTGTTTTTTGTAATACAATTAGTAGTGCCGTTTAGATATGTATTGTATCCTGACGAATTGTTTTGGACTGAAGAGGGATACCGGTTTTCTTGGCGCGTCATGTTGATGGAAAAAGCAGGTTATGCACAATTTAAAATTGTAAACCCCGATACTGGCAAGCGATTTTATATTAGAAACGATGATTTTTTAAATAGTTTTCAAGAAAAGCAAATGCAAACTCAACCCGATTTTATATTACAGTATGCACATTTTTTGGAAGCGCATTATAAAAAACAAGGGATTAAAAACCCCGAAATTTACGTGGAGAGCTATGTGGCACTTAATGGCAGGAGAAGCCAACCTTATATTGACCCTAAAGTAGATTTAACTAAAATAAACGATTCGTTTAAACATAAAACTTGGATTCTTCCTTTTAATGATAAAATTTATGGATTATAAATACGTTTTAAAACTCATTACAATTATTTTTCCTGTTGCCTTACAGGCACAATTTACATTAAAAGGAACGGTGGTAGATAAAGATACTAATGAGCCAATTGCGTTGGTTAATGTATTTAATAAATCTAATAGTAAACAAGTAAACACCGATGTTGACGGTAGGTTTGAGTTACAAAATTTAGTAGCTGGTAGTTATTCACTTGTATTTTATAACGATACGTATGTGTGGCATGAGCAAAATGTAACGATTAATGCTGATAAAAGTATAACAATTGGCATGAGTAAAACTAATGACTTAACCGAGGTGGTTATTCAAGCCAAACGTCGTGAAATTTTTGATTTAATTAGATTAAAGGATGTTGAAGGCACCTCAATTTATGCTGGTAAAAAAAATGAGGTGGTTTTGGTCGACCAAATTGTAGGAAACAAATCTAGCGGAAATGCAAGGCAAATTTATGCCCAAATTGCAGGTTTGAATATTTACGAAAGCACAAACTGTGGTTTACAATTGGCAATTGGCGGGCGTGGCTTAGACCCAAACCGTACTGCCAATTTTAATACGCGCCAAAACGGTTATGATATTAGTGCCGATGTATTGGGTTACCCCGAAAGTTATTTTACACCACCTGTTGAGGCACTTGAGCAAATTCAAATTATTAGAGGCGCAGCGTCGTTACAATACGGCACACAATTTGGCGGATTAATTAATTATAAAATTAAATCGCCATCAACCAAAACAGTCGAGTTTGTAAGCCGCCAAACCTACGATACTAATTGTGGTTACGCTACCTTTAATAGTATTAGTGGTACAAGTGGTAAGTTTAGTCATTACACCTATTTAGGATATAAAAATAATCTAGACGAAGCGCCAAGAGATAACTCTGATTTGCAATCGGTTAATTTTTATACCAATTTAAATTACCAATTTAACGATCGTACAAAATTAGGTTTAGAGTATACGCTGCTTAATTACACGGCGCAACAAGCTGGTGGTTTAAGCGATACTCAATTTTTAGACAACCCAGATTTTTCAAATCGCACACGTAACTGGTTTAAAGTAAATTGGAATTTATTGGCATTAAATTTTAATCATAAGCTTAATGATGAGAGCGAAATTAGTGCTATTATTTCAGGATTAAGCGCCTCACGCTCGGCTATTGGTTTTAGAACAAATAGAGTTTCACAAACTGATGATTTGGATGAACCAAGAGATTTACAAGTTGGTAATTTTAATAATTGGAGTGCCGAGTTACGGTATTTAACAAACTATACAATAGGTAACAAAAAAGGTACACTTTTGTTGGGTAGTAAGTATTACCAGTCAATTAACTCAGAGCGTCAAGGGCCTGGTAGTAATGGTAATGATGCTAATTTTAACTTTGTAGATTACGCTGACGCAGATTTACCTGTAGATTTACGCCAATCTAATTTTGATTTTCCAAACTTAAACGTGGCATTCTTTGGCGAAAATATTTTTTATCTAAATGATAAATTATCCATAACTCCAGGCTTTAGATTTGAATACATAAAAACAGAAAGCGAAGGTGCATTTCGCTCAATTAATAGAGATTTAGCCAATACTATAATACAAGATAGCACCTTTGATGACAACCGAAGTTTTGAGCGTAATTTCTTATTATTAGGTTTAGGCATCAGTTACAAACCTATTGAGTCGATTGAGCTGTATGCTAATGCTTCTCAAAATTACCGTTCGGTAACTTTTACAGATATCCGAATTGTAAATCCATCATTTCAAGTTGACCCTAATATTAATGACGAAGATGGATTTTCAATCGATTTAGGAATTAGAGGCCGTTATAAAAAAATTATATCGTATGATGCTAATATTTTTGGTTTGGTTTATAATGACCGTATTGGAGAAGTATTGCGAGCCGAAACTCGTATCAATGCCTTTGGAGATGAGGTTGAGTCGGGCAGGGTAATACGATTTAGAGGTAACTTAGGTGATGCGTTTATTTATGGTTTAGAAAGTTTGGTTGACTGGAATATTAAACACACTTTTTTTAAGCAGGCAAATAACTACAAGCTTAATTTTTACTCTAATCTAGCCATCACGCAGTCGCGATATTTAAAGTCTGAAATCCCTAGCATCAATAAAGGTAATGCAGTTGAGTTTGTTCCAGAAATTAACTTTAGATCAGGGCTTAAGTTGGGTTATAAAAACTTACTTGCCGATGTTCAGTATAGTTATTTGGGCGAACAGTTTACCGACGCGTCAAATACACCACAAAATGTAAATGATAACCAAAGTGGTATTATTGGTAGTATACCAGCTTACTCGGTTTGGGATGTTTCATTAGCATATCGATATAAAAAATTAACGTTCGAAACAGGTGTAAATAACACCTTTAATAAGCGATATTTTACACAACGTGCTACAGGTTATCCAGGGCCAGGTATTATACCTGCTTTGCCACGTAGTTTTTATATGACGGTTCAACTAAAATTATAAGCGTTTACAAAAGTGATACCTTAACATACTCAAAATACCCATTTGTGGGTATTTTGAGTATGGAATAATCTGATTAATTTAGCAGTAACAAAAAAACAAAACTCTATTGATAGTTTTTTGGAAGTTAATATTAAGATGTTGTAACTTTTATAAAACACCCTTTTAAGCAAAATAACGTTGTTGTTGTTTGTTTAATTTTAAAAATGAGCACTGCCCCTGCTCATTTTTTTTATTTAATAATTATCCGTTAATAGTTGTAACAATTACCGATACTGCATTGCCGCCAAATCCAACGGCATTTATAAGTATGGTTTTAATTTGCTTTGGTGCTTGTGTAGTTAAGTAAGGCACATTAATAAACTCCTGTTTTTTAAGCATTAAAATAGCAAACTCTACACTAAGCATACCTGATGTGCCTAATGAGTGACCAATTTTCCATTTGTTATTAGTTAGCGCAGGTATTTTATCTTTAAACACATGTTTAATAGCGTTTAATTCGGCAATATCACCTTTTACGGTACCTGGGGTATGGGTGACTATAATATCAATATCGTTAGGATTAATGATATTTAATGCCATTGACATGGAAAGTTGAAAACATTCGGCGTTTTTTGATAACGAGGCATTGTGGGTTATGGTTTCGGTACCATAGCCAACTCCAATAAGTTTTGCTAACGATAATTTTGAATATTCAGCTGCCAAACAAGCCATGGCAGCTCCTTCGCCTAAAATCATCGAATTACTTGTTTTATCAGTATTTAAAGCTTGGCAAGGGTATGTTGCACCAGTTTTAGCATAAATTTTAAGAGCCTGCATTTGGGCTATGGTAAACGGTGTTAACGGCGCTTCACTGCCGCCAACTAAAAAATTTGAGCACATGCCCGATTGTATCCAAGCAACGCCATTAAGTAATGCGTGTAACGCTGTTGAGCACGTTATTGAATGGCTAATATTTGGGCCTTTTGTTTTTAAATCTTGCGCAACCCATGATGAAATGTTGCCAAGTGTTGTTGTTGGGGAACTTAGAGTGTTGGTTTCGTTTTTGTTTAAAAAATCTTCATAATACTTTTCAAATAAACTTGTTGCGCCTCGCGACGAACCAATGTTTACACCAAAATTAGCATTGGCTTGCCAGCCAGCTTGCTTAATTGCGTTTCTAGAGCTTAAAATGGCATAAAGTACGGTGTTGTCAAGAGCTTTATATTTATAATTAGATTGTGTGATTTTTTTGATTTCCTTTAAGCTATTTGTATCTAGTTTTGCAACTAAATTGTCATATTGTAGTGAAAAATAATGTGAGTTATTTTTATATGAAGCCCATGTTGTTTCGGAGTCATGCCCTAGTGGCGACACCGATGCAATGGCATTTATATAGATTGGTTGTTTCACGCAATAAAATTTTGGGTGTAAAGGTATTGATTACGGTGTATATAATGGGCTTAAATTAAAAATTAAAAATCATCAAGCGCATTTGTAATAGCCGTGTAAATGGTGTTTAATTGATCATTTGTAATTACAAATGGGGCTAATATGTAAATAGTATTGCCTAACGGACGAAGAAATACACCTTGGCTCATAAAGTAATCAAAAAGTTGATTTCTTAATTCTCCATAACGTTCCATTTCAATATTAAGATCAAGGGCAAGTATAATACCTAGTTGCCTAACCAACTTAATTTTAGGATGTTTTATAATACTAGTTGCAAATGTTTTATGAGCAGCAATAATTTTTTTTATCTGGTTCTGTATTGCATCCGATTGCAATAACTCTAGTCCAGCTAGCGCAGCAGTACAAGCAATAGGATTGGCAGAGTAGGTGTGGCAATGAAATAGCCCTTTACTGATATCATCATGATAAAATGCATCATAAATTTTTTGAGTACAAGAGGTTATTGACATTGGCACTAAGCCTGCGGTTAACGATTTGCTCATGCATATAATATCGGGTTTGGTAGCGATATAATCGGAAGCAAAATAGCGACCTGTTTTACCAAAGCCAGTCATCACTTCGTCGGCTATTGTAATGATATTATGTGTTTGACAAAATTTTAAAATACTGTTTAAGCCATCAGCATCATGCATTTTCATTCCAGCGGCACCTTGCACCAAAGGTTCGTATACAAAACCAGCAATGGCATGTGTTGCGTTTAGTGATTTTAATTGATTTAAAATTTCATTATGATTGTGTTTGTTAGGTACAGGAATACGAATAACTTCAAGAAAATGTTTTTCGAAAGGCCCATTGTAAACAGAAAGCCCAGACACACTCATTGCTCCAAAAGTATCACCATGAAAACCATCTTCAAAAGCTAGTAATACATTTCGATTATGGTTTAAATTGGCATGGTATTGTAATGCCATTTTAATGGCAATTTCAACACTGGTTGAACCGTTATCGCCAAAAAATAGTTTAGTTTGATTATCGGGTAAAATTTTTATTAATTCTTCAGATAATTTTACCGCAGGCTCATGTGTAAATCCTGTAAAAACAACATGATCTAGTTGTTGCATTTGTTTGTAAACACAGTTGTTTACATAGTCATTGCAATGCCCATACATGCTGGTGTACCATGAGGCGATGCCATCAATATATGCATTGTTGTTGTCATCAAACAATACGGCGCCTTTGGCTTTAGTAATCCCTATAATGTTAGGGTTTAATTTGTGTTGAGTAAGGGGGTGCCAAATATGATTTTTATCCCGTTGTTGTAAAGTCATGCTTTTAAATAATAAGAGTCAAGGTATTATGTGCAAATTTAAAACTCTAGTAAACGATTTTTAAATTGTTGAGCATAATCTAAAATAACGTTTTGATCAAAGTAAGGTTCGTCATTAATGCGACCAATTACAGGAGTGTTTGTCATTTTTTTAATTATTGACTCGGTTGTTTTATGTTCATCGCCACTATATAACAAAGCTATGTTGTTAAATCCTTTTTGCTTTAACGCATTGATGGTTAAAAGTGTGTGGTTTATACTACCTAAGTAATGTTTTGATACCACTATTATTTTGTGGTTAATATATATTAAATCAGCAATAGTATTGGTGTCGTTTATGGGTACAAATAAACCGCCAGCACCTTCAATAATTAAATGATTGTTTGTTTTAGGTGTTGTAATATGATTTAGTTCAATGTTAATAGTATCAATTTTGGCAGCTGCATGAGGACTCATAGGGGTTTTGAGCGCATAGCTATTGGGGTGAAATTGTGTGGTTTTATTTGAAATTAAACGTTTTACCTTATGTGTGTCAGAATTTTCAAGATCGCCAGCTTGTATGGGTTTCCAATAATCGGCATGTAAGGCTTCGGTTAGTATTGCCGAAGCTATAGTTTTGCCAACATCTGTTGAGATTCCTGTTATAAAATAGGTGTTTTTCATAACTGTAATTTATTATAAATGTAGTGGATTGTAGCCTAAATATGGTACATTAATTTCATTAAATGTAATATTATAATTTTCGAGTTCTTTTAAAATGGGCAAATAAACTTCTTTTGTAATAGGTATTTGTACACCAGGGGTTGTTATTTGCTTGTTTAAAATAGCAAGTGTAGCTATAGCAAGCGGTAAGCCTACAGTTTTTGCCATTGCAGTATATGTTTGATTTTCGCCAATAGCAACCATTGTAGCGTCAATTTGATGCATTTTATTGTTTAGTTTGTATCCAAATTTATGATACATAACAATCATATCTTTATCATCATTGTTTAATGTCCAGCTGTCTAATAGTATTTTTTGTAAAATTTGAGCAGGCGTGGCGTGTTTTAATTCAACCTTTTTGGTTGCACTAAAAATATTAAGTTCAAGCAATTTGTTCCAAACAATATCATCTTGATCAATTTTTAACGCATGTCTTAATTTAAGCTCAACCGAATCGGTAGGGCTATATGGTAAAAAAGAATTTACAAAATCACGATAGCTCATATTTTCGCTGTCATCTAAAATGTAACTATCATCAGTCATACCTAATTGCACAAAAATATTCCAAGCGCGGCTAAAGCCCACTCTGCGTATGGTGCCACGATATAATGTTTTTATATTTTTTAAACCGTAAACGTTTTGATATTTTAACGAATCTCTGTTGGCATAGGCTTCAAAACGGCCATAGCCTTCAATGTCTAAAAATTCAGTTCGTCTAAATAATCTATTGTAAGGAATGTATTTATAGGTGTTTTCTTGCAAAAATTTTGCAGCACCGCCTTGTCCTGCAGTTACCACATTTCTTGGGTTCCAAGTAAATTTATAATTCCATAAATTGGTATCACTTTCTGGGGCAACCAGCCCACCAGTAAAGGACTCAAA
This sequence comes from uncultured Flavobacteriaceae bacterium, assembly GCA_937924845.1. Lineage (GTDB taxonomy): Bacteria > Bacteroidota > Bacteroidia > Flavobacteriales > Flavobacteriaceae > CALDUQ01. Next base: position 8,838 of record CALDUQ010000059.1, read on the forward strand.
AAGTGTCATTTCACCACCTTTGTTTCTAATAGCGTCTATTACTTTCATAGCGCTCATGTGGTCTAGGCCAGGGTCAACACCTATTTCATTCATAAACACTAAGTTGTTTTTTAAAGCGTCAGTATGCAATGCCTGCATATCTTTACTAATGTATGAAGCAGTTACGAGGTGTTTTTTGTGTAAAATACAATCCTTTGCTACTTTTATATGAAATCTGGCAGGAAGCATTGACACAACAATATCGGCATTTAGTATTGCATTTGCACGTGTAATATCGTCAAAAACGTCAAGGTGTATTGCTTTGGCATTAGGATGCTTGCCAATCATTTTTTGAGCATTAATTATTGACACATCGCCTACAGTAATTTTTAGATTTTCTTTTTTAGAGTGATCCAAAAAATATTTTATTAAAAATGCACTCGATTTTCCAGAGCCAATAATTAAGATATTTCGCATATTGTTGAATTGTTGTTTAAATTTGTGAAGATAAAAAAAGCTAGTGTAGTTTTTTAAATTAAATCAATAATTGATGGATAAAAAAATATTAATATCAGCAAGTATTTTAGGGTTGATTGCCATTATTTTAGGCGCTTTTGCGGCTCATGCTTTAAAACATAGTATTGACGCAAATGGTTTAGATAGTTTTAAAACAGGGGTGCGTTATCAAATGTATCATGCCTTTTTGTTATTATTTGTAGGGTCGTATTCGCATTTAAAAAAACAAGCAAAGAAAACACTTTACTACTTAATATTAGTTGGTGTGGTTATGTTTTCGGGATCAATTTACTTTTTGTCATTAAGCCAATTAATGCCTTTTAATGTTAAAGCTATTGCTTTTGTAACGCCAGTTGGCGGACTATTTTTAATAGTTGCATGGCTATTATTAGCTTTAAATTTTATGAAGTTAAAGCAGTAGCTTAAAAAAAATATTTTGTAACGCATAAATTGTTATTTTTGTCAAAACACAAAAAATAAATTTATGTTAGATCATGCTAAATCTGCGAAAACGATTGCGTTAGATGAATATGGTATCAAAAACGCAAAAGTAAATTATCAACTATCGTCAGATCAATTGCACGAAATTGCTGTGAAAACAGGTCAAGGAGTTTCTGCTTCTTCTGGTGCGTTAGCAGTTAATACAGGTGAATTTACAGGCCGCTCTCCTAAAGATCGTTTTATAGTAAAAGATGATATTACAAAAGATAAAGTTTGGTGGGGTGATATTAATATTCCGTTTGATTCGGATAAATTTCAAAAACTTTATGATAAATTAACCGATTATTTGTCAAATAAAGAGGTGTTTGTTAGAGATAGTTATGCTTGTGCAGATGAAAACTATAAAACAAATATTAGAGTAATAAATGAATTTCCGTGGAGTAACATGTTTGCAAACAACATGTTTTTACGCCCTACTAATAAAGAGCTAGAATCATTTACTCCCGAATGGACAATAGTTAATGCGCCTGGATTTATGGCAGATCCAGAAATTGATGGCACACGACAACATAATTTTGCCATTTTAGATTTTACAAGAAAAACAGCTATAATTGGCGGTACAGGTTATACAGGAGAAATTAAAAAAGGCATTTTTTCAGCATTAAATTTTGTGCTTCCAGTATTTAAAAACACGTTACCAATGCATTGTAGTGCAAATGTTGGTAAAGGTGGTGATACCTCTATATTTTTTGGGCTATCAGGAACAGGAAAAACAACCTTATCTACCGACCCTGAGCGAAGCTTAATAGGTGATGATGAGCATGGTTGGACTGCCGAAAATACCATATTTAATTTTGAAGGTGGTTGTTACGCAAAAGTGATAAATTTATCAAAAGCACAAGAACCAGAAATTTATAGCGCAATTAAAAAAGGAGCAATTCTTGAAAATGTTATAATGGATGATAACGGTGATGTTGATTTTGCAAACACATCAATTACCCAAAATACAAGAGTAAGTTACCCAATACATCATATTGAAAATATTAGAATACCATCAATAGGCAATAACCCAAAAAACATTTTCTTTTTAACAGCAGATGCTTTCGGTGTTTTACCTCCAATTTCTAAATTAACACCAGGGCAGGCCGCTTATCACTTTATATCGGGTTATACAGCAAAAGTTGCAGGTACCGAGGCAGGTATAACTGAGCCAGTACCTTCGTTTTCAGCATGTTTTGGCGCACCATTTATGCCATTGCATCCAACCAAATATGCCGAAATGTTAAGTAAAAAAATGCAAGATGCAGGTGTTAACGTTTGGTTAGTTAACACAGGCTGGACAGGAGGCCCTTATGGCATAGGAAAACGTATGGCTTTAAAGCATACACGTGCAATGATTTCGGCTGCTATGGATGGTAGTTTAGAGGCAGCTAATAAAGATAATTACCACACGCACTCTGTGTTTAAAGTTAAACAGCCAAGAGTATGCCCTAATGTGCCAACTAGCGTATTAAGCCCAAGACAAACGTGGAATAATGATGATTTTTATTATGAAACAGCAGATAAATTGGCAACAGCTTTTAACACTAATTTTAAACAATTTGAAGAGTTTGCTAGTGATGAAATATTAGAAGGCGCACCAAATTTAAAAAGCAAATAGGTATAAGTGATACGTTTATAACATATTATATTTTTAATATAGAAACGCCAAGATTTAATTTTTTTAAATCTTGGCGTTTCTTTTTACGGCTAAAGTTGTAAAGGTTTTGTTTAATACGTACTTAAATAAGCCCTCTAAATAAAACATGACATGCTGTAAAAGCTATTACGGATAAAATAATACCTATTAAAAACACATGAAATGATTTACGTATTAATTTAAACTTTCGATTTATAGTTTGTCCTAAATGGTAGGTATCTTTTGCTATGGTAAGATATAATTCGTCGCCATTATTCATTAACTTTGAAAGCGCAGCAGTGTATTCGCTTTCATTCATAGCATGAAAATTACCATAGAACATTAAATTATTGGTTTCTCTTTCGCCATGAAATAACTCAGGACGAGTTGCAAAAATAGCTAGTGCAATAGATGCTAAATTTGTGATTAAAATCATAACAATAGGGTAAATAAGATGAGGATCGGAGTCTAGCTGCCCCATAACGGTACCTAAAATTAATGATAAAATTAACGCATTTATAGATATCAAAATATTAGACTTTGTATCTACCATTTTGTTTAACGTATATTGATTTTTTGAGAGTAACCTAAATAAAGTTTCAACACCTCGCTCGGATCTTGGTGAAACTTTTGCGAGTTTCTTTTTTAATTTTTTTAGAGCCTCTTTATCAATATTTAATTCGGCCATCAAATATTTGTCTTCTGCTTTCTGTTTAAGTTTATCTTGCATATCTATGATGTTATATAAATGTCTTATTTGTAATAATTAAAACCGATGACTAAAACCAATTAAAAATTGGTTATTGTTTGAGTTTAAAGATAATTTATTATTTTTTGAAGCGTAGCTTGATGTAAATAATTTTGAAGATAGGATACCAATTAATGCACCTACTAGTACATCTGTAAAATGATGTTTTTTGGCATGTATACGAGTAAACCCTGTGTAACTTGCTAATAAATATGCTATTGTACCATATTTCCAACCATATCTTTGTTGGATAAAAGCAGCACTATGAAATACTGTTGACGTATGTCCCGAAGGAAACGAATCATTGTTTTCCATATTAGGGCGCTCTCTATTTATTATTTTTTTTAAGGCAAAAGTAACAGCTTGGTTCACTAAAAACCCCTTAATAAACTGTGTTGTTCCTTGTTTGTCTTCAAGTATTAACGTACTGCCAAGTGCCATTGTAGGTACTGTAAGGAGTAAAACATCTCCAGTTGTTTTAATAGTGTTTTGAGCATTTAAGACTTTTAAATTTACAAAAAAACCTAATAAAAGTATAATGCAATTTTGGATAATTGGTTTCATATACAATAGTTTAAATTATGATGGTTAAATTTTTAAAATGCAAAACCCAATACAAATGAAATTTGTCCGCCATCAGTACTATTATAATAACCTACATTGGCAGTAAAACTTTCTAATCCGCTAACCCAAAATGAGCCGCCAATACTAGTATGCAATTTATTAGAAGTGTCATTTGCTTCCCAAACCCGACCATAATCAAAGCCACCTGTTATGCCGTATTTTAAAGGGATAAAGCTAGTTTTAAACTTGCCTAGCAATAATCTCAAATCAGTATTTTGATAAACCGAATATTGCCCTGTAAATCGTTCTTTCCTAAATCCGCGTAAGCTATGGCTTCCACCCAATTGTGCTGCGTGGTATAACTCAAATTGATCACCTATTATAGCTTCGCCGCCTAGTTTTGTAGCGAGTACTAAACTTGAGCTTTGGTTTAATTTATGATCTATAGCGATATGGGGTTTAATATAAGCAAATTTATTAGCATTTGCCTTTGCATCAATATTTGTTTTATAACCAGCGGTTAAGCTAACATCTAACCCCATTGTTGGGTAGGTTACTTCATCTTTATTTTTGTAACTATAGTTTATTTCTGCGCCAGCATAAACTTGCTCTTTAAAAATCGTTGCGTTTGCAGGTAAAATACTGATAAACCTATCTGACACATTTTTAACTTCAAAAGATTCTACTAATGGTTTAAAATAGAAAGAACCACCATCCCTACCATTCCAAATTAATGAAATTGCCGCGCGCCATTCGCTAATGCTAACGCGATTAAAATCTATATCTACGTCATCCTTATTGTAAGTAGTTTCATTGCCAAATCCAAAAAAGTTTTGTGCATAATTTGGGCTTGTGTGTTTTCCTTCTATTCCAAAATTCCAGTTATGAAAAATGTTAGAGAACTCGCCTTTATAAGAGATGTCGTAACCAGAGTTTCCTGTATAGTATGATGCACTTATGGCATGTTTTGTGGTAAATGGGTTGCGTTGTAAGCCATAGGTTGTAAAGTTATTTAAAAAACCTATGCGCAAACCATCATCAGGGTTTGAGCCTATTATTGGTAAAAATTGATTAATACTATATTTACGCTTTTTGTAATCGTAGTTGTTTATTTTATAATCATCAACTAACCATTTTCTTGACCGTTTGTTAATAATGGTATTGTTTTTCCCTTTATAATCGTAAATTTTTACTTTTTTGGTGTTCTCAAAATTATAGAGGTCATTTTTTTTGCCCCCCATAATTTTTATAGTAATTAAGTCATTGCCTTTGCCAGTAACATTAAACGTGTCTTTACCATCAAGGCCATAAATCCAAATCTCTTTGGTTTCTTCTTTAGTAAACGTTCTGTTAAAAATGCCAACATCTTTTCGGTTAATTTTTAGCGTTGTTTTGCCCTCAGGATGACGAATGATATCAAATTGATCTGCTTTTTGAGTACCTGTAACTACTTGATGTTTATTAACGTACTCATAATACGTGCGAGCTATATCCACAATATTTTGACGCCTTCCTTTTAATTTTTGCTTAATGTCATCAATAGTTTGCCCTTTCATTTCATTAGGTAGATTTTGAAAAGCCAATTCGATTACATCATCAGTTACTCCAGTTTGTAGTGCTTTGGCTTCTTTTTCCCAATTAGCCCAATTGGATTGATTGATAAAAGTCATATCCAATGGATAAGGTTCAAAACTAAACCATTTTGGACTTGGTAACTCTTCATCAAAGGATTGCATCATTCGCAAACTAGGCACAGCACATTTCAAAATACTTAATGCACTACCATCAAAAACTGAAAATGCCTGATCTCTATCTCTTGGTATAGGCTTGCAAATTTCAGTACCATTC
>CALDUQ010000060.1 GCA_937924845.1 uncultured Flavobacteriaceae bacterium
GAAGTACAGGCGATGATTACAGCAGTCAATGCGTCACAAAGTATATTAGTAGCTATAGGTGTAGATGCAGATGATGAAAACACAAGTTCAGATGTGAGTATTTCAGACTTAGAGTCTATTGAGCCTGAATTAACAGGAATAGAGGCTGCAAATGAAACAGCGTATCAAGCCTATATCGATGCCAATCCAGATGCCTTTAGCGCACCAGCAACACAAGCTGAAGTACAGGCTATGATTACAGCAGTCAATGTATCACAAAGTGTATTAGTAGCTATAGGTGTAGATGCAGATGATGAAAACACAAGTTCAGATGTGAGTATTTCAGACTTAGAGTCTATTGAGCCTGAATTAACAGGAATAGAAGCTGCAAATGAAACAGCATATCAAGCCTATATCGATGCTAATCCAGATGCCTTTAGCACACCAGCAACACAGGCTGAAGTGCAGGCGATGATTACAGCAGTCAATGCATCACAAAGTGTATTAGCTGCTATAGGAGTAGATGCCGATGATGAAAACACAAATTCAGATGTGAGTATTTCAGACTTAGAGTCTATCACACCTGAATTAATAGGAATAGAAGCTGCAAATGAAACAGCATATCAAGCCTATATCGATGCCAACCCAGATGCCTTTAGCGCACCAGCAACACAGGCAGAAGTACAGGCGATGATTACAGCAGTCAATGCATCACAAAGTGTATTAGTTGCTATAGGAGCAGATGCCGATGATGAAAACACAAATTCAGATGTGAGTATTTCAGATTTAGAGTCTATCACACCTGAATTAATAGGAATAGAAGCTGCAAATGAAACAGCATATCAAGCCTATATCGATGCCAATCCAGATGCCTTTAGCGCACCAGCAACACAAGCAGAAGTGCAAGCTATGATTACAGCAGTCTATGCGTCACAAAGTGTGTTAGTTGCTATAGGTGCTGATGCCGATGATGAAAACATAAATTCAGATGTGAGTATTTCAGACTTAGAGTCTATCACACCTGAATTAACAGGAATAGAAGCTGATAACTTGTCTTTATATCAAGCCTATATTGATGCTAATCCAGACGCCTTTAGCGCACCAGCAACACAGGCAGAAGTACAGGCGATGATTATAGCAGTCAATGCATTACATGAAATAAACTCCAGTGCTCTTAATGATGATGAATTAAGTTTATCGACGCAGTTATATCTAGACGCAGGTATTACAGGAGTAACTTCTGAAAATATCGAAAGTGTGAATGCGGCCTTGGCGGAATTACCACTTAGTGATTTGCCGCTAACATTAGAAGAGCTTCAGGCCCTTGTTGATGAATTAAATAGCGTTGTGGATACAGATGGCGATGGCATAGGAGATGATGAAGATACTGATGATGATAATGATGGTGTCGAAGATTCGGAGGATGCATTTCCATTAGATGAGAATGAGGATACAGATACAGATGGCGATGGTATAGGTGATAATGCAGATACTGATGCTGGTAATGTTTTGGTGGATGTTTCTGAAGAAAGTGGTCTTAGTTTTATTAAGGCTCAAGATGCATTAGCCGTTGCAAACGGCACGGATATTGGAGTGCTGTCGGTTGTTTTAGTTGATGTTGAAGGGAATCCTGCAATTGGTGTTTTGGTGGCAGTATATGATAATGATTCAAATTCAAGCCTTACTTATGAAACTTCATTTAGCGGTGTTACAAACTCAAATGGTGTTTTTGAAGTAAGTGTTAGTAATACGCAATCTGAAGTTGTGCATTTTAGTGCTCAAATAGATATCGATAGAGATGGCGTTATTGATGATCAATATATTGTTGAGTCACTACCATCATTTGTTAGCTTCACTAGTACTGAAATAAATGTTAATAATAATTCTAGCGCAAGCTTTATCGCGACAACAGATGCAACAGTAAAGGCAGATGGTATTGAAACAGGATTGGTAGAGGTTACTGTGGTTGATTTGAATAATGAACCTGTTAGCGCTGTGTTTGTTGAAATTAACGATGATGATACAAATGACAGTGCATCATATCAATTTTTTGGCTACACAGATGAAGACGGTAAGTTTATTGCCGAAGTAACCAATATAGAGGATGAAATAGTAAACTTTAGTGCTAAGGTTGATTTAAACGGAGATGGTGTTGCTAATAGCGATAGTGTGTTTGAAAACACAGTTTCATTTATTCACTTTGTTAAGGAAGATTTAGGCGTATTTCAGGTGCTTTCTCGAAATGGCGATGGTATAAATGACTTTTTGGTGATAGGTAATATAGATCGTTTTCCGCAAAATAGTGTTCAGATTTTTAATAGGGTAGGTGCTAAAGTTTTTGAAGTTGAAAATTATACTAACTCAGGTGATAATGTTTTTAGAGGTGAAGCTAATGTAAGGTCTACATTAAATAAATCACAAGGCTTGCCATCTGGAACTTATTACTATTATATCAAATATCTTGATCCTACTTCAAATGAAGTAAAAAATGAAGCAGGTCATATTTATATAGATTAAAAAAATAACTAGAATATCATTTTAAATAAATAATATGAAAAAACTAATATTAAAATGTATATGCTTAATGGTGTTAACAGCTTTGGAATTAAATTCTCAGCAAGAGACGCATTATACTCAGTATGTTTACAATACATTAAGTGTAAATCCTGCTTATGCAGGAAGTAGGGGAGTTGCGAGTTTAACAGGTTTGTATAGGTCGCAATGGGTAGGCTTAGAAGGTGCGCCCGAAACTTCGAGTTTCAATATTCATAGCCCTATTAAAAATAATCGTGTTGGCTTAGGTTTCTCTGTGATAAATGATAGGCTAGGTGAAGGTGTGACTGATCGAACGGATTTTGATTTAGCGTTTTCCTATACAATTCCTTTTTCTGAAATAAATAAATTAGCTTTTGGATTAAAAGTAGGAGGGCAATTGCTTAATGTTGATTTTGTAAAGCTTAGGCAATTTGTGCAAGAGGTAAAGTTAGAATCTAATGTAGATAATCGTTTTTCTCCAAACATTGGTGCAGGTGTTTATTATCATACAAATAAATGGTATTTAGGTTTTTCGGTACCTAATATTTTAAGATCTAAAAACTTTGAAAATGATGCGACACAGGTCAATTTTATTGCCGAAAATCGAGTAAATTATTTTTTGATGGCTGGGTATGTTTTTGATATTAAAAACAACTGGTTGTTTAAACCTACGCTTCTAGCTAGAGCTCTTGCGGGTGTGCCTTTGCAGATGGATTTAGCTGCAAATTTTTTATATAAACAAATGTTTTTGTTAGGACTTTCGTATCGTTTTGACGCATCTTTAAGTGGTTCGTTTGGATTTCAGTTAACAAAGCATTTGTTAATGGGGTTTACATACGACCGAGAGGTTACGGAATTAGGGAGAACAGAGTTTAATAATGGGTCTTTTGAAGTGTTTTTAAGATATGAACTGTTTAATTTAGCTAAGAATAAAGGTGTTAATAGGTTTTTTTAAATATTTTTTTGTTTGTTTAAAGCCCTGTGCTGAAATTTAGTTTTCATAGTACAGGGCTTTTTTTTAGTGATGCGGTTTGTTAATTTTTAATAATGCTGCGGCTAATAACTATTTTTTGAATTTCGGACGTCCCTTCGTAAATCTGAGTAATTTTAGCATCTCTCATTAAACGCTCAACATGGTACTCTTTTACAAATCCATTACCACCATGAATTTGTACGGCTTCAACTGTGTGTTTCATAGCTATCTTGCTAGCATATAATTTTGCCATAGCACTTGATATGTCGTAGTTGTTACCTTGATCTTTGTCCCAGGCCGATTTCATAACTAACATTCGAGCGGCTTCAATATCTGTAGCCATATCTGCTAGTTTAAAAGCAATAGCTTGGTGGTTACATATTTCAGTGCCAAATGCTTTTCTTTCTTTGCTATATTTTACAGATAGCTCATAAGCTCCAGATGCTATGCCAAGGGCTTGCGCTGCAATACCTATTCGCCCTCCAGAAAGTGTTTTCATTGCAAATTTAAATCCAAATCCATCGGCACCAATTCTATTTTCTTTTGGTACTTTAACATCATTAAACTGTAACGTATGCGTGTCGCTACCTCTAATACCTAGTTTGTCCTCTTTAGGACCAATATCAAAACCTTGCATGCCCTTTTCTATAATAAAAGCATTTATGCCTTTGTGTCCTTTGTCTTTATCTGTTTGTGCTATGACTAGGTAAACATCTGCTCTCCCTCCATTGGTAATCCAATTTTTTGTGCCGTTTAAAATGTAATGATCGCCATTGTCAATAGCGGTGGTTTTTTGTGATGTGGCGTCACTACCTGCTTCGGGTTCACTCAAGCAAAATGCGCCAATTTGTTCGCCAGTGGCTAATTTGGTTAAATATTTTTGTTTTTGTTCTTCAGTTCCGTAAGCTTCAAGGCCGTAACAAACTAAAGAGTTGTTTACAGATACCATAACGGATGCTGAAGCGTCAATTTTGGATAACTCTTCCATAATAAGTACGTATGAAATAGCATCCATCCCACTGCCTCCATACTTAGGATCTACCATAACCCCCATAAAGCCTAGGGCTCCCATTTTTTTTACTAATTCTTGCGGAAATTCTTGCAGGTTGTCTCTTTCAATAACTCCAGGTAATAATTCAGTAACAGCAAAATCTCTTGCAGCCTCTTTAATTAATAAGTGTTCTTCTGTTAAGCTAAAATCCATAAATTACATATTTGATAAAAAAACATTTCAAATATAGTGATTTGTTGCGTTATTTTTATTGAAATTACGTATTTTTACCTTATATGGCAATGAAAAAATATAATGTAATAGGATTGATGTCAGGTACGTCACTCGATGGAATTGATGTTTGCAACGTTGAGTTTAGTTATGATAAACAATGGAGCTATAGTATAAAAAAAGCCCACACTTACTCATATTGCTTAGATTGGAAAGCTAAGTTAGGTCATGCTGTTTTTGCTTCAAAAGACGAGTTGGTGAAATTAGATTGTGAGTATACATTATTTTTAAATAAAATTACACACCAATTTATTAATAATTATAATATTAAAAATTTAGATGCAATATGTTCACACGGTCACACAGTGTTACATGAGCCAGATAATGGTGTTACATATCAAATTGGTAATTTACAATCACTTGCTAATGGTTTTAAATGCCCTGTAGTGTGTGATTTTAGGGTTGCAGATGTTGCTTTAGGAGGGCAGGGCGCACCGTTAGTTCCTGTAGGTGATAAGTTGCTGTTTCATCAGTATGATATTTGTTTAAATTTAGGAGGGTTTGCTAATTTGTCTTATCAGGTAAACGACAATATGATAGCTTATGATATTTGCCCAGTAAATATTGTTTTAAATTCATATGTGCGTCAATTAGGGTTAGATTATGATGACGAAGGAAAAATAGCTGAAACAGGTCACATTGATGCTGTGCTTTTAAATCAATTAAATAACTTAGAGTTTTATAAAAAAAGTAAGCCTAAATCGTTAGGGGTAGAGTGGGTAAATGCATTTGTGTTTAAAATAATTGACAGTTATAAATTGCCAATTAGTACAATTTTAAAAACGTTTATAGAACATGCTGCTATTCAAATCGCGACGGTAATTAATGCAACACAATTTAATACTGTTTTGATTACTGGTGGTGGCGTTTTTAATTTATATTTAATGTCACGTATAAAGCATTATGTTGATATTGAGGTTGTTGTGCCTAAAAAGATTGTTATTGAGTTTAAGGAGGCTATGATATTTGGTTTTTTAGGAATTTTAAAACTAAGAAATGAAGATAATTGTTTGAGTAGCGTTACTGGTGCGTTGAATAATCATAGCTCGGGTAAAATTTATAAATAATAATGTAGTCAAAGTTATTTTTTTATCATTAAGTTTTTATATTTGTTTCCAATGCATTTATTTAAAACTAACTAAAATTTAACTAATCCGCATTAAATTAACTAATTAACTAATTAAAAAGTAAATGGAAGCAGCAATTATTATTGTATTTGTAATCGGCTATTTAGCCATAACACTAGAACATAGTATTAAAATTGATAAATTAATACCTGCATTGGTCATGATGGCCATTTCTTGGGCTTTAATTTCATTGGGTATTGATGGTTTTCCGCAATGGTTCGACTCTGCTCATCAAGGTCTTGTTGACGGCTATGCTAATGTAGGTCATGAAGATCGTCAACATTTAATGGAAGAAACATTACTTCATCACTTAGGAAAAACCGCAGAAATACTTGTGTTTTTACTAGGCGCTATGACTATTGTTGAAATTATTGATTACTTTGATGGCTTTTCGGCGATTAAAAGTATTATTAAAACCAAGAAAAAATCTAAACTTTTATGGATTTTTGCAATTTTAGCATTTGGTTTATCAGCAATTATTGATAATTTAACAGCGACAATTGTTTTAATATCAATTCTTCAAAAAATAATTAAAGAACGTAATGTTCGAATTTGGTTTGCAGGTTTGATTATTATTTCAGCTAACGCAGGTGGTGCGTTTTCACCAATTGGAGATGTTACAACAACAATGCTTTGGATTGGAGATAAAGTGTCAACAGGGAAGTTGATTTCGTACTTATTCATACCATCTTTATTGTGTATGATAGTTCCTGTACTTGTAGCATCCTTTTTGCCAGCATTTAAAGGAAATATCGAAGTTGAAGATTCAAATCAAGATAAACCTAAAAACAGGTTTAGCACAAGAATGTTATTATTAGGATTAGGCGCTATTTTGTCAGTTCCAGTTTTTAAAGTTGTAACGCATTTACCACCATATGTTGGGATGATGCTTGCCTTAGGTATTGTTGCAATTTTTGCAGAAATTTATAGTAATGCGAAATTTAGCTTAACAGAAGTTAATGCAACAGAAAGTGATGCGCATGCTGCTCACGGTCCGGTTCACCATTCTTTATCAAAAATTGAATTGCCAAGTATATTATTCTTTTTAGGTATATTAATGGCTGTAGCTGCATTAGAGTCTTTAGGTTTGTTATTTGGATTTGCAACAACATTAAGGGAGTCAATGCCTATGATGGGAACAGAAATGGCAGGAACTCAAGTTTCGGATTTGGTAGTATTGTTATTAGGAATTGGGTCTGCAGTAATTGATAATGTGCCTTTAGTAGCTGCTAGTTTGGGTATGTTTACTGAGTCATTAGATGATCAATTATGGCATTTTATTGCTTACTCTGCTGGTACAGGTGGAAGTATGTTAATAATTGGTTCGGCAGCAGGTGTTGTAGCAATGGGAATGGAGAAAATTGATTTTTTCTGGTACCTAAAAAAAATATCTTGGTTAGCACTTATAGGCTTTTTGGCAGGTGCAGTTGCGTTTTTTGTTACACGTACCATGTTTTAATATAAAACGTTATTAGGTTAACAATTCCTACATGTTGAGTAGTTCAATGTGTAGGAATTTTTTATTTTTACAACTTATTTACATCTATTTTATGATTACATTATATAGTCAATTGTCTAATTATATTTATTACATTTTAGTAGGGAATCAAAAATCGTT
>CALDUQ010000061.1 GCA_937924845.1 uncultured Flavobacteriaceae bacterium
GGATTCGAACCCCCGGACCTGTTACAGTCAACAGTTTTCAAGACTGCCGCATTCGACCACTCTGCCATTTCTCCTGAGTGTCTCATCAAACTATTTGCTTGATTGCGGGTGCAAATATATAATGTTTTTTAGAATAAATAATAATTGTTTGCGTAATTTTTTTATTTTTTTTCTAACGCATTGATTTTTTTATCTTCTTTATATTTGTTTGCAGCTTTATTTCTGGTTTTAACGGCATCTAATTCAGCTTTTCTTTTTAAAATAAGTGTGTTAAGTGTTTTTCCGTATTTGCTATTTGCGATAGGATTTGGTAAGCTATTGTAAATTGTATCAAGATAATTTAAAGCGACGTTAGGAATTTGGTAGGTTGCTAAATATGGCGCAATTTCTAGGTTTTTATTGTTTAATGCAAAGTTTATGGTGTATAGGTATTTTCGTTTTGAGATGCTTTTGGCTAATGAATTTATAGAGTCTATACTTTTGTTGCTTTTTCCTGTGTTAGCTTCAAATCGATGTTTTATGAGTTCTAAGTTTAATTCATTAAATCGTTTGATGTTGGCATTATACTCATCAAGTTTTTTTTGCAGTAAGCCAGCTTTAATTTTGGCGTCATACTCAAAGTGTTTAAGAGAGGTGTTTATTTCAATAATCCCTTTTTCAGCAAAAAAAGAAATGGCTTTTTTGTTGTAACTGTAGTCGTCTAGTATTAAAAAAAGTATTTCAGGTTCGTTTAATATTGTTTTGAACTCAAATTTATGAGTACTACTTTTAATAGTTAGAGAGTCAATATTGACATATGCAGAGTCATTAAATTTTTGCAAATATAATTTTCCTTTGTTTAAGCCTTTAATTTCACCTTTTACAACTAAATTAGATGGTGTTGAGTTGCATGATAATATTAATAGGATTAATAAAAATAGCGGTAACTTTTTTTTATGTGACATGGGTGTTTTTTTTTGTAAAACAAATATCTTACAAATATTTTTTATTTGCTAACCTGCTGAGGCTATTCTCATTAATTCGGTGCAAATAATTGCGCCATAGGTGCCTACAACATAGCCAAATACGGCTAAAAGTGCTCCTACAGTAGCTAATGAGGGGTGAAAAGCCGCTGCAACTACTGGTGCTGAGGCCGCGCCTCCTACATTAGCTTGGCTACCAACAGCTAAAAAGAAAAACGGTGCTTTAATAAGTTTTGCAACCAAAATTAATAAGCCTGCATGAATACTTATCCATACCATACCAATTAATATTAGGCCAGGTTTATCGAGTATTTGCATAAGATCCATTTTCATGCCAATTGTGGCTACTAGTATGTAAATAAATACACTGCCTATTTTACTTGCGCCAGCACCTTCATATTGTTTGGCCTTTGTAAATGATAATAAAATTCCGATTAAAGTAGCGATGCTAATCAACCAAAAAAAATGATTTCCGAAGGAAGAGAAAGGACTTTTTTGGTCGCTAATAAATTTAAATGTTGATAAGTGCTCAGATATTGCTGTTGCACCAAAATGGCCGATGCCAACCGTTGTGAATGCAATGGCGATAATTACCATTAAATCGGTTAAGGATGGTATTCGTGTTGTTTTTTTAGCAAGCTCTTCAACCTTATTTTGTAAATTATTAATTGCTGTATTATCGGCTTTAAGCCATTTGTCAATTTTTTTGCGTTTACCAATTCCTAATAAAATTATAGCCATCCAAATATTGGAAACAACAATATCAACTAAAACCATACCGCCGTATTTTTCTTGATTAAACTCAAATATTTCTAGCATAGCGGCTTGGTTTGCGCTACCACCAATCCAGCTTCCTGCAATGGTTGATAAGCCTTTCCAAATGGCATCAGGACCAGAGCCCCCAACAGTTTCTGGTGAGAATATAGAGATAATTAATATAGCAATAGGACCGCCAATAATAATGCCAATAGTACCTGTAAAAAACATCACTAACGCCCGCCAACCAAGGTTAAAAATGGCTTTTAAATCGATGCTTAATGTTAGTAAAACTAAAGATGCTGGTAATAAATAGCGGCTAGCAATAAAATAGGTTTGCGAGGTTTTACTAGATATAAGCCCTGTGGAATTGAATATTGCAGGTATTAAATAGCACATTAGTAAACCAGGAACGTATTTGTAGAATTTCGCCCAAAACCCACTTTTTTTTGATTCGGTAAAAAACACAAAACCCAAGGCTAAGGTTAGTAATCCAAAAACTATAGCGTCATTGGTGAAAATTGGAGTGTTCATAAAAAAAAGTTTTTGTGTTGTTGCTAAATTAATTAAACTAAATCAAAATGTAAGTTTATTCTTTGTCTTCTTTGGGTGTTCTGTTGTTGGCTTTAAGGTATTGCATTAACATCCATTCTATTTGTCCGTTTGTACTTCTAAATTCATCCGAAGCCCATTTTTCAATAGATTTTAACATATTTTCATTAATGCGTAATGCAAATGCTTTCTTTTTTGCCATGTTATTGGAGTATAAATTCGGTAATTACATTAACTAATTCTTGAGAGATTTTAAACTCAGAGCTGGTGTAGGATTTTAAGTTGTTGTCATTATAATAAATTGTTTTTAAAACATGATTCATTTTGTCAATAATTTTTAACTGAGCGTTTAAAGCAGATTCGTAAAGTAATTTAGCGTCATCTGGTGTTACTTGTAAATCTTTTGTGCCGTTAATAATTAATGTTGGTATAGTTAGTTTTTTTAGCTCTGCCGTTGGGTTATATTCGCCCCATGTTTTTAGAAATTTTTGATTTGAGGGGTGAAGTAAACCTTGTAACGTTGGGTTTATGTTTTTAATAGTTCCAGTTTGTTTTAATTCTTCAAGATGATTTTTAAGTATTTTACCAGTCTCAGTACCTAATTGATTTGTTATTTGTTTAACTAAAACCTTATCAATGGATATAGCTGGTCCTGCTAGTGATATAAATTTGTTAATATATTTTGATGTGGCTAACATAGCAACCAGCGAACCTTGGCTGTGTCCAATTAAAGTAATAGAAGAAAACCGTTTGTCATCTTTAAATTGATTAATTGCAATTTTAAGGTCGTTCGTAAGTTCATCAAATGACATGCCTTTAATTAAAAACTTTAGGTTTGCTTTGGTTGCGTTACGTTTGTCATACCTATAAAAAGCAATATTGCTATTTGTTAAGGCTTCAGACAATTGTTTGATGTAATTTGGAGTTGAAAAAGGCAATTGATTACCGTCACGATTAATTGTGCCCGAGCCATGAGCAAAAATAACTAAGGGTTGTGGTTTTAGTGTTTTATTGTATGATAATGTTCCTGGTAAAATAATGCTATCGTTTTTCAAAAATATATCTTGATGTACGATGTTTTGCGAAAATGTTATGCTTATAATAAACAGGCATAGTAACCTCATAATTCTTTTGTTTGTTTAATATATGTTTTTAAAACCTCACTTGCTTCGAGTTTTTTTTGCGTACCGATTAGTAGTTTTTTTCCGTTTTTTAATTCTAACTGAATGCCAATATCACCGCTTACATTTATAGCACTACCTTTTGATTTTTTCCAAAACACACCTCCTTTATATCCCCAGCCACCATAATCACTTATGGCGTCATAGTTTTTAACATAAGCTTTGTTGATGTTAGTCCAGGTTATGGTTTTAAACTTCCAATGTATTGGGAAAAACTTATAGTGAATACCGTTTTCGTCAATACGTGTGGTGAGTTTAAAAATAAATATTAAACCTAAAGTGGCTAAAATAATTAAAATTGTTACAATGCCTTCGGAAGTGTTAAATGTATCTGGATGGTTTATGTATTCGTTAAGCATTACTAATATTGGTATGCCAGCGGTAATTGCTAGTAAAACAAATAGCCATGTTTGTGTAAATCGTTGTTCTTCTTTAAAAATTCTCATATTTTAATGATTTAGTGTGCCCGTGTTTAAAACAGGAGAAGCATCTTTATCGCCACATAAAATTACCATTAAATTGCTAACCATTGCAGCTTTGCGCTCGTCGTCGAGATCAACAATATCTTTTTTGCTTAATTCTTCTAGTGCCATTTCGACCATGCTCACAGCGCCTTCAACAATTTTATGACGTGCCGATACGATTGCTGTTGCTTGTTGTCGTTTTAGCATGGCGTTTGCAATTTCTTGTGCATAAGCTAAATAGCCGATTCTGGCTTCTAAAACTTCAATGCCAGCAATTGCTAATCGTTCGTGTATTTCTTTTTCTAAAGTTTCGCTAACTTCATTAACACTTGAGCGCAATGTAATATCTTCGGTATGACCTTCGTCAGCAAAATTATCATAGGGGTACATGCTGGCTAATTTACGTACAGCAGCATCGGTTTGAACGCGCACAAAATTTTCGTAATTATCAACATCAAATGCGGCTTTATACGTATTGTTAACCTTCCAAACTAATATGGCACTAATCATTATAGGGTTTCCTAATTTGTCGTTTACTTTTAAACGTTCGCTATCAAAATTACTAGCTCTTAAGGATATTTTCTTTTTACTATAAAACGGGTTTACCCAATAAAAACCATTGGTTTTAATGGTGCCAATGTATTTGCCAAAAAGTAGTAAAACTCTAGAGTTGTTGGGTTGTACCATTATAAATCCTAGTGAAATCAAAAAGCCTATAGGTAATAAAATTAAGTATTTAGGGTGATCGTTTAAAATTGTTAAGGTTATAGATGTTGCTAGTAAAGCGATAAGGATAAGTAACATTAAATAGCCATTGGCAGGTGATATAATTTTTTCTTCTTTCATAATTTAT
>CALDUQ010000062.1 GCA_937924845.1 uncultured Flavobacteriaceae bacterium
ATTTTTTACGATTTCAAAATGTTTGCCTTCCTTTCTATCTTTCAATTCTTCACCAAAACAAAAAATAACATCCATATTGTTAGCCAAAGCTGCATCGACTTTTTGGACTAATAAATCACTTGTTTCATTAAAATAAGCACGACGTTCGCTATGTCCTAATATTACAATGTTAACTCCAATACTTTTTAGCATGGACGCACTTATTTCACCTGTATATGCACCATGCGATGCAAAATGCATGTTTTGTGAGGCCACCAAAATTGAGCCATTCTGCAAAGTATCTACCGCATACTTTAAATTTATATAGGCCGGAGCTACAATAATGGTTGCGTTTGCACTTTGCGATTGTAATGACAGTTCATTTAACAACGTTTTTGTTTCATTTATATCATTGTTCATTTTCCAGTTTCCTGCCACAATTTGTTTTCTCATAATTCCCTGTTTATTTTAATTTCACTTTCGGATCTAACCACGTATATAATATATCTACAAAAATATTTATGGTAATAAATAAAATTGCAATTATTAAAACTGAACCCATTATTACCGGCAAATCTAAGGTTTCTAAGGCATACACCACTTCTTTACCCAAACCATTCCAACCAAAAATATATTCAACAAACACAGCTCCCGCTAACATTGAGGCAAACCAACCCGATATTGCTGTAATTACAGGGTTTAAAGCGTTTTTAATTGCGTGCTTTTTTATAATATCATACTCGCTTAACCCTTTGGCTCGTGCTGTACGAATATAATCTTGATTAAAAATTTCTAACAATGAATTACGCATTAATTGAATAATTACCGCTAAAGGCCTAATACCTAACACAATAGCAGGAAGTGTTAAATTTCTCCATTTAATACTTAATTTCTCTCCAAAGTCATCTAACTCATATAAGCTTCCTGTCATTTCTAAATTTGTGTACTCATGCAATATAAAACCAAAACACCAAGCAAATAATATAGCGCTAAAAAATGAAGGTACACTCATACCCAAAGTACTAAATATTTGAATTAATTTATCTAACCATTTGTCTTTATATAAGGCTGAAATAACACCCAAAATAAGCCCAAAAACTATAGCTATACTAATTGCTGTTAGGGCCAAAACAAATGTGTTTGGCAAGGTTTCGGCTAATATTTGCGACACTTTTTTTCCTTGTTTTGTAAATGACGCTCTTAAATAAGGATATTTTACTACAACACTATAACCTGCGATTTTAAATAACGTTTGATAGTTGTAATTACCTTTATTTAAATAAGAATACGCCTCGGGGCTAGAAGAATGTATTGATATTGGTGACAAGTCATTAAGATATAATCCGTATTGATGTATTAATGGTTTATCAAAGCCGTATTTTTTTTTTACAATTTCAAGTTGTTTGCTATCTTCATTTTGACCTAACATCATTTGTGAGGGATCGCCAGGCAGTACATTAAAAAGTAAAAAAATAACTGTAACTACACCAAATAAAGTTAGTAATGCATACTTAATTTTATTTATAAAAAAAGCTATCACTTAATCTAATATTAAGTTGTCACTATCATTCCAATGCAATTTTTGCACAATGGTGCCATTACGCAATTTAAGTATTGCAGGGTTTGATCTAGCTATAGTTTTTAATGCTGTTTCATCACAAAAGTAAAAATCAAAATCAAAACTATTTCTATTCGAAAATTCTTGCTGTTCTTTAGCACCAGTTGCCGTTAAGCCTATGACCTTATAACCTCTAGCTAATGCATTATTTTTAATACTTTGCAAATTTCGTAAACCTTGACTTTCAGCCTTAGATAAATTATACATTAGTAAAACTATCAACTTATCCTGATGTAATAATTCGTCAGAAAAATCGGTACCATTAGCATCCTCCATTGTAAAGTCATGGATTGGCGGCTCATACCCTGCCGAAATTTCTTTAGAAACCAAACTTACAAAATCACCTGTTACACTAGGATAAGCCCCTGTTGTGTTAACAAAAACTTTATCAACACCATTAACCTTAATGGTATATGTATACTCAATTATTGGTTTTTTTGCATTGCTTGGTGTTTCCATACCTTCAATAATATTAGCTCCAATTTTATAAGGTCTAAAGTCTACTATTGGTAAATGCATTAACACATGATACACAATTGCAAAACATGCTATAAAACTTAATAATGAGGCTATGGCAAGTCCTATTTTACTAAAAACTGGTTTTATATACTTTAAGCCTAGTACTAAAATTATAATAAAAAACAGCAAAATTAAATCTTTTGTAAACGATTCCCACGGCGTTAACTTTATAGCGTCTCCAAAGCAGCCACAGTCTGTTACTTTGTTGAAGTACGCCGAATAAAATGTTAAAAATGTAAAAAACACAATCATTACCAATAAGCTGCAAACTGTAAATTTAGGTTTATACCCTATCCATAAAAACACACCTAAAACAACTTCAAAAACCACAATTAATATAGATAATATTAAAGCGTATGGCACTAAAAATGGCAAGTCAAAAACTGTTGGCCCAAAATATTCTTCTAATTTAAAAGCAAAACCTATTGGGTCATTAAGTTTAATAAAACCTGAGAATATAAATAAACCTCCAACCAAAATTCGAGAAATCGCAACTAATAGTTTCATGTTATTGCTTTTTTAAATGAATTAATGAAAAAACAGCATAATTTATCATATCCTGATAATTAGCCTCTATACCTTCACTAACAATTGTTTTTCCTTTGTTATTTTCAATTTGTTTTACACGAAGTAATTTTTGCAAAATCAAATCTGTTAATGAACTTACTCGCATATCGCGCCAAGCCTCACCATAATCATGGTTTTTATCTAACATTAATTGTTTTGTTACATGTATTTTAGCTTCATAAAGTGCAATAGCCTCATCAACATCTAAGTCGGGCTGTTCAACTACGCCTTTATCAATTTGCACCAGCGCCATAATACAGTAATTAATAATACCTATAAACTCACTTACTTCGCCCTCATCAACTTTTCTTACCTCATTTTGCTGTAAGCCTCTAATACGTTGTGCTTTTATAAAAATTTGATCTGTTAACGACGGCAAACGCAATATACGCCATGCACTACCATAGTCTTTCATTTTATTTGTAAATAAATTTTTACAGTCATTTATAATGGCATCGTATTGTTTTGAAGTATTTTGCATAAAGTAAAATGAATTTTGCGTAAATTTCGCATAAATAAATGTAATGTTCAAATTAAAATGACACATGACGATTAACTGTAATGGACAACTAATAGATTTATCTACTCCAAAGGTGATGGGTGTCCTTAACACAACTCCCGATTCATTTTATGATGGCGGAAAATTTATTAACGATAAATCGATTTTATTGCAGGTTGAAAAAATGCTGGTTGAAGGAGCTACATTTATCGATGTAGGAGCATATAGCTCTAGACCTGGTGCAAATCATGTTACCGAAAGTGAAGAATTACAACGGATAAGCCCTGTTATTGATCTGCTTATAAAACATTTTCCCAACATTATCATATCCATTGATACCTTTAGAAGCCAAGTGGCTAAACACTGTATTAACAATGGTGCTGCACTAGTAAATGATATTTCGGCTGGCAAACTTGATGATAAAATGCTTGAGGTTGTTGGTAAACTAGGAGTGCCTTATATTATGATGCACATGAAAGGCACGCCGCAAAACATGACTAAGCATGTAAATTACACTAATTTAATTAATGATATCATCTTTTATTTTTCGGAACGCATAAAAATAGCACGTAATCATCAAATTAAAGATATTATTATAGATCCGGGCTTTGGGTTTTCAAAAACATTAGAGCAAAATTATACGCTACTAAAGCAATTTGAGCTACTTAAACTCACCGAATTGCCCATTTTAGCAGGTATTTCTCGAAAATCAATGATTTATAAATTACTTAACATAGATGCTACAGAAGCTCTAAATGGCACTAGTGTTTTAAATACTGTAGCACTTTTAAAAGGAGCATCGATACTAAGAGTACACGATGTGAAGGAAGCAATGGAATGTATTACATTAACCAAAAATTTATTTTAAATAAAACTTAAGCGTTTTGAATATTTTTGAAGATTTATTAAAATTCACCCTAATTGATATTATAGATATTTTACTAGTAGCTGCACTACTTTATTATATTTATAAACTCGTAAAAGGCACCGTTGCAATTAATATTTTTATAGGTATTGTAATTGTTTATTTAATTTTTTTGCTAACTGATGTGCTACAAATGAAATTACTTAACACCATTTTGGGTGGTTTTATGAGCGTTGGTATTATTGCTTTAATTGTTGTATTTCAACAAGAAATACGAAAGTTTTTACTTTTAGTTGGCTCTACCAACTTTGCTAGCAAAAGTAATTTACTAAAACGCTTTAAATTTTTAAAAACAGAAACAAAAAGCCTAGTTAATATAGAAATTATAATAGCAGCATGTATAAAAATGGGAAGCTCAAAAACTGGTGCGCTTATTGTTTTAGAACGCAATAATAACTTAAATTTTTTGGTAAATACAGGTGATGATATGAAAATTAATGTGACACAGCCCATACTAGAAAGCATTTTTTTTAAAAATAGCCCATTGCATGACGGCGCTATAATTATAAGCAACAACAATATCATTAAAGCTACACGTGTTATTTTACCAATTAATAATGAAAAAAATATTCCGGCACGATTTGGGCTTAGGCATAGGGCTGCCATTGGTGTTACCGAAAAAACAGATGCCATTGCATTAGTTGTTTCTGAAGAAACAGGAAATTTATCTTATATAAAAAATGGCGCTTTTGTTATGTATAAAAACACCGAAGAACTTATGACCTTACTAAATGAAGATTTAAATTAATCGTCAAAAATTAATCGTCCGCTAAATAACGCTTCTATATCAATCACATTGGGCCTATGCTTTGCTACAACATTGCCCACACTTACCAATTGTCCTGTTATAGATTGCTGCGGATTAACAATCATATCATTTTGTCCTCGATGAAAAACACTTACATTTTGAGCAATTAAACTCTCGCCTTCAAATCGGCTCATCCCTGCTGCAAAATTTACATTTAAATGTTCGGTTTGTCCTTCAATATAAAAAAAAGACAACCCATTACTAACTATTGTGAGCTGATTGGTATTAACGGCCATTTTAAAATCTCCAACAATAAAAGTATCTGGTTCATTAAAATCTTCTGAAACTAAATTTAAACTATCAAAAGCTAAAATTCCGTTTGATGAAATATCATATTGCGTTGAACTTCTAATTTCGGTAATATTGGGAGCGGTAACATATACTTTTGTAATACCAAAATCTCGAGTGTAATTACAAGTATTATTATCTGTTAACACTAAGCGTCCATTTGTAACTTTTACGTCAATATCATTTAATAAATTATCGCCAGTTTCAACAACAACTTTAGTAAACTCATCTTGAGTAATAATAAGTTCAACATCACGATTAACTAAAATTGCAGTAAAACTATCTAATTTTTCTATTTCTGTTTGAATAACTGTACCACTTGTTTGAAAACAATCTGAAGCATCTTCGCTATTACACGAAAAAACAAACATTAATACCAATAAAAACAGATACTTTTTCATAGTTATGAATTAAGTTTTAAGCCTAGTTTTTTACCCTCATTAATCATTAATTGATATGCTTCATCATAATTATTAGAAATTTCACCTTCCAAAATAGCTTCTTTAATTTTATCTTTAATCACACCAATTTCTCTCGAAGGTTTTAAATTAAATAACTTCATGATGTCTTCGCCAGTTATTGGCGGCTGAAAATTTCTGACTTGATCACGTGCCTCAACCTCGATTATTTTTTCACGAACAATTTTAAAATTATTATGATATTTTGAGAATTTTTTTGGGTTTTTAGTTGTGATATCAGCCTCGCATAACGTCATCAAATCATCCACATAATCACCAGCATCAAACACCAAACGTCGTACAGCAGAGTCTGTAACAATATCATTAGCCAACACAATTGGGCGCGAACTCATAAGTACAAGTTTTTGAACGTATTTCATTTTGTCGTTAAGCGGCATTTTTAAACGCTTAAATAAATGATATACCATTTTTGAACCTTCAAATTCATGAGCATGAAACGTCCACCCTATTTTTTTGTTAAATTTTTTTGTTGGTGCCTTACCAATATCGTGTAATAATGCAGCCCAACGCAACCACACATTATCGGTATGTTTTGCTATATTATCAACAACTTCTAATGAGTGATAAAAATTATCTTTATGCTTTTGTCCTTCTATTTCATCAATACCTTTTAGTGCACTCAACTCAGGCAAAATATATTGCAACAATCCTGTTTCTTCTAGTAACAAAAAACCTAATGATGGTTTTGAGCTTGACAAAATTTTATTTATTTCGGTAACAATGCGCTCATTAGTAATAATTTTAATCCTGCTACTGTTTTTAGTAATAGCAGCTAGCGTTGTTTTATCGATATAAAAATTTAATTGCGATGCAAATCGTATGGCACGCAACATGCGTAAAGGATCATCACTAAATGTAATATCAGGATCAAGCGGAGTAACTAGCACCCCCTTTTCAAGGTCTTCTATGCCGTTAAACGGATCTAAAAGGTCACCAAAACGTGTGTTATCTAAATTTAAGGCTAGGGCGTTAATTGTAAAATCTCGTCTGTTTTGATCGTCGGTAAGCGTACCACTTTCTACTTTTGGATTTCTGCTATCTTCTGTATAAGATTCTCGTCTTGCACCTACAAATTCTATTTCAATATCATTATAACGCAACATTGCCGTGCCATAGGTTTTAAAAACTTGCACTTTGGGTGAGTTTGGTAAGTTTTTAGCCACTTCTTTAGCCAATTCAATACCACTACCAATGGCTACAATATCAATATCTTTTGCAGTACCACGTTTTAAAATAAAATCACGAACAAAACCACCAATTACGTAAGCATCTACATTCAATGCCTTTGCTGACTTTGATATAATCGAAAATATAGGTGAATTTAATGCGGCTTTATAATTCATTTGTATTAAAAATATGCTATTTACGTATGTATTCAACATCTCCGTTATTTAAAATTTTTATAATTTTAGAAGGTGATGTATTTATTTTATTACGATGCAAATTTACAACATAGTCTACTCCATTTACAATGGCATTATCAATTTCTTTAAAACAATGTGGTGTAACTTCACCACTAATATTTGCCGAAGTTGACACCAACGGAGCACCAATTGCATTTATTAATGCAACACAAAAGTCATCATTAACCACTCTAACGGCCAATGTATTGTCGGTTGCAATTAAATTTTTAGCGACCCTAATTGGTGAATTATAAATCACTGTAGTGGGCTTTTTTGTGTTTTTTAAAATCTCAACAACATTATCGGGTACATTTTTGATATATTGTTTTAACATTGTTATACTGCTAACCAAACAAATTAAAGCCTTACTTTCATTACGTTGTTTTAATTGGTATATTTTTTTTACAGCAGCTTCGCTAGTTGCCATACAGCCAATACCCCAAACTGTATCGGTTGGATACAAAACCAGCTTTTGGTTTTGTAATTGATGACTTGTAAATTGTACTTCTTGGTCAAAAGGTGTCATTGTTATAACTGTTTAAATTATATAAAAAATGAGACATTCAATAGGTTAGAATGCCTCATTTAATTATATAATCTCAATTTATAGTTTAAACTAACATTGTAACAGGATTTTCAACAAACCCTTTTAAAGTTTGTAAAAACTCAGCTCCGGTAGCACCATCGACAGTACGATGATCGCAAGCTAAAGTAAGTTTTATAGTGTGTCCAACAACAACTTTACCATCTTTAACTACAGGTTTTTCTATAATTGCTCCTACTGATAATATTGCAGAGTTTGGTTGATTGATAATAGATGTAAAACTTTCAATACCAAACATACCCAAGTTTGAAATAGTAAATGTACTACCTTCCATTTCTTGAGGTGTTAATTTTTTATCTCTTGCTTTTTTAGCATATACCTTAACAGCAGCTCCTATTTGAGGTAAGCTTTGCTCATTTGCAAATTTTACAACAGGTACTACCAAACCATCTGGTACAGCAACAGCAACACCAATATGCACATGGTTATTTAATTGCATTTTATCATCAAACCAACGTGAATTAACTTGAGGATGTTGGCGTAATGCTAAAGCACAAGCTTTAACAATCATATCATTATATGATATTTTTGTATCCGGTATAGAATTAAACTGCTTTCTAAAAGCAATTGCATTTTCCATATCAAACTCAACATTTAAATAATAATGCGGTGCGGTAAATTTAGATTCACCAAGACGTTTAGCAATAACCTTACGCATTTGAGAGTTTTTAATCTCATCAAAATCTTCTTTTCCGCTAGGCACAAATTTAGCTGCGCTAGAAGATGATGTTTGCTGCGGTGTATAATTTTCTACATCACGCTTTACAACTCTTCCGTTTTCACCAGTACCTCGTACTTGCGATAGATTAATACCTTTATCGTTAGCTATTTTTTTAGCTAATGGCGAAGCTATAACTCTACCGTTAGTATTTGTAGTTTGCGAAACAGCTTGTACTACTTGCTTTTCGACAGTTTTTGTTTCTGCTACTTGTATTGTTTTTTTTGGTGCTGGTACCTCAGTTTTAACCGAACTAGTTTTTGTACCGCTAGCTGTGAAATTTTCTGCTATTGCAGAAACATCAGTGCCTGAAGGACCAATTATTGCTAAAAGCGCATCCACTTTTGCAGAGCTACCTTCGCTAATACCAATATGTAATAATGTGCCTTCGTTAAAAGACTCAAACTCCATGGTTGCTTTATCGGTTTCTATTTCTGCTAAAATATCACCTTCTTCTACAGTATCGCCAACGCTTTTTAACCAAGTTGCTACAGTTCCTTCTTCCATCGTGTCGCTTAAACGTGGCATTGTAACTACAACTACACCGTCAGGTATATCTACGGTTTGTGTGTTTTCAGTTGTTGTTTTGTTTTCGACTGCAACTGGTGCTTTTTCACTTTTTTCAGCAGGTGCAGCTGTTCCGTTTAGGTAACTAGAAATATCCTCTCCTTCTTCACCAATAATTGCTAAAAGCTGGTCTACTTCTGTGGTTTCGCCTTCAGCAACACCTATATGCAGTAGGGTACCTTCATGAAAAGATTCGAACTCCATCGTTGCTTTATCGGTTTCTATTTCTGCTAAAATATCACCTTCTTCTACTTTGTCTCCTACTTTTTTAAGCCATGCTGCAACAGTACCTTCTTC
>CALDUQ010000063.1 GCA_937924845.1 uncultured Flavobacteriaceae bacterium
TTTCTGTGACAATGGCTTCACTCTACGCGAAAATTAAAATTGGTGCCAACATTAGCTATAATTAATACGGGTTTTGGTACTTAATTTGAAGTTTATAACATTTAATGAAGTTAACCAGATCAAAAAATTTGACTTTATAGAAAATTTGGCTAAGCGCTAGTGCGAAAATTTAGTTATATAAAATAGTATAACTAACTCCTAATATTGTTGAGGCTTTAACAAAAATAATAAAGGTTAAATTTTATTTTATTATTAAACCTTTTATGGTTAAGGCAGTCTAACCAATTATATACTAAAAAAACTAAAATATGTTCAACACTAATTTAAAACTAATTACTTTTTCAGTTCTTCTATTTTTAATATTTTATTCTTGTAAAAATGATGATAATGCATCGACTTCTTCAGGGGTGGATACAGTAGCATCGGGTGAGCAATCGTATTGTAACCCAATGTCTGCCTTTGATGAGTTTAATCCAAATAGTGTAACAATTTCATTTGATGGAGATGAAATGACTATAGAGTCAACAGCATTACCTAATCACACATCACCATACTGGGATACGTCAAACAGTCTTTATATAGATCCTGTTGTTGCTGATGAATCACAAATGTCGCCAGGTACTATCACAACTGGAAGTTACACTTTAACCATACCACAATGTCCTTCAATAGCTAGTAGTACAACAGCAACTGGATTAGGCGCAATAGGAATTTCGGTTACAGGTGTACCAATTTTTAACGATCAAGAAGGACCAAATGTGCAATTGACAGCGGCTGTAGCCTCAGGTTTTGATTATGCAGGTGGGCATAACGGTCCAACGGGTTATCATTACCACCTTGAATCTTCTGATGTGCCGCAAAACACAATGCTTTCGCATAATGATGACGCTTTAATTGGTATTTTGCAAGATGGTTTTTTACTGTACGGTCGTATAGAATCAACAACTGGTACTTATCCCACTGATTTAGATGCATCTGGAGGACACGTAGGTACAACACCTCACAGTGATGGTGAAGAAATTTACCATTATCATATTATTAATGAAATTTATACAGGTAATTATATCGTTTTATTTGGCGTAGATTTAAAAGGAACTCCGTATACAATTCAATAATTAAAAATAAAAAGCATTGTTATTTTTTATAGCAATGCTTTTTTATTAATTTATGATGAAAAACAGGCTTTTAATAATAGCGATTAGTATTGTTTTGATTAGTAGCTGTACGCAGTCTAATAATAAAGATAGCGATACCATTAACAAGCAAACTAAAGTTGTTGCCAAAGTGATTAAGGATACTACAATAGATATAAGGTTATTAACATATCAAAAAAAAACTTCAACTTGGTTAATAAACGGCAAGCCCTACACAGGTTTTGTAGTAACTAAATTTGAAAATGATGAGATAAAACGAAGGTTTGGAGTTTTAAACGGAAAAAAACAAAACGAAGATATAATTTGGTTTGATAACGGAAAGATTAATAGCATAGCTAACTATCATAAAGGAAAATTACACGGTGAAAAGAAAATTTGGAAAAACTCACCAAAATATAGTCTTGTAGCTCACTATAATTATAATATTGGTAAAGGGCACGGTAAACAAACAAAATGGTACCCAACAGGTGAATTGTTCCAAATTATTAATTTAAAAATGGGGAAAGAAAATGGGTTGCAACAAGCATTTAGAAAAAATGGTGCATTATATGCAAATTATGAAGCTGTAAATGGACGAATTTTTGGTTTAAAAAGGGCAGCCCTTTGCTTTGGTTTAGACGATGAAAATATACAAAAAAATGAATAAAATATATTTAATATTGTTAGTAATCCCTCTATTTGCATGTAAAAATAAAAATAGTACATTGGCAAGTAGAGTTGAAAGGTTGCCATTTTATAATGAGGCAACGTTTACACCTATTTGGGTGAAATTAAACTCAAATGCTCCGGATGATTTTCATAAAATACCACCATTTAATTTTGTCAATCAAGATGGACAAATCATTACAGAAAAGACCTTTAAAGATAAAATTTATGTTGCTGACTTTTTTTTTACTTCATGCCCAGGTATATGTCCGCAAATGACAAAAAATATGAATTTAGTGCAGGCGGCATTTAAAAATGATGATGAAGTTTTACTGCTTTCACATTCTGTAACACCAAAACTAGACTCTGTAAGCGTATTAAAAAATTATGCAAATGCTCATGGAGTCATTTCTGGTAAATGGCACCTAGTAACAGGCAAACAGCAGGATATTTATGACATGGGTAGAAAAAGTTATTTTGTGGAAGAAGATTTAGGTATAAAAAAGAGCTTAACTGAATTTTTGCATACCGAAAACTTTGTCCTTATAGATAAAAATAAACATATTAGAGGTATATATAACGGACTTAACAAAACTTCAGTTAATCAGCTAATTAAGGATATTTATTTATTGAAAGACGACTAATAACTGTAATTAATAATATGTTATTAAATTAAATGCTAGTGTATATTATCCAAAATTTATAAAAGTGTAAAATATTGAGTTTATGGTAAAATGTAAATTTTAGTTTTTCAATTATTTATATCAATATTTATTATCAGTTAATTTAGTAACTTAGCATAACTAAACACTAACTAATACTAAAACAATGAAAACAATAATTACTACATTATTACTGTTTTTATATTGCGCCGTATGTTTAGCACAGAATACGGAAAATGATACTCTAAAAATAGGCTATAAAAACGCGCCTCCTTTTATAATTGAGAGCGACCAAGAGCTAAAAGGTGTTAATGTTTGGCTATGGAAACAAGTAGCCAAAGACTTAAAGCTAAATTATAAGTTTGTGAATATGAATTTTTCACAAATGATAGATTCTATTTCAAATAATAAGCTTGATGTCATTATTAACCCGCTAACTATTACTAGTGAACGTAGTAAGAAATTTAAATTCACCGATTCATTTTTTGCATCAAATTCAACCATTGCAGTTTCTAAAATATCAGCTTTTTCTAAATTTAAAAATACAATCAAAGGGTTTTTTAATCTTGCTTTTTTAGAAGGTTTATTTGTGCTCATTTTAATTATTTTTATTTTTGGATTTATTGGTTGGCGATTTGAACGAAAAAATAATTCTAAAAAATTTAGACGTTCCTTCAGAGGGCTTTGGGATGGCGTTTGGTGGTCGGCAGTAACATTAACAACAGTTGGCTATGGTGATAAAATCCCAAAAAGTAAAGGTGGTAAAATTACAGCCTTTGTACTTATGTTTTCAGGACTTTTGTTTATTTCTGGTTTAACAGCAAGTATAAGTTCTAATTTAACTGTAAATCAATTAACTAATAATCCCGAAACGTTTAATGAGTTTAAAGCGTTAAAGGTAGGTACAAATAAAAAATCTAGTACCGAACACTTTTTAAAAACGCACTTTTTTAAAAACATTAAACCTTATAAAAATATAAAAGAAGGTTTAAAAAGTTTAAGTAAAAATGAAATTGATGCTTTTGTTTATGATGAGCCTATTTTAAAATATTACATTCGGGAAGATTCTTCATTACAAAAACTTAGTACCCTGCCAATTCGTTTTGATGTACAGTTTTATGCATTTGGGTTGTCTAAAAAAAATGCGGTATTAGAAGAGGTTATTTCACAAAAAATATTAGAAATTACCGAAACCCAAAAATGGCAAGTACTACTTAGTGAATTTGGCTTAACAGAGTTTTAAATTTTTAATAAAAACCTTAAAACAAATCAATTGTCAATCCTAAACGGGTATTAAACCCAAGTGTTGTAAAACCATAAGCATCTTGATATGTTGTGTTAAATAAATTATCTAAACGCGCAAACAGTTTAATTTTATTGTTTTTTAAAGTGTGATTTACATTAAAGTTTAATAACCCAAAACTATCTAGAGTTACTAGGGTTGATGGAAAGGTGGTAAAATCATTTGCCAGTCGTTTTGCTGTATATTGGTAATTTAATGCCATTAAAGTGTTTTTATTTAGCGTGTAATTTAACCCTGTATTAATTTTATGTTTAGGTAC
Organism: uncultured Flavobacteriaceae bacterium; assembly: GCA_937924845.1. Classification (GTDB taxonomy): domain Bacteria; phylum Bacteroidota; class Bacteroidia; order Flavobacteriales; family Flavobacteriaceae; genus CALDUQ01. Next base: position 4,024 of record CALDUQ010000063.1, read on the forward strand.
CAATACAGTATTATCATCAACATTTGTATACGTGTAATTGGCACTAGCTTTTAAATTTTTTGTGATTTTTGTTTCTAGCTCTAGCTCTATTCCTGAGGCATAATTAGTTGTTAGCGTATTAAAATAGCCTTCGGTAAAATCAAATAAAATTGAATTGGTTTCTTCTCGATAAAAATAAATACTCGAAGCTCTAAGCTTGTCATCTATATTATATTCTGCTCCACCTTCAAGGGTAACACTTTCTTCTGGCTCTAAATTTGGGTTTGGTCCAAAAGCTCCAAATAATTGATTTAAAGATGGCGAACTAAATGAGGTGCTATAAGAACCCAGTAGTTTTATTTGATTTGATTTGTGCTTTATAATGTATGACGGATTGGCATTGTAAATAAAGTGAGAACCGTACTCACTATGATTATTTAAACGAACACCAGCATTAATATTTAAGCCAAAATCTGAAATATAAACCGCATTAATATAAGGGTCAATATTTGTAAATTCTTCATTTTCGTTAAGTTTAACTCTATTGTTTAAAATATTTAAACCAATAATGGTATAAAGTTTATCCTTAAAAATGTATTTGTTATAAGCATCAACAACATAACTTTCAGCTAATGCTGTAAAAGGAAAATTAGACTTAAAGTCACGTTCAAATTTGCTATACGCTGCATTTAAATTAAAACTACCATTATTATATTTGTTTTTTGTAGATAACCCAATACGTTGTTGCTCGCTGTCAAACACATTTCCTTGCGCATCAAAAAATGAACCGCTATCAAAATCAGAGGTAATGTCTGTATAATTTCCTAAAACATTAATTGTAAAATTATCAGTAAACTGATATCCTAAATTTAAATCAGTACTATATTTAGAAAACGCATCCCGCTCACCATTTTCAACTAATGCTGCCGATATACCATCTGAAAACTGATGGTTAAAAGCTGCATTATAGCTTAATTTTTTTAGAGTACCATTTAAATTTATAGTATTATTAAAGTTTGCAATATCAAAGTTTTGATTCTCTTGAGATTGATTTGTCCCAATACTTGAAAGTATATTGGACTGAATTGCTTTTTTACTTACTTTTTTTGTGATAATTTGTATTACAGCAGTAGCGGCACCACTACCATACAATGTACTTGCTGCTCCTTTTATGATTTCGATAGATTCGATGTTACTTAACGTAATTAACCTTAAATCATATTCATTACCTATTTGCGAGCCGTCAGATACTTGTACACCATCGATTAAAACCACAACTTGCCTGCTAACACCTCCTCTAATTCTTACACCAAGATTTTGCCCTGCATTACTCCTACTTCCTGTAATTTCAATACCAGATTTGGTGTTAATTAAGCTAGCCAAACTTTGTCCTTGATTAGCTTCAATTTCTTGTTTTGTAATTTTAATTATAGTTTTACCCGAGTATTCTCGTTTTAACTCAAACCGAGAGTCAGACACTACAACTTCGTTTAATTGCTCAATTGGTTTTGATTCATTTTGAGCTATTGTTATACCGCATAGCAGTATGTGCAATACTAAACACACATTTGATTTAGTTGTCATTTTAATAAAAAATAAATCGAGAAAGTACAGCTATAAATACTTAAAACTTTTATCCCGAAAGTTTAACTTAGTTTTTTTGAAAAATGGCAGGTATCCTGACTTGCGTCTTGTTATTTTGCCTTCCCAAGGATTAAAAACCTCAGTGACTTTTTGAATAATAATAACAAGCTTACTAGCTTACAGTTGCGGGAACAGTTCTGGATTTTAACCAGATTCCCTTTTAATTCCTATTTTTTTAAATAGGAAACCAAATTTTTCTTTGTAAAAGTAAACATTTAAAGTTTACGCAACCTACAAAACATAAATAAGCTTATTTTTGACACTTATTATATAACCTAAATGTTAAGAGTCGGCTTATTATTTTTAATCAGTATAATTTACATCTCTTGTAAAAACGCAGATAGTTTACCCATTAATTTAAGTGAAAATGGAGTGCCTATGACTTTAAAATATGCAAAAGGCTTTAGCGTAACTAATTTTAAAAACTATAAACTATTAACTATTAAAAGCCCCTGGCCTAACTCTAAAAATCATTTTAAATATATTTTATATCATAAAAAACAGCCTAAAAGTCCAAGCATAAAAACTATAAAAATACCTCTAAAATCTATTGTCGTAACATCGACAACACATTTACCAGGTTTAGAGCTTTTAAATGTAGAAAACACACTGATAGGTTTTCCTGAAACTCGTTTTGTATCTAGTAAAAAAATTAGAACACGTATAAAAAATGGATACATCAATGATTTAGGTAAAGGGCATGATTTAAATACCGAAGTGTTATTAAATATTAAACCAGATGCTGTAATTAGCTTTGGTATTAGTGGCATAAATAAATCATTAAATACAACCGAAAAAGCAGGAATTCCAATTATTTATAATGGTGATTGGGTTGAACACTCCCCATTGGCAAAAGCCGAATGGATTAAGTTTTTTGGTGTACTTTATGATAAAGAAAAACAAGCCGACTCAATATTTAACGCTATTGAAACCAATTATAACAAGGCAAAGGCATTAGCCTTAAAGGCAGATAAAATACCAACGGTGTTAAGTGGTGCTATATTTAATGATATTTGGTATTTGCCTAGCGGAACAAGTACCGAAGCTCAGTTTTTAAAAGATGCTAACGCCAACTACTTGTGGTCAAATACTGCACAAAAAGGCAGCTTATCGTTAAATTTCGAATCTGTTTTTAATACAGCACATAATGCCGATATTTGGTTAAACCCATCAAACTTTAAAACACGGTTAGAGTTATTAAAATCAAATTCGCATTACAATAAATTTAAGGCGTATAAAACTAAGCAAATTTATTCATTTACTAACACCATTGGTGATACTGGTGGCGTGCTATATTATGAATTAGGATTTGCTAGACCAGATATTGTTTTAAAAGATATTATTAAAGTTTGTCACCCACAGCTGTTACCTAATTATACACCTTATTTTATCACAAAACTAAATTGAAAACCTTAAGCCATTATACAGTTATATTTTTAATGCTAACCATTTTGTTGGTATTTTTATTTATTATAAATATAAGTATTGGTTCGGTTTCAATACCCTTTATGGCTATTATCAAAAGTTTGTTTGGTAAACTTAGCAATGAGGCTTGGCAAGTTATTATTATTGATTATCGTTTTCCTAAAGCACTTACAGCCGTTTTAGTAGGGTCAGGTTTGGGGGTTTCGGGTTTACTTATGCAAACCCTTTTTAAAAACCCTTTGGCAGGACCATTTGTATTGGGCGTAACTTCGGGCGCAAGTTTGGGTGTAGCATTATTAATTATGGGAGCAGGGTTGTTTGGTGGTTTGTTAAGTGGTGTGTTGTTATCAAAATGGGGCTTAATTGCAGCTTCGAGTTTAGGCAGTTTTATAGTTTTAAGTACAGTTATTGGTTTAGCAATACGCATTAAGGATACTATGTCTATTTTAATAATCGGACTCATGTTTGGTAGCATTACCGCGGCATTTGTTAGTGTATTGTCCTACGCTAGTTCAGCCGAGCAACTGCAACAGTACATTTTTTGGGGTTTTGGCAGTTTGGGTAATTTATCTTGGAGTGATCTTTTTATTTTTTTTATAATTTATGCAGTGGGCATGCTTTTAAGTTTATTATCTATTAAATCATTAAATACATGGCTTTTGGGCGAAGTATACGCAAAAAGTTTGGGATTAAATATTAAAAAAAGCCGCATTATAATAATTATAGCAACCAGTATTTTAGCAGGTGCAATAACTGCTTTTGCAGGGCCAATTGCCTTTATAGGTATTGCAATACCCCATATGGCAAGGCAATTATTTAACACTTCAAACCATAAAATATTATTGCCAGCAATTATTCTTTTAGGTGCTAGTGTGATGTTGGTTTGTGATAGTATAGCACAAATATTAGTAAAAAATGTAGTACTTCCAATAAATGCAATCACAGCCATGGTTGGGGCACCAGTTGTAATTTGGTTATTAGTTAAAAAACCAAAAATGATATTTTAATATGCAAAACCAATCATCAGCTATAGTTTTAAAAACTGAAAATTTATCTATTGGTTATCTTAAAAAAAAGATAGCAACTAGCATTGCATCAAATATTAATATTGAATTAAACAAAGGCGAATTAGTAGCTTTAGTGGGTGCTAATGGTGTTGGTAAATCTACTTTTTTAAAAACCTTAACAAAACTGCAAAAACCGCTATCAGGTTCGGTTTTTATTTCGGCAAAAAACACAAAATTAATTTTGCCTTCGGAATTTGCAAAAAAAGTTAGTTTAGTATTAACAGAGCCTATGGCTAATAAGCATTTAACTGTATATGAGTTAATTGCTTTAGGTAGGCAGCCTTACTTAAATTGGATAGGCAAATTAACAAAAATTGATATAAATGCCATTGAACAAGCAATTGAACAAACTAACATCAGCCATATAAAACATAAATTTTGTTATGAGTTAAGTGATGGTCAACTTCAAATAGTTATGATTGCTAGGGCTATTGCACAGCAAACCCCAATTATTATTTTAGATGAGCCTACCGTGCATTTAGATTTAAATCACAAAGCCAATATTTTAAACGTATTAAAACAATTAGTTAAAACAGGAGGTAAAACCATTTTGTTTTCATCACATGAAATTGATTTAGTTACACAATTATGTGATAAATTAATGGTAATGACAACTAATAAAATAGATTTAGATACACCAAAAAACCATATCAAAAAAGGAAGTTTTAACACCTTGTTTTCTAGTGATTTAATTCATTTTGACCATGCCACAGGAAGTTTTAAAATTATTAATTAGGATTATATTCTGTTTTACAAGCAAAGCAAATCTAACATAAACGATTATCTTTGATTTAAATTTATTTATACATGAATAATTCTATCATTCTTATTATTTCAATTATCATAGCTGGAGGCATTGGTGCGTATATTGGTGCACTTATAACTAAGCTAAAAGCTAAAAATGAAAAAAGTGCATTTGATGAACGTCAAAAACAATTATCACAGCACCTTATTGAATTAAAAAATGAAATAACAACACTAAAAAATGAGCGTGAACAGCTTAGAAATGAGCGAGAAGGATTAAATATAGAGTTAGCTCAAAAAGATTTTGAATTAGATAATTTAAAAACATTACGGCAAAAATCAGAAATAGACTTAAAGCAGCAACAAGAGCAAAATCGAAAAGATTTTGAGCTGTTGGCAACTAAAATTTTGGATGATAAGTCGCAAAAATTTACCATTCAAAATAAAGAAAACCTTAAACAAATTTTAAACCCGTTGCAGGAAAAAATACAAACTTTTGAAAAAAAGGTTGAAGACACACAAAAGGAAAACATCAGTATCAACTCGGCACTTAAACAGCAATTATTAGGGTTAAAAGATTTAAATCAACAAATGACCAAAGATGCAGCCAACCTTACAAAAGCCTTAAAAGGCGACAGTAAAACACAAGGTAATTGGGGGGAATTGGTTTTAGAACGGGTTTTAGAAAAATCGGGTCTTGAAAAAGATAGAGAATATTTTGTGCAACAAAGTTTTACTAGAGAGGACAACAGCCGTGTAATGCCCGATGTTGTTATACATTTACCCGATCATAAAAAAATGATTATTGATTCTAAAGTGTCGCTAACTGCTTATGAGCGATTAGTTAATGCTAGTAATGAAGATGAGGAAATTATTTATTTAAAAGCACATCTTAATTCTATTAAAAAGCATATTGATCAGCTTTCAGCCAAAAATTATCAAGATATTTATGATATCGAATCGCCCGATTTTGTATTAATGTTTATTCCAATTGAACCTGCTTTTGCCATGGCTATTAATGAAGATAATAGTTTGTATAATAAGGCTTTTGAAAAAAATATTGTAATTGTAACTCCCTCTACATTGTTGGCAACTCTTCGAACAATTGATTCGATGTGGAATAATGAAAAGCAACAACAAAATGCCATTGAAATTGCCCGACAAGCTGGCGCATTATATGATAAGTTTGAAGGTTTAATGAAAGATTTGACAGGAGTTGGTAAAAAAATTGATGCCGCAAAATTAGATTATTCGGCAGCAATGAATAAGCTTATCGAAGGGCGTGGTAACCTTATTACAAGTGTTGAAAAACTTAAAAAAATGGGCGCTAAAGCAAAAAAATCATTACCCGAAGCAATTATTAAACGTGCCGAAGACAATAGTTAATTAATATTTAAAAGCATTTTTTAAAAATAGTTTAAGTAATTACTTTAACTTTAGAGTAAATTAATATAAAGTTTATGTTTAAACACGCTACAGAATCACAAGTAACAATATCAGAACTTATGCTACCCTCCCACTCTAATTTTAGTGGCAAAATACATGGTGGTTATATTTTAAATTTGATGGATCAAATTGCTTTTGCATGTGCATCTAAGCACTCCCGAAATTATTGCGTAACTGCATCAGTTAATAAGGTAAATTTTATAAATCCAATTGAGGTTGGCGAAATTGTAACATTAAAAGCGTCTATTAATTATACAGGCGGATCATCAATGGTGGTTGGTGTGCGCATTGAATCTGAAAACATCCGTCAAGGTACGGTAAAGCATTGTAATTCATCATATTTCACTATGGTCGCAATTGGTGATGATGGCAAACCAGCAAAAGTTCCTGGTTTGGTGTTAGATAGTGAAACCAGCGTACGTCGTTTTGCGCGATCTATAAAACGAATTGAACAAGCTAAAAAGAGAAAAAATCTTTTTAAAGAATCAAAATTTAAAATGGATGATTACCTCGAAATTATAAAAAATGGTAATGCCAAGATTGAAATAAAATAGTTATGACGATAACGCTTATTGCTGTAGGAAAAACCGACCAAAAACAGTTACAGCACCTTATAGACGATTATGTTAAACGTTTGGGGCATTATATTAAGTTTAAACTTGAAGTACTACCCGATATTAAAAACGTTAAACATTTAAGTGAGCAGCAACAAAAACAAAAAGAGGGCGAATTATTACTTAATAAATTAGCACCTACCGATAGTTTGGTTGTATTAGATGAAAATGGAAAAGCCTATAATTCGGTAGAATTTTCAGTTTTTTTACAAAAAAAAATGAATTCAGGATTAAAAAACTTAGTTTTTGCCATTGGTGGCCCATATGGTTTTTCAAAAGAGGTGTATGCAAAAGCTATTGGAAAAATTGCTTTATCAAAAATGACTTTTTCGCACCAAATGGTACGCTTGTTTTTTATAGAGCAATTATATCGTGGTTTTACGATTTTAAAAAACGAACCTTATCATCATCGTTAGTTAATAATTTTACTTATTTAGATTATTAGGGTATGAAAAAAAAATCAAAGCAACCTTGGCCAACAAAAGCGGTTATGGAACAAATTTATGATTTGAAGCTTTGGGGCGGTAAAACATTTGATTTTTATTCGGGCGAAGGCTCGCATAATTCTAAAATTATACAACCCTATTTAAGGGATGTTATTACTTTTTTTAAATCACTCAACTATAATTTAGTGGTTTGCGATTTAGGTTGTGGCGATTTTAATATTGGTTATCAGCTCTATAAATATACCAAAAACTATATAGGGATAGATATTGTCGAATCGCTAATTGAGCGCAACAAAACTCGATTTGAGGCTGATAATTTAGAGTTTCATTGTTTTAATATAGTGAACAATCCTTTACCTAAAGCCGATTGTGTTTTATTAAGGCAAGTACTTCAGCATTTATCTAATGCTGAAATTAAAAATATAATACATAAGTTATCGGCTTATAAATATATTATCATAACAGAGCATCTTCCTATAGGTGATTTTACGGCCAATAAAGATGTTATTACTGGTCAAGGCATAAGGTTAAAGCAAAAAAGTGGCGTTAATGTGTTACAATCGCCTTTTGATCTAGAGCCCATAAAAACTATTAATTTTACTACAGTAGTTTTAGAGGGAAATAAAGGATGTATCACGACTAAATTATACCAAATGTTTTAATTGTTAGTAAAACAAAAAGTTAAAATACACTAAATAAAATCATTAAAAAATGACAAATTGCGCCTAGTACTACAAAAATATGCCAAATTACATGATTAAATTTTATGTTTTCTTTGAGATAAAAAATAATGCCAGTACAGTAAAATAGACCTCCACCATATAAAAAAAACACCCCTTTAGCTCCTAATGCAATAGCTACATTTTTAAAATCTATAACAATAAGCATCCCCATAGCGAGGTAAAGCAATGTAGAAAACAACTCGAATTTTCCAGTAAAAAACAATTTTAAAATCGCACCAAAAACAGCAATTCCCCATACGCTATAAAGTAATGTGTAACCTAAACTATCACTAATTAAAATAATACAAATTGGAGTGTACGTACCTGCAATTAATAGGTAAATACTAATGTGGTCCAGTATTCTAAATTTGTGTTTTAAGTTGCTATTAGTAATCCAATGGTATGTTGTCGAGGCTGAAAATAAAAACACAAATGAAAACACATACACGCAAATACTTGATAAATAGTATGCTTCACTAAAATTAAGAGCTTTGTAAATTAAATAACTACCACCTACTAAGCCAAAAGCTGCTGCTAGCCCATGTGTAAGTGTATTGTAAAATTCTTCTGTTTTTGATTCTACTTTCATTAATCCATCCATTTGTTTGTGAGACTATAAAAATCAAACATGACAGCAGGTTTTTGATACTTAATACGACCACGTTGTAAATTTCGAAGAAGTATATCTTCAATATAATAATCCTCCTTAACATCAACAGGATTAAACTTTCGTTTTAATGAAATATCAAATACGTTTGCAGTACTATTAAACCAAAATGCTCGCCAGCCATTGCGTAACTCTTTAACTAACTCAAAGGCTGTTTGGCCAGTTTGACGGTGAATTAATTTTATTAAAATTTGCCCTTCGGTGCGTGACATTTTTTTTAGTTTGCCAGCAAACTCACTTTCAATATATTTTTGAACCTGTTTGGTGTATTTTTTTTGATGTCTTTTTTTTGTAAGTTTTGATAAGCTATCATTCATTTCTTCTAAGCGTTCGGCAGCAAGTTTGGCATAAGGGTACACTTTTAATGTTTTCCGATGTAATCGATAATAAAGTTTGCGAGCCTCAAGGTTTTTTAATCTTAATTTAGGTAATATCAATACTTCGTCCAAGTCAATTGCTTTTTTAGGTATTGAGTCACCTTTTAATATAATATACTGTACATCCTCATTAAAATGATGATTATTGTCATTTTTTTGAGAAAAAACAAGCCAAGGTGTTGTTAAGCATATAAATACAAAAAGTTTCATATTAGAAATAAAATCAAAAAGTAAACCAAAATTACTAATTAACTACATCTATACAATAAAATAAACCTGAATATTGTTATTTTAGTAAAAAATTAAAATTATACATGGCAAAAAAAGATATTATTAATGAGAAATCATTATCATTTTTAGAAACTTACCTTAATAATGCAGCACCAACTGGGTATGAATGGGAAGGTCAAAAAATATGGATGGATTACTTAAAACCGTATGTTGACGAATTTATTACAGATACCTACGGAACGGCTGTTGGTGTAATAAATCCAAGCGCAAAATACAAAGTAGTAATTGAAGGGCACGCTGATGAAATTTCATGGTATGTAAATTTTATATCCGAAGACGGTTTAATTTATGTAACACGAAATGGTGGTAGTGACCACCAAATTGCACCTAGTAAAATAGTTAATATTCATACAAAAAAAGGCATTGTAAAAGGTGTTTTTGGATGGCCAGCAATTCATACCAGAAGTCGTGCTAAAGAAGAACCACCAAAACCCGATAATATTTTTATAGATACGGGCTGTAAAACCAGAGATGAAGTAGAAGCGCTAGGCGTACATATAGGATGTGTAATTACCTACCCTGACGAATTTCATGTTTTAAATAAAAATAAATACGTATGTCGTGCTTTAGATAATCGTATGGGAGGCTTTATGATTGCCGAAGTCGCAAGGCTTTTACATGAAAACAATGTTAAACTACCATTTGGAGTTTACGTAACCAATTCTGTTCAAGAAGAAATAGGCTTGCGTGGCGCTCAAATGATTACCGAAACAATTAAGCCAAATGTAGCTATCGTTACTGATGTAACACATGATACTACAACGCCAATGATTAATAAAAAAGTACAAGGATTAGCCGAAATTGGTAAAGGACCAGTTGTAGCTTACGCCCCTGCTGTACAACAAAAATTACGTGATTTAATAACAGAAACTGCCGAAGAAAAAGAAATACCGTTTCAACGTGCAGCCTTATCTCGTGCTACAGGCACTGATACTGATGCCTTTGCTTACAGTAATGGCGGGGTAGCAAGTGCTTTGATTTCATTGCCACTACGTTATATGCATACTACTGTAGAAATGGTGCATAAAGACGATGTTGAAAATGTGATACGTATGATTTATGAAACGTTATTAAAAATAAAAGATGGCGACACGTTTAGCTATTTTGAGTAATTAAATTATATATTCCCGCTAAGGCGGGAATTATTTTTATGGAAGAATATCTAGATATTGTAACCAGTACAGGTGAGTTTACTAATAAAACAGCTTTAAAATCTGACGTTCATAAAAATGGATGGTATCACAATACTATCCACTTATGGTTATATACCGATGACGGCAAAATTTTATTACAGCAACGGTCTAGAAAAAAGCCAATTTACCCCTTACTTTGGGACGTATCTGTTGCTGGGCATGTTGATGCCGGTGAAAGCTTTAAAGCCGCTGTTATTAGGGAAACAAAAGAAGAAATTTCTTTAGAATTAGTGCCTAATGATTTAAAAAAAATTAGTGTACAATTACATGAATCATCATATGAAAATGGTGCGATTTTAGATAATGAATTTCATCATATTTATATTGCAAAATTAAATGTAGCGGTATCAAAACTAGTACCACAACCAAACGAAGTTGAAGCTTTAAAATTAGTAAGTATAGCTCAATTTAAACAGCTATTAGCTAATAGTGTAAATAATAATCATTTTATTGCAACCAATACCGATTATTATGAGCTTGTATTGGCTAAAATTAATAACGAAATAATTAAAAACTAAGTGTTTAGTTTTCGTACAAGCGGTTCAAGTCCGTTTAATTTTAGCTCATAAACAGCTAATAGCATCTCTCCTATTTGCCCTTTGGGCACACCTTTATTTTTATACCAAACCACGTAATGTTCGGGTAAATCAATCATAAATTTACCTTTATATTTACCGTAAGGCATTTTAGTTTTTGCTAATTTGAGTAAAAAAAGTTTACTTGCGTTTATATCCAAAAGGCTTATTGTTTAGCTTCTACAATGTTTAAGTTTTTGTCGTATTTCATTATATATACACCCAAATTTGTAAAACCCTTTCCTGATGGATGAGGAGCATAATTAAACTTGTTTTCGATATATTCTGTCTGTAATGTTGTTAAGGTTGAAGACTCTAATAAAGTATCATTTGTATATGCCAAACGTAATAAGGTATCGTACATTAAATCATAACCTCTAATTACATATTTATTTGGTGTAGTGTTAAATTTAGTTTTGTAAGCTTTTATAAAAGATTTGTTCGTTTGTAAATTAAGCGATTTATTTACAGATGGATAATGAAAATTTAACGACGCCAAGTTTGTATAATTTTTATCAAAAGCCGATTTTTTATTAGTAGTCATTAAAATTATCTTTATTCCTCGCTGCTTATCTATGCGCCCCGCAAGGTCACTTAAAATATTTGAAACTAAGCCTGTATTATTGGTTTCTAAAAAAACGATATTAATTCCTGGCTTTATTTTACTGGAAATAGTATAAGGTAAAACAAAAAAAGCATCGATTTTTTTTCCTTTTTTCCATTCGATAGCCGTTATTTCACGTGCATCTGGATATTTAGTTTTTAATGCAGCGCTACTAAAAGCATGATTAGAATCTGAAATAATTATTTTATTGGTTTTTACAGGCATGCTATCAACATAGTTTGTAATAGCATCAATAAGTATTTTGTGGTCAGTTATGCTTTGAAAAACATTATTTCTGTAGGTTTTAACAGGAAATAAAGGTGAAATAATTGGTGTATTTGATCGCTCAAGTAAAAAAGAAGCATGGTCAAAATTATCCTGAGTTAATGGCCCTATTACAGCATCATAGTCATCAAATTTATTTTCGATAATTGATGTAATATTATCTTTTAATAGCTTAGTGTCAAAAACATCTAGCTGGGTTGATATTCCTAGCTCTTTAATTGAATCTAATGCAATTAAAGCTCCCGAATGAAAATCTAAAACTTTGTTTGTAAATGAATTGTAAGGTTTTATGTGCCTGTTTATAAACGCAGAATCAAGCTTTATTTTATCCAGGCGGTAAGGCATTAACAAGGCTATTTTTTTTGCACTATAATTTTTAATATAGTTAGATAACTTAATGGTTTTATTTGGTTGATTGAATTGTGTTATTTTGTTTTTCGGAACTTTTAAAATCATTCCAGATTTCAAACCTGTGTTTTTTAATATTGGATTTAAGGCTTCTAAATCCATTTTGGTTAAACCCATTTTGCGTTCTAATCCGTAAAAGGTTTCTTGATTAGCAACTGTATAATAATCAAAGTTTGCATCTACAGTTTGCTCTTTAATTTCATCAATATTTGGCACATTAATTATTTGGTTTACTTTTAATTCTTTACCCATTCCTGGGTTCATTTTCTCAAGTTGCTTTACACTAATACCATGTTTATATGCTACGCGCCACTTGCCTTCTTGTGCTAATACTGTATAATGCTTTAATGTGTTTTTTAAAGTTTCGGTATTTGTAGTAATTTCATAAACAGGAATTTTTATCCGTTCTTTTTTTTGTAAAGGTTTTGAATATAAATGAGGGTTTAACTTTTTAATATCTTCTTGAAGTACATCGTACTGTTGCGCTATACCAAATAAAGTTTGTCTTTTTTTAACTTTATGCATTAAAAAATTAACATAGGTTTTTGTTTCAGAAATAACAGGTGCAATGTGGTATTTAGTTTCGGGTATAACTAATTTTACACCAGTGTATAAACTATCTAAAATATTTTTATTTAATGCTTCAAGGTCAAAAGGTGTAACATTATATTTTTTGGCAATATCTGTTAAAGTTTCACCTTCGGTTATTTGATGTGATCTATAATCTTGTGCATTTAATATAAATCCAAATAAAAATATACCACTTATAGTAATAAGTAATTTTTTCATTATGTTGTTATTTTTGTTGTTGGTTTGTTTAATTTGAGTTTATTCCCATTCTATAGTAGCAGGAGGTTTTGAGCTTATGTCATAAACTACCCTATTAACACCTTTTACTTTATTTATGATAGCATTAGATGTTTTTTGTAAAAACTCATAAGGTAAATTCACCCAATCTGCAGTCATACCATCAGTACTTTCAACAGCTCTAAGCGCGACTACTTTTTCATAAGTACGTTCGTCGCCCATTACACCTACACTATTTACAGGTAATAAAATAGCTCCGGCTTGCCATACTTTATCATAAAGTCCAGCCGATTTAAGGCCATTAATAAAAACAGCATCTACGTCTTGTAATATACGTACTTTTTCTGCAGTGATGTCACCTAAAATTCTGATAGCTAATCCAGGGCCAGGAAAAGGATGACGGCCTAAAAGCGCTTTGTCCATATTCATGCTAGCGCCAACGCGACGAACTTCGTCTTTAAACAATGCCTTTAGAGGTTCAACAACTTTTAATTTCATAAAATCGGGTAATCCACCGACATTATGATGACTTTTTATGGTTGCACTAGGTCCGCCTGTTGCAGATACACTTTCAATCACATCTGGATATATAGTACCTTGCGCCAACCATTTAACGTTTTCTATTAAATTAGCTTCATCATCAAATACTTCGATAAATACACGACCTATTGTTTTTCGTTTTTCCTCAGGGTCACTTTGTCCTGCTAAAGCATTTAAAAATCTATCACTAGCATCAACGCCTTTAACGTTAAGTCCCATGCCTTCGTATTGTTTCAATACATTTTTAAACTCATCTTTTCTTAAAAGTCCGTTATTTACAAATATGCAATATAAATTTGCTCCAATTGCTTTGTGTAAAAGCATAGCAGCAACCGATGAATCAACACCGCCTGATAACCCTAGTACAACTTTATCATTACCTAGTTTTGTTTTTAGCTTAGACACCGTTTCATCAACAAAAGAATCGGGCGTCCAGTTTTGTTCAACTTTTGCGATGTTTACCAAAAAGTTTTCTAATATTTTTTTGCCATCTGTTGAGTGGTAAACTTCGGGATGAAATTGAATAGCGTAGGTTTGTTCACCTTCAATTTTATATGCAGCATTTTTAACATCATGCGTACTTGCTAAAAGTTTTGCATTTGTAGGCAAAGATTTTATCGTATCACTATGGCTCATCCATACTTGACTGCCTTCGGAAATAGTGTCAAAAAACACATCATTTTCTACAAAAGATAGGTTAGCTCGGCCGTATTCTCTTGTGTTTGAAGGTGCTACTTCACCTCCCGAAAAATGTGCTAAATATTGTGCGCCATAGCACACTGCTAATAATGGTTTTTTGTTTCTAATACCATTAAGGTCTGGATGTAAAACGTTTTCCCCTCTAACTGAATTTGGGCTTCCAGAGAGTATTACAGCTTTAAATTTTGATATATCAGCAGGGATTTTGTTATAAGGATGTATTTCACAATAAATATTAAGCTCTCTTACGCGTCTAGCTATAAGTTGAGTGTATTGCGAACCGAAATCTAAAATTAATACGTTGTTTTGCATACGCAAAAATAGTAATAGATTTTTAAACTTTAAACGCTAAGCTGCTAATTTTATATTAAATTTCGAGTACTAAAAATTGTTGTGATAGTGGTTTTAAATGCTGTTTTAAACAATCTAATAATGTTTTACCATGTTCAAGATACAGTTCACTAAAATTAAGTTGACGCTCTTGTAAGCTATAATTAGGAAACAACTGGTTTTGAAGTGTTTCAACTTGTAGTAGATGCGATTTTAATTTGCGTTTTTGGGCTTTAAGTAAGCGTTTCTCAAGGTGTGTAATACCTTTAAGTTGTTTTTTTTCTTGGGCTGCAACCGCACCTAAAAATGAGGCGTCTGTATGTTTGGCTAACTCATACATGTCTTTAAATTGATTTTGCAATGCATGCTTGTACGAAGCCAAGTCGATTGTGATTTTAGATACGTGCTTAACTTGTTTAGTAATTAATGTGTTTTGCTTTAAAAACAAATCGGGTGTCGAAATTTTTAGCTTATTTTGTTTTAAAGCTTGTTTAGAAGATTTAATTAAAACAGAATTTCTTAATAAAAGCATTGGAAAAGGCACCTTTAATTTGTTAAAAAATGACTTAAATTGTAACCAATACGCAAGTTCTCCGCCTCCACCGATATAGCATAAATTTGGCAGTATTACTTCTTGATATAATGGGCGTAATACTACATTTGGCGAAAAGCGCTCAGGAAATTCATTTAGCTCTTTTAGTATTGATTCTTTATTCCAGCTAATACTTGTATTATTAACTTTAAACGTATTGTTTTCAAAAATAATACGTTCTCTAACTTGACCCTTTAAATAAAATAAATTTATTTTTCTTGGATTAACCTGAGTTTTGTAGCCTAAGTTTTGTAGTAACTGGTTAGTTTTTTCTATGTCCTTAAAGGGGGCGTTGTTTATCAAATCTTCCGTTGCAAACGGTATAAATAATTGTTTTAAAGCGGCGGTATTTGCATCCAAAATGACTAAGCCATAACTTTTAAATAGTTCATTTGCGATGTAGCGTGTGGCGTCGGCTAAGTTGGTATGATTTAAATACCCTTGGGTAAACAATTGTTTTAAATAATTTGCATTATGGCCTTTGCCAAGTTGTGTAGCAAAGGCTTCAAAAACTGAAGCTAAGTTTTCTGTTTTAAATGTGCCTACAGCTCCAGTTTGTTCACTTGGCCATTTTATTTTTTTTTCTTTAAAATTGAAGTAATTAATTTCTTCAAAATCATGATCTTCAGAGGCCATCCAATATATAGGCACAAAATTGTAGTTTGGGTACTCTTGTTTAAGCTGTTCGCTTAAATTTATGGTCGAAAATATTTTATATAAAAAATATAGTGGCCCAGTAAACAAGTTTAATTGATGTCCTGTTGTTATTGTAAATGTATTATCATCGTTTAGCAAATCAATGTTTTTTTGCGTTGCATTTGATGGTGATACTTTTTTATATTGTTGGTTAAGGGTTTTAGTTAAAATATGTCTAGACGTTTTTTTAAAACTCTTTTTTTTGTCTTGAATTTGTAACTCAAAGTTTGATAATTTGGGATACCTATTGTAAAGTTGTTTTATTTGATCTTTTTCCTCTAAATAATCACATATAAATGATGAAAAATAATTTGTTGATCGAAAATCTAAACCTTGTGTTGTCATGTCTATTTTAAAATTAAACAAATATAGTATTTATAAAAAATAAGGGTTTTTATGTAAAATTTAAATACAGTATTTATGCGCTTATTTATATTATTATTTAGTTTGATATTTACAAAAGTTAATAATTTAAAACCTCAAAAATTATGTCGAATATTTTATTTGATTATTACTCGGATTTTGATCACATCCCAAGCGAAAATGATTTATCTTCTGTTGAAGAGTTTTCAAACGCATTAGAAAAAAAATCTTAAAAATTAATTAAAACCAAATTAAATGGTAATCCACTTAATTTTAAAAACACAATAGCGTTTTATAACTAAATAAAACGCTATTTTACTTTATACGCTTTTTCATTTCTTCTACAATATTATGAGCTGCAGGGCATATTTCGATATTTTTTAATGTAAGGTTAGATATTTGTTGAAATTTTTTTCTGTCAGTATGCGGAAATTCTCGACACGCTTTGGGTCTTACATCATAGATAGAACAGTAATTATCATTACCTAAAAACACACACGGTGTTTGCTGTAACACATAGTCATTATCCTCATCAATTCGTAAATATTGCGAAATAAAACGCTGTATTTTTAATTTTAAATGTTTTGCAATTCTATTAATATCTTTTTCGGTAAACAAAGGGCCTGTAGTTTTACAACAGTTGGCGCATTGTAAGCAATCAGTACGTTTAAACTCGTTATTATGCAACTCGAGCATTAAATAATCTAACTGTTTTGGCGGTTTCTTTTTTAATTTTAAAAAGAAGGCTTTATTTTGTTTATAATTATCTTTGGCACTTTTTGGTAGGCTATTTATTAAATCCTGCATTTTGTAAAAATACAATTATTGATTTAAATATGTAATATGAAAGACATTTTTGGCAAAGCTTTGCTTGATTTTCAAAATAATAAACATACCGCAGATATAATTACTTGGACAAGTATATCGGAAGAAGATGTGCTTCCCCTCACCTATTTATTTAGAAACTTTGATAATATGCCCAAACTTGAGCAAAAGGCTCTTACCTTAGCTAGAGGTTCAGTTTTAGATGTTGGTTGCGGGGCAGGCAATCATAGTTTATACTTACAAAATAAAAACTTTAAAGTAAAAGCAATCGACATTTCAAATGGCGCTATTGAAGTTGCTAAATTACGTGGTATAACAACTGCTAAATGTATTGATGTTTTGGTCGAAAATAATACGTTTGATACCATTTTATTATTAATGAATGGTACTGGTATTTTTAAAACCCTTAACGAAACCCCGTTGTATTTAAAGCATTTAAAAACACTTTTAAATCATGGTGGGCAAATTTTAATTGATTCGTCAGATATTAAATATATGTATGAAGATGAAGATGGTGGCTTTTGGATTGATTCAAACTCTAACTATCATGGCGAATTAGATTACTTTTTAAGCTATAAAGGTGAACAAGAAGAACCATTAAAATGGCTATATTTAGATTTTGATATCTTAAAAGAAAACGCATCAAAAGTAGGGTTAAATTGTGATTTAATAGCAAAAGGAAAACATCACGATTATTTAGCAAAGCTATATTTGTAAAAATTAATATTTACTACATTTGCTCACAACTTAATTATTACATATGTCTACTGCAAAAAAGCAATATAAACGCGTTACTACCAAATCTCTAATTGAGATGAAAGCCAACAATGAGCATATTTCAATGCTAACGGCTTATGATTATACCATGGCAAAAATTGTTGATAGCGCAGGTATTGATGTAATTTTGGTAGGCGATTCGGCAAGTAATGTTATGGCCGGTCACGAAACTACATTGCCAATAACTTTAGATCAAATGATTTATCATGCATCTTCGGTAGTTAGAGCAGTAAAACGAGCTCTTGTAGTTGTTGATATTCCCTTTGGAAGTTATCAAAGTGACCCAAAGGAAGCGTTACGATCAGCAATACGTATCATGAAAGAAAGTGGTGGTCACGCTATAAAAGTTGAAGGTGGCAAAGAAATTAAAGAATCGGTTAAACGGATATTAAATGCTGGGATTCCTGTGATGGGTCACTTGGGTTTAACACCGCAATCTATATATAAGTTTGGCACCTATACAGTTAGGGCTAAAGAGGATGCAGAAGCTAATCAATTAATTGAAGATGCTAAAATGTTAGAACGTATTGGATGCTTTGCCTTAGTATTAGAAAAAATTCCGGCGGAGCTGGCAAAAAAAGTAGCCGAAAGCATATCAATCCCTGTAATTGGTATTGGTGCAGGTAATGGCGTAAATGGGCAGGTTTTAGTAACGCATGATATGATTGGCATGACGCACGAATT
>CALDUQ010000064.1 GCA_937924845.1 uncultured Flavobacteriaceae bacterium
CTTTTTTATTAGTAAAATTTTTAATTTATTTATTAAAAACAGCCGTTTTAGAAATCATATCATGAAAGCTTTGTTTTTTTTCTCCCAAAACAAAAAAGCATCCAATAAATATTACAAGTCCTGCAAAAGTTGCTATACTTGATAAAATAGCTATACCTGCAAAAAGACCTAAAAGACTCAAAACATTATCACTATATTTTGCAAATGCTCTTAACCATAATGCAGAGGCACTAGCTTCGGTTCCATCTTCATTTTTATTTTGAATTTTTAAAATCATTTTCCCAGGTGACTGACCAGTCATACCTTCTAAAACAAAAATTAAAACTGTAACTATAGAAACTCCCGCTATCATAGCAGTCATAACATTCATCATATCGTCAAGGCCGTAATTTTCAAGCATTTCTAACTGCTCTAAATCTATGATAGGTAAAAAATAATCACCTACCGAAGGGCCTAATAAACTTCCAATAGTTGGTCCTAAAATAATTAATAATAGCCCATCTAACAACCTAGCACCTAAGCGTTTTCCAAACCCGATACGCTCTGTATCAACTTGATTTTCAAATTCTTCAAATTCTGTTTTTAATTCTGTCATTTTATTTTTGTTTAATTTATTTACTGAATAATACCTGCACAACTTACACGTTTACCTGCAGCGCCTGAAGGCTGCGAAGTGTAATCATCTGCGCCTTGGTGAACAATAATACCTTTACCTAAAATATCACGATTTTTATCACCACAGCCTATACACCATTCTTTAGTTGAAAATGTTATACGTCCTTCACCTTGAGCATTTGCTAAAAAGTTACCTATATCACCTTTATGATATCCATTTTTAGCGCCCCATTGCCCATGAGGTTGTGCTGTAGGATTCCAATGTCCGCCTGCCGATTTCCCATCATCCGATGAGCAATCTGCAGTTTGATGAATATGTATAGCATGTTTCCCTTCGGTTAAACCCGATAATTTAGCTTTTAAGCTGACCACACCATGCGCTTGCACAAATTCAATAGTACCTGTTGCATTACTACCGCTTTTTGAATTTAAATGCATTAAAATTTTATTTGGTGCTGTTGAAGTTTTTACTGCTGAATCAACTTTAGTCTGCTCATCTTTTTTGCTCTCTTTACAAGAAAAGCTAATAATACACACTGTGATAAATAGAATTTTTTTCATGGTTGTTTTTTTTAATAAAACTAAAGATTTACATATATATATCCAAATATTACAACAACTAAAATTTGTTGTGCTTTTTTAAGTTAAAAAAGTTTTTATCATACGGTCATTACCAAAAACATCCTGCCGAAGTTCAATGTTTTTAAAGTGATTATGATGTAGCATGTTTTTTGTTTCTAATCCTAAATATTGATTAATTTCAAAATACAAAGCGCCATTATGTTTTAGATGTGTTTTTGCAAATTGAGCTATTGATTTATAAAAAATTAAAGGATTATCATCATCTACAAATAATGCGGTATGTGGCTCATAATTTAATACATTTGGTTGCATTTCCTTTTTTTCTAAGACTCTAACATATGGTGGATTTGATACAATGGCGTCAAACATAATGATATTAAAATCATTTTGATTTTGTTTTAAAATGTCATATTTTAAAAACTCAATATCGGTTTTATTAGCCTTAGCATTTTGATTTGCTATTTTTAATGCTTCGTCAGAAACATCAATTGCATATACTTTGGCTTTAGGCAAATGCTTTGCCAAACTTATAGCTATGCAACCACTACCAGTACCAATATCAAGTATAGTTAATGTGGTGTTATTTTTAAAATCGTTAATAACCCAATCAACCAGCTCTTCAGTTTCAGGTCGAGGTATTAAAGTATCTATAGTTACTTTAAAATTAAGCCCATAAAAGTCAGTATCGCCCAATATATATTGTAACGGTTTAAACTTATTTAAAGCTTTAATGGCATTTGTAAAGTTTTCAATTTTAGATTTTGATAAGGTTTTATCATAATTTAGACTCACATCTACACGACTTAAATTTAAATACGCATTGGTTAATCTATAAAAAAATGATTCAATTTCTTGATCAGGATATTTACCTAATAATTGAGCTTTAAAATGGGTTTTAAATTGTTTTAAATTCAAATTATAAATTTTTAAGCATCCAAATACTACATGAGGTATGGCAAGTATTACCCAAGGCAGCATTTAAATTTTTAAACCCAAAGTTTTGATATAAATATATAGCTGATTTTAATTGAGGTGCTGTTTCTAAATAGCACTGCTCAAATCCAAAAGATTTTGCCTTTTCAAGGCATTTTTGTATCATAATTTTACCATAACCTTTTCCTCTAATTGTTGGAGAAAAATACATTTTTTGAAGCTCACAAACACCTGCTTTATAGTTTGCTAGTTGTTTTATGCCGCCACCGCCTTCAACTTTTCCGTTAACTTCAATAACGTAATAAACTTCATTTTCATTTTGATAGGCATCAAACAAGTTTGAGGTTTCAACATCTTCAAAAGCAGTACCTTTTAGTGGTATTTTAAACTCAGGAAAACAAGCTCGTATCACTTGCTCAATCTCTGGGTTGTCTTTTTTTTGAATTTCTCTAATTAAAAACGAATTAGCACTCATATTAAAAGCTTATTTTTACGGTGTAAATTACACCAACAATATTACAATACTAATTTATGAAAAAGACAATAACTTTAATAATTATTTTATTACAAATTTACAGCTGTAAAGTTACCGAACATCCCGAATTTGTAAAGGTTGAAAATATTAAGGTAATAGCGTCAAACGCTAAACAAGTGCAATTAAGTGCTAATGCTTTTTTTAAAAACCCCAATCATATTGGAGGCGTATTAAAATCCGAAGGCATTAATGTACTTATTGACAATATTGAAGTTGGTAACATTACCACTAAAGCATTTAATGTACCTCCTCAAGATCAATTTATTGTGCCGCTAACCATTACTATTCCAACAAAAAAAATACTTGATAAAAATAATATTAGTGGTTTATTAAACAGCTTAATTAACAATAAACTTAAAGCTCAATATAAAGGTAGTATTACTTATCAACTTGGTAGTTTTTCATACAAATATCCAATAGATCAAGAGCAATTAATAAAAATAAAATTATAATTATTAATCACGAATACTACATAAAACGGTGTTTGCAAATTGCAAAATGTGGGTTAAGTCATAGTGCACCAAACCCATCTGTTGGCTGTGTTATTGTTTACAATAACATTATAATAGGCGAGGGGTTTACTAGTGCCTACGGAAGTCATCACGCAGAGGTAAACGCCATAAATTCGGTTAAAAATAAAGCCCTTTTAACAAAATCTACTCTATATGTAACCCTTGAGCCTTGTTCACATCATGGCAAAACACCACCTTGTGCTAACTTAATTATAAAACACAACATACCTAATATTGTTATTGGCACAACCGATATTCATAAAAAAGTTGCTGGCAAAGGTATTAAACAACTAAAAGCACATGGCTGCCAAGTTACTGTTGCTGTATTAGAGCAAGACTGTAAAGCACATCACAAACGTTTTTTTACATTTCAAAATAAACAAAGACCATTTGTTATTTTAAAATGGGCAGAAACCAGTAATGGGTTTATTGCCCCTAAAAGCAAAAATAAAAACAGACCTGTTTGGATTAGCAACTCATACTCAAAACAATTGGTTCATAAATGGCGTGCCGAAGAACAAGCTATTTTAATAGGCACAAATACCGCTATTGCTGATAACCCATTATTAACTTGCAGATTATATAAAGGTAATCACCCTATTAGATATGTAGTTAATAATGGCAACACACTAAGTAACTCATTAAATGTGTTTAATGACGAGGCAAAAACTTATATAATTTCAAATCAAGATGTTAATTTTAAATCATTAAATATTGCAAAACAAATTTGTGACTATTTATACAAACAAAATATAACCTCTATTATAATTGAAGGCGGACAAAAAACACTACAAGCGTTTATTAACGAAAATCTTTGGGATGAAGCCAGAGTTTTTATTAGTAAAACTACATTTAAAGACGGTATTAAATCGCCTAAATTAAATTTATCATGTGTTCAAAACAAAACAACAAGCCAAATTGACAACAACATTTTAAATATTTACACTAACCAAGAGTAATTTTTTGTTTTAAAATTGGAAATTAAAGATACATATAAAACCATTTTAAAACCATCTCAACAGGTTTTATTTAAAGACAAAAACTCAAAGTTTTATGGCTACGCGTTTCCAGTTACTAATCTATCAGATATAAAAATTTGTATAGAACAATTAAAAAAAGACCATCATAATGCAAGGCATTGGTGTTACGCCTATCAATTAGGAGAGGATTATAGCCAATACAGAGCAAACGATGATGGTGAGCCAAAAAATAGTGCTGGACAACCAATTTACGGACAAATACAATCATTTAATCTAACAAACACTTTAATTGTAGTGGTTAGATATTTTGGAGGTGTAAAATTGGGCGTATCTGGGCTTATTAATGCTTATAAAACATGCGCTCAATTAGCATTAAGCGCTTCAACACTCATTGAAAAAACTATTAATTTACATTTAAGCATATGTTTTGAATATAAAGATATGAGTAAAGTAATGCGCATTATTAAAGAAAAGCAACTAATAATTGAAAATCAAAAACTCGAAACTAGCTGCTTATTAAAAATTTTAGTCAGAAAAAAAAACTATGACACCATTTATAAAATTTTTGATGAGCTTTATGGCGTAGTTATCAAAAAAAATAACGATTAATTTTGCAGTTTATCTAAAATTGATTGAGGACATTTAATAGGTTTTTTTGTCATCATGTCAATAAAAACTAAAACAGTACTTCCTGTTGTTAAAATTTCATCCTTTTCATTAGTAATTTCATAATCAAAATGTATAGATGCTGTTGGCACCTTTGAAAGCGTAGTTTTTATAGTAATAACATCATCATAAAAGGCAGATTTTTTATAATTTGCATTTAATGACACAACTGGTAACATAACACCCGTTTGCTCCATGTTTTTATATGAAAAACCTAATTTTCGCAACCATTCAACACGACCAACTTCAAAGTATTGCGCATAGTTTCCATAATAAACAACCCCCATTTGATCAGTCTCTCCATAACGTACACGAATATTTGTTGTATGACTAATTTTGTTTTTAAAATTCATTCTTTTGCTTGTTTATAATATTTGTTTTTGACAAAATAAACATGCGTAAAAAAAACGAATTAACCTATAGCCAAATGATTTTTTTTTAAAGAATTTTGTTCACATATTTGCGGTACGAAAAAAGAGCCTTATTTCTCTTTTTTCAAAAAAATTAACATTAAACTATTATTTAACAAAAATGAACGTAACTGCGCAATCGGTATGGGATAATTGTCTGAGCTTTATAAAAGATAATATTCAAGATCAAGCTTATAAAACTTGGTTTTTACCTATTAACGCGGTAAAACTAACCAATACCTCTTTAAGCATACAAGTACCTAGTAAGTTTTTTTATGAATGGCTTGAAGAGCATTATGTTAAAATATTAAAAGTAGCACTTACTAAACAATTGGGCGAAACTGCTAAATTAGTTTATGTAATTAATATGGAAAACACCTACGGAAATAAACAGCCGTTTACTGAAAAAATTCCTAGTGCAAATAGAAGCAATTTTAAAAGCCAAAGTGTTGCTGTACCTTTAAAAAACAAAAACACGGAATTAAAAAATCCGTTTATAATTCCTGGAATTAGAAATGTGCGTATTGAGTCACAATTAAATCCAACTTATAACTTTGAAAATTTCCTAGAAGGCGATTCAAATAGGCTTGCCAGAAATGCTGGTATTGCTGTTGCAAATAAACCTGGAGGTACATCATTTAACCCTTTGCTTATATTTGGAGGTGTTGGGCTTGGTAAAACCCATTTAGCACATGCTATAGGTATTGATATTAAAGAAAAATATCCCGAAAAAACGGTATTATATATCTCTGCCGAAATTTTTACACAACAATATATTGAAGCCGTTAAGAAAAATAATCGTAATGATTTTATACATTTTTATCAAATAATTGATGTATTAATTATTGATGACGTTCAATTTTTATCAGGAAAATCGGGCACACAAGATGTATTTTTTCACATCTTTAATCACTTGCATCAAAATGGCAAACAAGTTATTTTAACAAGTGACAAAGCTCCTGTTGATATGCAAGATATTGAACAACGACTACTGTCAAGGTTTAAGTGGGG
>CALDUQ010000065.1 GCA_937924845.1 uncultured Flavobacteriaceae bacterium
TATAATTATCATTATTAAGTATTTCAAACACTATATTTCCGCTTTTAAGCGAAATTTCATACTCACTAGAGTATCCACCCATTATAATGGCTATGTTTTTTTTGGCATGCATTTATCAACATAAATTATCAAAAAAACTGATTTTGTTTTTTTTGTATTACTATAAAACTAGCTCAAAAATATCATTATAAAATCAAAAATAAAAACCTTTGAGATTTTATATATTTGCCTACAAATAACTATACATGAGTATTATTAAATTTTTAAAGAGTAAAGTGTTTTTTAAACAAGTCGCAATAGCTATTATTGCATCTATTTTATTATGCTACTTAGCATTAGCATGGTTAAAGTCATACACCAATCATAATGAATTTATTGAAGTACCTGATTTAAAAGGCAAAACTGTAAATGTTGCAAATATTGAATTATCAGATAAAAACTTATCATTAATTGTACAGGACTCTGCTAATTTTAACCCTAAGTACCCTAAATACTCAGTTATTGAACAAAAACCAAAAGCTGGTGCTTTAGTTAAGGAACATCGAAAAATATATTTGGTCCTAAATCCATCAGGTTATAAAAAGGTAAAACTTCCTAATGTAATTCGTAGACGTTTAAGGCAAGCTGTACCAACATTACAATCGTTAGGTTTAATTGTTAATGATACGGTCAAAATTGATGATATTGGTAAGGATGAAGTCATTAAAATAAAATACAAAGGCAACGTTATTAAACCAGGTACCAAGCTCAAAAAAAACTCAACCATACAATTAGTTGTAGGTAACGGAAAACGACAATAACCATACATATGGACGATATACAAAACCAACCTACAGCTATAAATAGTGACCTTTATGAGCATCATAATTTTGTGGCTGTTAAAGGGCAACAACCCTTGCGCATTGATAAATATTTGATGAATTTTATTGAAAATGCCACGCGCACAAAAATACAAGCCGCTGCTAAAAACGGCAGTATTTACGTTAATGGCGAACCTGTAAAATCTAATTACAAGGTTAAACCCTTTGATCAAATTAAAGTACTATTTGCTCACCCTCCTTTTGAAAATTTATTAACACCAGAAAATATCCCAATTGATATTGTTTACGAAGATGATGATGTTTTAGTAGTAAACAAACCTGCTGGCATGGTTGTTCACCCTGGTCATGGCAATTACTCTGGCACACTAATTAATGCCTTAATTTACCATTTTGAAAATTTACCAAAAAACACCGACGAACGCCCTGGGTTAGTACATCGCATTGACAAAGATACCAGCGGACTACTTGTAGTTGCTAAAACCGAGTTTGCGATGACGCACCTCTCAAAACAGTTTTTTGATAAAACCAGCCAACGCGAATACGTAGCCTTAGTTTGGGGTAATCTCGAAGAAGATAGCGGTACCATTGAGGGGAATATTGGCAGACATCCTAAAAATAGATTGCAAAACACAGTTTATGAAGGTGATGATGCAGATAAAGGTAAACCTGCTGTAACACATTACAAAGTTATTGAGCGTTTAGGTTACACTACATTAATTTCTTGCAAACTAGAAACAGGCCGCACGCATCAAATAAGAGTACATCTTAAACACATTGGTCACACTTTATTTAATGATGAGCGTTATGGCGGCGAACGTATTTTAAAAGGCACTACATTTACAAAATACAAACAGTTTGTAGAAAATTGTTTTGCAACTTTACCAAGGCAAGCCTTACATGCTAAAACCTTAGGTTTTACACATCCGGTTACAGGCAAACAACTATCTTTTACCCAAGAATTACCAGACGATATGAAAAATTGTATTACCAAATGGCGTAATTACGCTAAACATTTAAATAGTTAAAGCATAATAATTACCTATAACACTATAATTAATAAATGTTACACAACTTCTAAATTCTTAAATTTTAATTTAATTTTGGTTGCATAACATTTATTATTCCGCTTTCGCGGAATTTCACAACATTACAACGCATGAAATTAGTTATATCACCAGCAAAATCTTTAAATTTTGACACAAATATCCCTACAAACCAAAGCTCAAACAGTTTGTTTTTAGAGCAATCGGCAATTATAAACAAAACATTAAAAACTAAGTCTGCACAAGAGTTATCGTCATTAATGAAAATATCTGACAATTTAGGCGAGCTAAACTATACTCGTAACCAAAATTGGCAAACACCGTTTACTACTACAAATGCTCGGCAAGCCGTTTATGCCTTTAATGGCGATGTTTATAAAGGACTTGACGCGTACACCATCCCCGAAGAAAATATAGACACGTTACAAAGCACAGTTCGAATTTTATCTGGCCTATACGGCATCCTAAAACCACTAGATTTAATACAACCGTACCGTTTAGAAATGGGCACAAAATTACCTATTGAAAGCAGTAAAAATCTTTATGCCTTTTGGAAAAATACAATTACAACCGCTCTAAATGATGAGCTTAAAGACGACGAATTGTTTTTAAATCTTGCCAGTAATGAATATTTTAAGGCGATTGACACCAAGGCGCTTAAAGTGCCAGTGATTACCGCAAATTTTAAAGATTTTAAAAATGGGGTTTATAAGGTTATTTCGTTTCATGCAAAACATGCACGCGGTGCCATGGCTCGCTATATCATAAATACCAACGCAAACAGTATTGACGACTTAAAAGGCTTTGATTATGGTGGCTACGGCTTTAGCGAAGAATTATCGTCTGGAAATGAGCTTATTTTTACGCGATAGTTAAAAGTGTTTAAACACTCACATCCATATCCGCCATTTATTAAAAGTAACACTACAAAATTAATTGTTGGCACATTACCGCCGCCAAGGTTTTCAACAGGTGAATTACTCAAAAAAGATGTTGATTTATACTACGGGAGTTACTACAACTCCCTATGGTTGTATATTGAAAAAATTCATGATTTAAACTTAACTTATGACAACTCTAAACTTGCAATTAAACAACGGCAAGATTTTTTAATACAAAACCGTATTGGAGTTTGTGATATTGTTGAAAGTTGTGAGCGTGACAAAATTGATGCTTCCGATTTAGGCATGAAAAACATTATTTTAAGAGATTTAATAGGTATCTTAAAAAAACATCCTAAAATTAACACTTTGCTATTTATTGGCGGAAAAAGCAAAAATGGCCCTGAATATTTTTTTAGAAAATTAATTAAAACTCATAACATAAAATTAGAACTAGTTTCTAACGAAGCGCCACGTGTACAACAATTTAAACTTCCCAACAACGATAACAAAACAGATCGAATTATTAAAACAGTGTCTTTAATTTCAAGCTCTGGTGCTGCAAATATTTCTATAGGTAGTATTCCGCTTTACAAACAACTAAAAGCTAAAAATCCAAATTTCAACACATTTGACTTTAGGGTAATGCAATACAGTGAA
>CALDUQ010000066.1 GCA_937924845.1 uncultured Flavobacteriaceae bacterium
ACAAAAGGTAAAGTACAAGATGATGTAATGCATGATTGGAATAACAAACCAACTCAACAGCATGTGCAATCTTTTTTTATGGATGAAACCGAGGTTACTAACCTAATGTACCTTGAATACCTAGATTGGAATAAAAGAGTTTACCCGCCTAGCGATAAAAAATATCGTGCCATTTATGACGGTATATTACCCGACACCCTTGTATGGCGCAATAGACTTGGCTATAATGAAGAGCATATTAATAATTACCTTCGCCATCCAGCATACGCTAATTACCCAGTTGTTGGAGTAACGTGGATACAAGCTGTAGAATACTCAAATTGGCGTACTGATAGAGTTGCCGAAATAGATTTACAAAACAGCGGCTATCTTGAAAAAGGCTCTCACATATCTAGAGCAACTGCCGAATCTAATTTTAACACTGATACGTATACCAACGCTCCTACAAAAACTTTTGGAGGCAATGACAGCGTAATTAACCCATCAAAATCAAAAAGAAGAGTACAAGTAAATCCAAATGGCGACACAATTAATGTGTATGCTAAACGTGAATCGGGTTTAATACCTTTAAAATATCGCCTTCCTACAGAAACTGAGTGGGAATATGCAGCACTAGGATTAGACGAAAAAAGAAAATACAACATTCGTAGAGGTCGTAAAAAATACCCTTGGGATGGAAAATATACCCGATCAGGAAATCGCAGAATTTTAGGTGATCAACTTGCTAATTTCAAACAAGGTAAAGGAGATTATGGCGGTGTAGGTGGCTGGCCTGATGATGGTGGTGACATTACAAACCAAGTAAAATTTTATCCGCCAAATGATTTTGGGCTGTATGATATGGCTGGAAATGTTGCTGAATGGGTTGCTGATGTTTACCGACCTATAATTGATGACGAATACAATGACTTTAACTATTTTAGAGGAAATGTATACACAAAAAACGCTATAAATAACGATGGCTCTGTACAAATTGTAACAACAGAAAACATTGTGTATGATACATTAAGTAACGGTAAATTAATTGCACGTCGATTACCTGGCGAAATTGCACAGGTAAATATAGATGAAAATGAAACATACCTAAGATCAAACTTTGAAAAAAGTGACAACCGAAACTTTAGAGATGGTGATATTAGGTCGTCTAGATATTTTGACGAAGGTGCCGATGAAGACGAAGATGGCGCCGACCCAAATAAATCTACTTCAGATCGCGTTTACAATGCACCAAAACACCTTGTTGAAAGAGACGAAGAAGGTAATATTATTCGGGAATATGACAAAACAACAAACCGAACTTCTTTAATAAATGATGAAGTGAGAGTTTACAAAGGTGGTTCATGGAAAGACAGAGAATATTGGCTTGACCCAGCTCAACGTCGTTACTACCCACAAGATAAGGCTACAGATTACATTGGTTTTAGATGCGCCATGTCAAGAGTAGGCTCTAAATTTGGAAGTAAATACAAAACTCAAAAAAGTACCGGCCCTAAAAACCGAAAATAAATTTTAAAAAACATAGTTCAAAGCCCTAATAATATTAATTATTAGGGTTTTTTTATTACATTTAATCATGCAAATCGAACAATTATACTCTAAATTTTTAACGTGCTCATCTGTAGCTACAGATACTCGAAACATAGAAAAAAACACAATGTTTTTTGCCCTTACGGGAGATAACTTTAACGGAAATACATTTGCGCTTCAAGCGCTACAAAACGGCGCAAAATACGCCGTAATCGACCAAAAAGAGCACGCATTAGACAACCGCTTTATTGTGGTTGAAAACACACTTGACACATTACAAAAACTAGCAACTTATCATAGGCAAAAGCTAAATCTAAAAATTATTGCCATAACTGGCAGCAATGGAAAAACAACTACAAAAGAACTCATATTAGCAGTACTAAGCCAAGCCTACAAAACAATTGCTACAAAAGGTAATTTAAACAATCATATTGGTGTACCATTAACTTTATTATCAATGCAAAGTAATACTCAAATAGGCATTGTAGAAATGGGTGCAAATCATAAAAAAGAAATTGAACTTTTATGCAAAATCGCTCAACCCGACTATGGTTATATTACAAATTTTGGCAAAGCACATTTAGAAGGCTTTGGTGGCATAGAAGGTGTTATTGAAGGCAAAAGCGAAATTTACCAGTATTTAATTAACAATAATAAATTAATATTTTTTAATGCCGACGACCAAATTCAGGTTAATAAATTAAGAAACTACCACCAAATAAAGGGTTATAGTCAAGACAAAAACAAACATTTAAATATTAATTTAATTAAATCTAATCCGTTTGTTGAGCTAATTGCTGAGGGTTTAACAATAAAATCAAACTTAATTGGCAAATACAATTTTTACAATCTTGCAGCAGCAATACTAATAGGCAAACATTTTAATATTAATCCTGCATCACTAAAAACTGCCCTAAATCAATATGTACCAAAAAACAACAGATCGCAATTAATCAAGCAAAACTCAAACAGCATAATATTAGATGCATATAATGCAAACCCAACAAGTATGATTGCTGCATTAGATAATTTTTCAAACGTGATACATAACAATAAAATTATCATTTTAGGAGACATGTTTGAGCTAGGCGATTCAGCAAAGGCTGAACATCAACTAATTGCTGAACATGCTTTAAACAAAAATTTTAAAGCGATTTACCTTGTTGGCAACAATTTTTTTAATATAAACTTAAAGTCTAAACATTTAAAATTATTTAAAACTTTTGATGAACTACAAAATGAAATTTCATCTATTAATTTTAGCAACTCACACATCCTAATAAAAGGCTCAAGAGGCATGGCATTAGAGCGTATATTGAAATTTATATAAATAAAAAAAGCTTCTCAAAAAGAGAAGCTTTTTTTTGTGGGCGCGAAGGGATTCGAACCCCTGACCCCTTGGGTGTAAACCAAGTGCTCTGAACCAACTGAGCTACGCGCCCTATCAATTGGACTGCAAATATACTTTAGTTTTTTAGTTATGCAAACATTTTTTTAATTTTTATTTAAAAAATTTCTGCTACAACAAAAGTACTCCCACCAACATAAATAACATCATCAATTTTTGCATTATGTTTAGCTGCTTTTAGTGCTTCATTAACAGAAACATACACTTCCCCATATCGGTTTTCATCTTTAAATTTTTGCATAACAATCTTAGCGTCCAAACCTCTAGATATTTTTGGAGAGCAAAAATAAAAATTAGCAAATTCAGGAAAGAGATGTATTATATCCTCCAAATTTTTATCATTGACAAACCCTAAAACCAAATGAAGGTTCTTAAAAGGTTGAGCTTTTAGTTGTTTCATCGTAAAAGTTAAACCTTCTTTATTATGAGCTGTATCACAAATGATTTTGGGTTTATCATTAATCAACTGCCAACGCCCTTTTAAATTAGTATTATTAACTACATTTAACAACCCTTTAATTAAATGTGAATTAGCTACATTATAACCTAGCGTGTTTAAAACATTAATAGCTTGAACTACTGTAATTGTATTGTTTTTTTGATAGTTACCCTTAAGATCTGTTTCATATATAGTATCAACTAACTGGTCAGCAAAGTAGATAGTACTATTGTACTTTTGAGCAATTTTATTAAAAATAGCTGATGTTTCCGCATGAGTTTCTCCTATAATTACAGGCGTATTTTGCTTTATAATTCCTGCCTTTTCTGTAGCAATGAGCTGCCTTGTATTACCTAAAATTTTAGTGTGATCTAAACCTATGTTGGTAATAATTGAAAGCTCGGGCATAATTATGTTTGTTGAATCTAATCGCCCGCCCAAACCAACTTCTATAATTGCAAAATCAACATTTTTTTTTGCAAAAAAAGAAAAAGCCATACCTACGGTCATTTCAAAAAATGACAGCATATTTTGTTCGAAAAAAGATTTGTTATTTACTACAAAATCAACAACAAAATCATCAGTAACATCAACTCCATTTAATTTTATACGTTCTTTAAAATCTTTTAAGTGTGGTGATGTATACAATCCCACTTTGTAGCCTGCTTCCTGTAGTACTGATGCAAGCATATGACTAGTTGAGCCTTTCCCGTTAGTACCAGCAACATGAATAGATTTAAACTTACGCTCTGGGTTTCCAAGATGTTTTGATAATTTTATAATATTACTTAAATCAGCTTTATAAGCCAATTTACCTTTGTTTTGATACATTGGCAATTGAGCAAACATCCAACTTATAGCGTCTTGATAATTCACGATAAACTAATTAGGTTTAACAGCCAATGTTACTTTAAAATTATTTCGATTGGCTATATCCATAATATGTACAACTTTTTCAATTGGTATTGATTTTTCTGCTCGCAGAATAAAACTTGGTGTCGATTTTTTCTTTAATTGATTTATTATCTCAAACTCTAAAACACTTAAACCTACTCTTTTGTCTTCTATATAATAGGTGAAATCTTTTTTTATAGTTACTGTTATTGGTGTATCGCTTTGCGCTTTACCAGCGGCAGTGGGTAAAACCACATCAATTACATTTGTTGAAATAAGCGTGGATGCGAGCATGAAAAAAATTAGCAACAAAAAAACCACATCGGTCATTGATGACAAATTAAACTCGGGTGTGACTTTATTTTTTCCTCTAAAATTCATTTTATCTAATCGTTGACTAATTCCATAAACTCTATCGAGGCAACTTCCATTTGATGCACTACAGCATTAGTTTTTGTTACCAAATGATTATAAGTAACATAACCAACAATACCAACAATTAATCCTGCAACAGTGGTTGTCATAGCAGTATAAAGACCATCTGCCAATAACTTAATATCGATTTGCCCGCCTGAATTTGCTATTTCAAAAATAGACATAATCATACCAATAACAGTTCCTAAAAAGCCTATCATTGGGGCTACCCCTGATATAGTTGCCAGCACGCTAACGTTTTTCTCTAAATTGTAAATCTCCTGTTTTGCTGCGTTTTCTATAGATTGTGATATCACATCAATAGGTCGTCCCAAATTAGATATGCCTTTATATAATATTTTACCCAACGGCTTATTTAATTTTTCACACATATTTTTGGCTGACGTAACTTTATTTTTTTTGATCTCATTTTTTATTTTTTCAAAAAAACCTTTTTCAATGTTTTTGGCATCATTAATTGCTAAAAAGCGTTCAATATAAATGTATACAGCAAAAACAAGTAAACCAAAAAGCAGCAATACTATTAACTGGGCCGACAACCCTCCATTTCTAATCAATTCAAAAACAG
>CALDUQ010000067.1 GCA_937924845.1 uncultured Flavobacteriaceae bacterium
GTCTAAAAAAATAAGATCAACTATATTTTTATTTAGTAATGTAAGTGCTGCAATAGGAGACTTAAAACTACCTAAAACTTTAATATCTTCAATTTTACAACAGTAATTTTCTAATAATTGCCTTGCAGGCTGCTCATCATCTATAATAATACAGTTAATTGCCATGAATAGATATTTTTAATAGGACTTCAAAGTTATTATTGTTGTCATTAATCGTTAACTGATGTTGATTTGGGTATAGTAATTCTAATCTTCGTTTAACATTTGCGATACCAATACCCCCTACCCTATCAACCTTTTTAATTTTGGAATATGAGTTTTTACAACTAAATTTTAGTACATGCTTATTAGAGCAAATAGAGACATTTACGCAGCCTTTTTCACTCTCTACATCACCATGCTTAAAAGCGTTTTCTACAAATGGCAACAATAACATTGGTGCAATTAATACTTGTAAATTAGTTTGAGTAAAATCAA
This sequence comes from uncultured Flavobacteriaceae bacterium, assembly GCA_937924845.1. Lineage (GTDB taxonomy): Bacteria > Bacteroidota > Bacteroidia > Flavobacteriales > Flavobacteriaceae > CALDUQ01. The sequence continues at coordinate 478 of CALDUQ010000067.1, forward strand.
AAGTAATATGTGTCAATTCATCATCTTTTAACTTAAATAATTGGATAAAATTATCAATATACTGAATCTCTTTTTTTAAAGTAACATACTCTTGATTGTTGCCGTAAAGCGAATAATCTAACATTTTTGACAGCTGCATAATCGCTTCAGATCCTTTGGGATTGTTATTTAAAGTCAATGAATATATATTATTAAGAGTGTTAAATAAAAAATGCGGATTTATTTGTTGTATTAAAAAATTTTTTTCGGCTTTAATTCGCTCCTTTTCTTGTTCTTCACGAACTAATTGCATTCTGTAATTATGTAACAAAATCGCAATGAATATACCAATAAAACTAGGAACAGAATGTGCTAATAAATCTTCAAAAAAATCATATTGATTATTGGATTCAATCTGATAACCATCTTCCAATATTGTGTTTACAAATGCAATCACAATAATTAATATAATGTTTAAAAACCCGAATAAGACAAATTTCTTTTTATCAAATAACTTAGGTAATAATCCAATTAAGTTGATATAAAACATCAATACTTGCAAAATAACAAACGTAAATGCGTGTTCTACCGAGTCATCTACTTTAACAGCATATTTATAAATCAAATAAAGTACAACTGAGTATATGAACCAACTAATAATATGTTTTTTGTATGCCATTTTCACAACTCAAAAATAGTTTAAATTACTCGTTTCTCAATTAATTTTCAATTAACCATCAATTTTATCAAACAAATTAGTCTATTTTTCCAGTTAGGCAATTAAATGTACTTTCACTGAAATTTAAATTTGTTTAGTTGATAAAAAACAAAGATTCATTGATTTTATTCTTGATAAATAATATAGTCATCTTTATTTGCAATAAAATTTTAAAGAGACAAATGAATTCATCTAAATTAACATTCCTTATTTTATTTATTTCACAACTGTGTTTTTCGCAATCTAATGACAATCAAAAATTTCAACTAGGATTACAATCAAACTATTTTTTGGCAGGCGAACTTAATGCAACTTATGATATTTCTACAGGTATTGAAGCTAAGTATTTTTTGAAACATACTGAAAAATTTCACCATTTTATTAATGCTACCTTTACAACAGATATTGGTACAACAGGAGCAAATTTATTTGTTTATGATATTGGTTTAGGTTCTCAATATGACTTTTTACAATTGTTTAAAAAACCGTTATTTTTTCAATTAAATGCTGGTTTACTATATTGGCAAGAGTATTTTTCTACACAATTAATAGAAGCTACAATTAGTAATAATACGTCTCAATTAGGTTTTAAGGCCAATTTAGGCATTGGTTATCGCATTTCAAATAAACTTAATGTTGCAGTTAATGCTTCACAATTTAATACACACGGCACTACAATCGGCATCAGTTTACATTATTCATTCTAAAAATTTCTATTATGATTTTTCAAAACATAAATACACCTCCAAATACCACGTATATTTTTGCTCTTTTAATAATTAGCTCAATTTTATCTCTAAATTCATGTTCGCCAGAGGCAGAATATGTCCCAATAGATCAACAAGTAGGTGCTTTACCTCAATTTGTTATAGCACCAAATGACAACCCTACTACCGCAGAAAAGGTAGAATTAGGTCGAAAATTATTTTGGGATCCTGTATTGTCAGGGAATTTTGATATGGCTTGTGTTACTTGTCATCACCCTAATAACGGATATACCGATAATATTGATTTGAGTTTGGGTGTTGGTGGGCGTGGTTTGGCACAAAATAGAACTGGCGGTATTTTAATAAAACGAAATGCCCCAACAATAATTAATACTGCCTTTAACGGAATTGATCAAGCAGGAAATTATGATCCATCTAATACAGTTCATTTTTGGGATAATAGGTCAAAGTCATTGGAAGATCAATCACTCGAACCTATAAAATCTATGGAAGAAATGAGAGGTGATGCGTATACTGCTGACGAAGCTATTAATGTTGTTTCTGCACGCTTAGCTGCAATACCTCAGTATGTTGAATTGTTTAATATAGCATTTGGTGATGACACCCAAATAAATGGAGATAAAATCGGTAAAGCTATAGCGGCGTTTGAAAGAACAATTATTGCAAACAATAGTCGTTTTGATCAATATGCACGTGGTGATGAAACTGCGTTAAATGCACAAGAAATTCGAGGTTTAAATGCATTTATTGAAGCCAAATGTACTGCCTGTCATAATGGCCCTATGTTTTCAGATTACAAATTACATGATTTAGGTGTGCCAAATAATGATAAATTACCCCAAATTGATAATGGTGTTGACGGAAAATTTAGAACACCTACATTAAGAAATCTATCTAGCTCAGGGCCGTTTATGCATAACGGTGTATTTGACAATCTTACTTCTGCGGTTAATTTTTATGACAATATGGAAGTTAATGATGATGATGCAGCACAATTAAATTTTGAAGACGAAGCTGATACCGTTGCTGCTATTGTTGCGTTTATACAAACCTTAAATGATGAGGATTTTGATAAAACAATTCCTGAAAGTGTACCTAGCGGTTTACCAGTAGGTGGTAATATTAGTAATTAAAATTACTCATTTTACACAATAAGCAATTTAACAAATCCCCGTAATCTTTATCTTTCTTCATAATTTAGAGTGATAAAGATTACGGGGATTACTATTCATAGAATTATTGTAAAGGAATGACTGCGTTTATTCAAAAATTTTAAAAATCAACTACCTTAAATAGTTAACTTTTTGTCGAACCTGCACGGCAACAATCCAAAAGCATAGCGACTACTTACTTTTTCTCAAACACTTCAACCTCAAAAATTTTGTCCCAATATTTACCTGTAACAAAAAGGGTTTTTGTTTTTGGGTTGTAGGCAATTCCATTTAAAACATCAAGATTATCGTGCTGAGTCACTTTAGCTTTTAAGCTTTCAAAATTTACAACGCCTTCAATAGCTCCATTTTTTGGGTTAATAATAGCTACGCCATTTTTTTGCCATCGATTAGCATAAATTTTTCCATTTACCCATTCAATTTCATTTAAACTTTTAATTTTCCCTCGGTTATGAAACGCTTGTATATAACTTTCTTCTGCTAAAGTTTCAGGGTTTAAAGTCCAAATCTTATCCGAGCCATCACTTTTATAAATAACTTTACCATCATTACAAAGACCCCAACCCTCAAGGCTAGCACCGTATTTAAACTGACCTTCTTTTTCGAAAGTATTAACATCATAAATAAAACCTGTACCCTTTTTCCAAGTTAATTGGTATATTTTATCGTTTAAAATTGTAATACCTTCACCAAAATACTCTTTTGCTAGGTTAACCGATTTATAAACCTCGCCCGTTTTATAATTAAGCTTTTTAATGCCAGAAAACCCATGATGACCAGTGCTTTCATACAACGTATCATTATAAAACTCTAATCCCTGTGTAAACGCTTTAATATTGTGAGGGTACTCATTAATTATCTTAAAATCGTAAATTTTTGGAGTTGTACTGCTTAAAATAGTAATGGTTGTAAGTGCAACTTGTGTTTTACCGTCATAACTTACCGTTGCCTTTATGGTTTGTCTACCTAGTTTTACATCATTTAAAGGCAATTTTGCATCAATAACTTTTCCATTTAAGTGATATACTACCGATGAAACTGGGTGCTTTTTAGGATTATTTATAGATAATTCCAAGGTTTTATTATTGCTTATAGTATGATTTTTACCTTCGGTATTGGTTTTAATTGCAAAATCATTTAAAACTTTACTCCCACCACCACAGCTAGTTAGACCCATTATTAAGACTCCTAAAAAAACTAATTTTGTAATACGCATTTTATGTTAAATTTTTGACCAAGTTATTTATTTAAATTCACTAAAAAAAATCATTGCAAAAGTATTAAAAGATTGTATATTTGCAGCCGGCAAGTCCTACACAACTAGCTCCTGTTGAATCCTCCAGGGCGGGAACGCAGCAAAGGTATACGGTTGTAGCAGTGTGATGTAGGTAGCTTGCCTTTTTTTATGCCCTAAATTCTCGTAATTTTGTTTTCTTTAACTATAATCATATTATGTCTAAAGTAATTTTAATAACAGGTGGCTCATCTGGCATAGGAAAAGCTATTGGAGAGTTTTTATTAAACAACAACTTTATTGTTTATGGCACCAGCCGAACACCAAAAAATTACCCAAATTCAAAATTTACATTACTCCCATTAGAGGTTTCCGACCCACAAAGCATTCAACTTTGTGTCGATAACATTATAACTTCCGAAGGCAAAATAGACGTGCTAATTAATAACGCTGGCGCTGGTATTACTGGCGCTGTTGAAGAAATACCCGACGAAGAAATTAAACGTAATTTTGAAACCAATTTTTTTGGCCCTATTAAAGTTATAAAAGCCACTTTGCCGCAAATGCGGAAACAAAACTCTGGATTAATTATAAACATCACCTCTATTGCAGGCTACATGGGCTTACCTTTTAGAGGCGTTTACAGCGCAAGTAAAGGAGCTTTAGAGTTAATTACCGAGGCCATTAGCATGGAGGTTAAATCATTTAATATTAAAATTACCAATGTTGCCCCTGGTGATTTTGCTACAAATATTGCTTCAGGGCGTTTTCATGCCCCGCTAATAAAATCGTCGGCTTACGCCAAAAGTTACGGCAACACACTCGCATTAATGGACAAACATGTTGATAGTGGCAGTAATCCTGAAATAATGGCAAAAGCCATTTATAAAATTATTGAATCTAAAAACATAAAATTACACTATAAAATTGGTGCGTTTTTACAAAAATTTTCAATTGTATTAAAACGCATTTTACCCGACCGTGCTTATGAACATATTTTAATGAAACACTATAAATTATAAAATAATTACGTTTTATTGTTCTGCTTTCGCAGGAATTTAAACAAAAAACACATAAATTTCATTTACTACTAATTAGTACCTCAACAACAAGCGTGTATTACACCAAATTATAAATTCAATTTATTTTCAACTTTTTATTAGTCTACAATAAAGTAAGTATTAAATTTGCTTTATCTTAAAACTCCTATTGTTATGAAATTTTTTATTGATACTGCAAATTTAGATCAAATTAAAGATGCACAAGACCTTGGTGTACTTGATGGTGTTACTACAAACCCATCACTTATGGCTAAAGAAGGTATTACTGGTGCCGAAAATATTTTAAATCATTACAAAGCCATTTGTGATATTGTTGATGGTGATGTATCTGCCGAAGTTATTGCTACCAATTTTGACGGTATGGTAAAAGAAGGTGAAGCGCTAGCGGCTTTAAACCCACAAATAGTGGTTAAATTACCTATGATAAAAGATGGTATAAAAGCTGCTAAATATTTTAGTGACAAAGGTATTAAAACCAATGTAACTTTAGTGTTTTCAGCTGGTCAAGCACTTTTAGCTGCTAAGGCTGGTGCAACTTATGTGTCGCCTTTTATTGGTCGTCTTGATGATATATCTACCGATGGACTAAATTTAATTGCCGAAATACGTCAAATATTTGATAATTATGGATTTCAAACCGAGATTTTAGCAGCTTCAGTACGTCACACAATGCATGTTATTGATTGTGCAAAAATTGGCGCAGATGTTATGACAGGGCCACTAAGCTCGATTGAAGGCTTATTAAAACACCCTTTAACTGATATTGGCTTAGCTAAATTTTTAGCCGATTATAATAAAGGCAACTAACCTTATTATTTTTTAAATTTATTAAAAAGCTCAAGCAGAAATGTATTGAGCTTTTTTTATTTTAAAGATTCAATTATTGCTATTAATTCGTCCGAATTTAACTTGATATTTGATTTAGCAATAGTATTATCTTTATGTATTACAACTACTTTTTCTACACTTGTTAAAGCAAGTAAACGCTTTGCACGCTCAGGGTTTTTAAACTTATATTCTATTTTTTTATCATAATTATTTTGATTTAATACACGTGTCCAAATATTAGAGCTTTCATTAATATTAATTGATATAAAGTTAATTTTAGGATAAGCTTCACGTAGGGCATTAATTTTATTATGACTGTTTATAAAATGGTATTTATTGGTATTACTCCAAAAACACGCGACAGTTGGTCTATTTTGTATCACCTCATAAAACGATAACATTGTATTATCAACACTACTAATAACATTTAAATTAGGAAATAGCTTCCCCGGTTCTAGCCCTTCAACCGTTTTGTAAAATGACGAAATATACGATACATCATCAGGGTTTAAGTTTTTTTGCATGAATGAGTTCAATACCAATTTTTGATCTTCGACAGAAGTACTTTGAGCTAAAAAATTTCGTGTAGAATACTTGAGCAATCTATTTTTTATTTGCTCATTACTAACTAAACTATCAATTAAACTTAATTTTGTTAAGTGAAAATCAACTCTATTTCTATCAAAAGGTAAGCTATCATTAGCATTTGATTTAACACAAACAGCTTTTGCTAAATTATTAAAGTGCAAAAACAAAAAACTTGTATAGTGATGAAAACCAACCAAATCACTTTCATTATAATTAATTAAATTTCTAAAGTTATAATAATTTTGAGGCAAATTATAGTTTTTAGTTGCATAATAGTATCGATCAGGATAAAGCTCTTTGTTTGTAAAATCACTATAACTAATGGTTGCTGATATTACTTTATCAAATAATTTGGTAGTAGGATGTTTTAAATTAAAATCTTCAAAACGCCTAAAACGAGATAATTTTATTGAATCAATTTTTGACATAAAATCCTTAGGATTAAGTTGCCTAGAAAGTTTATAAACAGCTGTAAAATTATCAGAAATACTATTTAATAAATTAATAAAGTAATTGTTTTTTTTTGCGCCTTGACCCGAAAAAACAACAGATGCATCAAAATCAATAGCATTAACCCTAACCATAATACTATCGTTAGGTTCTAACAAAAAAGGTTTAACATGTTGACCATGTGATATTGACACCAAACCCGGTTTTAAATTTGCATATCGCTTACTAAAACGATTAGATGAATTTAACCACAATGTATCAGCAGTATTATTTGAATCAAACAAAATAACATGATTTGTCACTGGGTTAATTATTTCGCCACCAATATAAGCATCACTACTATCTAAATCTGTTTTACAACAGTTTAGCAATAAAAACACAAAAATTAAGGGTATTAATTTAGTCATAACAAAACGCTTTATTAACAAAAATATACTTAAAGTAATTTTAGCCTTGTTAATAGGCTGTTAAATATTATAAAATCTTTAATTTTCATATCAATTTTATTCACATTTTTAGTTTGTTGCTAGGTGTCAATTTTCTAATTTTGCAAAAATTTAAAATATCCACCAATGCTATCAGTTTCAAATTTATCAGTTCAATTTGGCAAACGAATTTTGTTTGATGAAGTTAACACAACATTTAATAATGGAAATTGTTACGGAATTATTGGCGCAAATGGTGCTGGTAAATCTACGTTTTTAAAAATATTATCTGGCAAGCAAGATGCAACCTCAGGTCATGTACATTTAGAGCCTGGAAAACGCATGTCGGTACTTGAGCAAAATCACAACCTTTACGATACACACACTGTTTTAGAAACTGTTATAATGGGTAACAAACCCTTATTTAAAATAAAAACAGAAATAGACGCGCTTTACGCCGACTATACAGATGAAAATGCTGAAAAAATTGGAGAGCTTCAAGTTGAATTTGAAGAAATGAATGGTTGGAACGCCGATAGTGATGCTGCCGCAATGCTATCAAATTTAGGCATTAAAGAAGAATTTCATCACGTTTTAATGAGTGATATTGATGGTAAACAAAAAGTAAGGGTGTTACTAGCACAAGCTTTATTTGGTAATCCAGATGTATTGATTATGGATGAGCCTACCAATGATCTTGATTACGAAACCATATCATGGTTAGAAAATTTTTTAGCAAATTATGACAATTGCGTTATTGTAGTATCGCATGATAGACACTTTTTAGATTCTGTTTGCACACACATATCTGATATAGATTTTGGTAAAATCAATCACTTTTCGGGCAATTATACATTTTGGTATGAATCCTCTCAGCTTGCTGCAAAACAACGTGCACAACAAAATAAAAAAGCTGAGGATAAGAAAAAAGAGCTTGAAGAGTTTATTCGTCGTTTTTCGGCCAATGTTGCAAAATCAAAACAAGCCACAAGTCGTAAAAAAATGATTGATAAGCTTAATGTAGAGGATATTAAACCCTCTAGCAGGCGCTATCCTGCAATTATTTTTGAACGTGACCGTGAAGCTGGTGATCAAATTTTAAATATCGAAAAACTTTCGGCATCGCTAGATGGTGAAAATTTATTTAACAACATTGACCTAAACCTTGCTAAGGGTGACAAAGTTGTTGTTTTTTCAAGAGACTCTAGAGCTACTACGGCTTTTTATCAAATTTTGAATGGTAAAATGACTGCCGATTCTGGTAAATTCTCATGGGGAATTACAACAACACAATCCTATTTACCACTTGATAATAGTGAATATTTTAATAACGATTTAACCTTAATTGATTGGTTACGCCAATGGGCTACAACCGAAGAGGAACGCGAAGAAGTGCATATTAGAGGTTTTTTAGGCAAAATGATTTTTAGTGGCGAAGAAGCCTTTAAAAAATCTGGTGTATTATCGGGAGGTGAAAAAGTAAGATGTATGCTTTCGCGAATGATGATGACACGTGCTAATGTTTTACAACTTGATGAACCTACAAACCACTTAGATTTAGAGAGTATAACTGCTTTTAACAATTCGTTAAAAAACTTTAAAGGCACTATACTACTAACTACTCATGATCATGAATTTGCTCAAACTGTTGGAAATAGAGTTGTTGAACTTACTCCTAATGGTGTTATTGATCGCTATTTAACTTTTGATGAATATATGAATGATTCAAAAATTAAAGAATTACGAGATAAAATGTACACTGTTTAATTATAATCATAAAAAAAGAGGCTTTAGTTTTAGCCTCTTTTTTTTATTGCAAAATTTTATATTTAATAATCAGTTACACTACCCCAATTTTCGCCAGATTTTATGCGATATAATTGCATTGTAGACACACCAAATTGCTTAGCAATCATCTTCATACGTGTACGCCTATTTGGGTCATTAATTTTACGTTTTATCAACCTAACTCTTGCTTCGGTTAGTTTTGCATATGTACGTTTTCGTGGTGTATTTTTATATAAAGGGTTACTAAACTGATGTATCTCTTTTTCACGTTTAGTTGCCCATTTTAAATTATCAACGCGATTATCCTTTTTGTCATAATTTAAATGAATAACATAAATGCCATCATTTTGCTCTAAAAAATGTTGCGCTACTAACTTGTGCACATAACGACTTGTTGATTTTCCGTTACGTTTTTGTTTTAAGGGTAAATTTTGATATCCATTTATAAACGAAGGTTTTACCAAAAACTCTTCTTCATGTTTACAATTAATTATTCTGCCATAATTTGAAATTTTAAATTTTGCCTTATCAGAAATATTATCATCAAATTCGATAACTTTCCATTTTTCATTCCAATTATCACGAATCATAATTTATTTTTTTTTAATTAAACCTATTTACTTAAATACATTTTTCGCCTAGCGTATAAATCATAAAATTGATCATCTTTTAAATCATCAATAAATAATATACTTTCGCCGGTACTTTTCATTTCGGGTCCTAGTTTTTTATTTACACTAGGAAATTTATTAAATGAAAACACTGGCTGCTTAATGGCATAACCCTCTAATTGGGGATTAAAATTAAAGTCGGAAACTTTATTAAAACCTAACATAACCTTTGTCGCATAATTAACATACGGTTCGCCGTATGCTTTTGCTATAAAAGGTACTGTTCGTGATGCCCTAGGATTAGCCTCGATAATATACACAATATCATCCTTAACTGCAAATTGAATGTTAATAAGTCCTACAGTTTGTAATGATTTTGCAATTTTAACGGTATGATCTTTTATTTGTTGCATTACTAAATTACCAAGATTAAATGGTGGTAATGTAGCATTACTATCTCCCGAATGAATACCACAGGGCTCTATATGCTCCATAATACCAATAATATATACGTTTTCACCGTCGCAAATAGCATCTGCCTCGGCCTCAATTGCACCATCCAAATAATGATCTAATAGCAGATTGTTATTTGGCATTTTGCGCAATAAATCAACTACATGCTTTTCAAGTTCATCTTTATTTATTACAATTTTCATACCTTGACCTCCTAATACATAGGAAGGTCTTACTAAAATTGGAAAATCTAGCTTTTGGGCTACAGCAAGTGCTTCGTCGGCTGTACTAGCCGTATCAAATCTAGGGTAAGGTATATTATTTTCTTTAAGTAATGTTGAAAACGCACCTCTATCTTCGGCTAAATCTAGCGACTTATATGATGTTCCTATTATTTTAATACCGTAACGATCTAATTTTTCTGCAAGTTTAAGAGCTGTTTGCCCTCCTAACTGCACTATAACACCTTCAGGTTTTTCATGCCTAATAATATCGTAGATATGTTCCCAAAAAACAGGTTCAAAATATAATTTATCTGCGGTATCAAAATCGGTCGAAACGGTTTCTGGATTGCAATTTATCATTATCGTTTCGTAGCCACATTCGGCACTAGCCAATACGCCATGCACACAGCAGTAATCAAACTCTATGCCTTGTCCTATTCGATTTGGTCCAGATCCTAAAACAACAACCTTCTTTTTATCACTTACTATACTTTCATTTTCAGTATATCGTGTTCCGTCAGCAAGTTCTATTTCGTTTTCAAACGTAGAGTAATAATATGGTGTTTTTGCTTCAAATTCGGCAGCACACGTATCTACCATTTTAAACACTCTATTAATATTTAACGCAATTCGTTTGTCATAAACTTGACTTTCTAAACAACCAAGCATATGAGCTATTTGCCTATCGCCATAACCTTTTTGTTTAGCTTCAAGTAATAATTGTCGCTCAATTGTAGCAATGGTATATGTTGAGATTTCTTTTTGCAAATGAAATAACTCCTCATATTGCTTTAAAAACCACATGTCAATTTTTGTAATTTCATGTATACGACTTAATGGTATTCCCATTTGTATAGCGTCATAAATAACAAACACTCTATCCCAAGATGCATAAGTTAATTTTTTAATTATGGTGTCATAATCTTTTTCGCCTTTTCCGTCGGCACCTAAGCCATTTCGTTTAATTTCTAACGATTGTGTTGCTTTATGTAACGCTTCTTGAAAACATCTGCCAATACCCATGACTTCGCCTACCGATTTCATTTGTAGCCCTAGCCTACGATCACTACCTTCAAACTTATCAAAATTCCAACGTGGTATTTTAACAATTACATAATCAAGAGTTGGTTCAAATAATGCAGATGTAGATTTTGTGATTTGATTTTCTAACTCATCTAAATGATACCCTATTGCAAGTTTTGCGGCAATTTTTGCAATTGGATAACCTGTTGCTTTACTTGCTAAAGCAGATGAACGCGATACTCTAGGATTAATTTCGATAGCAATAATATCTTCATTTTCATCAGGACTAACTGCAAATTGCACGTTACATCCTCCTGCAAAATCACCAATACTACGCATCATGTGTATTGCCATATCACGCATTTTTTGATACGTTTTATCACTTAAAGTCATGGCTGGAGCAACTGTTATTGAGTCACCCGTATGGATTCCCATAGGATCCATATTTTCTATTGAGCATATAATAACTACATTATCATTAGCATCTCTTAACAATTCGAGTTCATACTCCTTCCACCCTATAAGCGCTTTATCTATCATAACTTCATGAATTGGAGACACTTCCAAACCACGGGTTAATAATTCATCAAAATCCTCTTCTTTATATACAAAAGAAGCCCCGGCGCCTCCTAATGTAAATGACGCTCTAATTACCAAAGGAAAACCAAACTCTTGAGCTATTTCTTTTCCTTTTAAAAAGGATGTTGCTGTAGCTTGAGGCGCCATAGGGATACCTATATCAAGCATTAAGTTTCTAAATTTTTCTCTATCTTCAGTTATATTAATAGCATCAATATCAACCCCTATAATTTCGACATTAAAATCGTCCCAAATTCCTTTTTCACCAGCTTCAATACAAAGGTTTAAGGCTGTTTGACCTCCCATGGTTGGCAAAACAGCATCTATTTGCGGATGTTCTTTTAAAATTTTTATTATTGATTTTGTGTTCAAAGGCAATAAATACACATGATCTGCCATTGACGGATCAGTCATTATTGTAGCTGGGTTTGAGTTTATCAAAATGGTTTCTATACCATCTTCACGTAACGATCTTAGTGCCTGAGTCCCTGAATAATCAAACTCACATGCTTGGCCTATAACTATTGGCCCTGACCCTATAATTAATATTGATTTTAATTTGTTATTTTTTGGCATAACTCGATATTAAAAATTATTTAACTTTAGCATTTGGGTATAAAAAAAGGTGTTACTTAAAAAAGTAACACCTTAAATATTTTACAAATAATAAAACATTATTTTTTATGTCTTGATTCAGAAGATACAGATATTTTTTTACGTCCTTTTGCACGTCTACGAGCTAATACTTTTCTGCCATTAGCAGAAGCCATACGTTCTCTAAATCCATGCTTATTTCTTCTTTTTCTCTTTGATGGCTGAAATGTTCTTTTACTCATTACCTAAATATCTTTAAAAAATCTTAATACTAAATTTAATGTGTTTTGACCACTCAAAACTGGGGGCAAATATACAAAGAGTTTTTACTAAACCAAGTGTATTTTTAAAAATATTTTTATTTGTTTTCATTACCTTTGTTCTCCAAATTTTTAATCTTAAAATATGTTTAATAAAAATATAAAATTAGTTATCGCAATTGGGCTTGTTGCCTTTGCTGTTTATCAGTTTACCGAAAACAACATTGGTAACGGCATCATGTATATTTTAATAGCCCTAATTTTTGTTTTTCTATATTTTAAAAATGAAATTATATTATTGTCATTTTTAAAATTAAGAAAACAAGATTTTGAAGGTACTAAAAAACTACTTGACAAAATAAAAAACCCTAAAAGCGCTTTAACCACAAAGCAACAAGGTTATTACAATTACCTAAACGGAATTATGCTTTCGCAAACCGACATGAACCAGTCTGAAAAATATTTCAAAAAAGCAATTGCTTTAGGGCTTTCGATGGATCATGATTTAGCGATGGCAAAATTAAATTTGGCTGGTATTGCATTTTCAAAACGCCGAAAACAAGAAGCGCAAGTTTTAATAAACGAAGCGCAAAAACTAGACAAACGTGGTATGCTTGCCGATCAAATAAAAATGATGAAACAACAAATGAAAAAAGCATCTATACCTAAACATCAATATGGACAACCTACAAGCTCAAGACAAATGAGACGTAGTAAACGCTAAATATTATATATTGTAACAAAAAAACCTTAGTTTATTTAATCTAAGGTTTTTTTGTAGCCAATTAGTAAGGTGTTGTAAATAATTTGAATGAAATCATTAGAGAAAATAGAATTTTGGAATTGGCTATACAGTTCTGGTGAAATACCATTAGCTGAGGATACCTTCGAGTTATTGAAATCTGATTTCATATATAAAATAGAGCAAAAACAATATGAATACGAAGGGGAATCATACAAATGGAATTTTGAAACCCTGATGATTGATTTTCCAATTAATGGTCATTATTCACTATGTTCTCTTTTTCAACTCAACGAAAAATCGTCTGAGTTTCAAGAAAATTTATATTTAAAGTATAAGAATGAGTACTACGTTTTAGGCTGGTTTGATTGCCATAATCACGAAATGGTCTTTCGTTTTAAAGAATTTTATAAATTACTACAACTTCTTAAAAATACGCTTACCAATAAAGATGAATACTCTTTTTACTTTTTATTTTTAGCAAGGTATGTTGTATTAACTAGCCAAGAAGAAGCTGTTAAATTGATGACTGATGCGACTTTGGCTTATTCAAGGTTGTTTGATAGTATTGAACCGAATTTTGAGATAACCAAAATTGAACCATACAACAACAAAATTAGTGGAACAGATTGGGTTATGAAGCTTAAGAAAATTAAAAATGCTCATTTACACTATACCATTAATGAAGGAGTATCTTGGCGAAAACAAAAAAATAATGTTTTTCATTTAGATGGTTTTGCTGCCTATTCAATGAGGAGTGAGCACTTTGACAAAGGGCTTGAAAAACCAATTGATATTTATAACATTAATGCCGACCTTTGTGAATATAAATTCCCTTATGACTTATGGGATAATTTAATAAAAACAGCTTAGAACAAAGTATCTAAGCAATAGCGGTTTAAGATGAAACGAAAGACAGAACTTAAAACAAAAGTCTGTTTTAATCCAAAAAGTTAGTGTTTAAAACCCCGCTACCACTCATACACAAGTTCGTTAATTATAGTACCCCTCATTTGGAATTTCAATACTATATTTTTTACGTGATTTATTGTTTAAATGTGGTTCTCTTAACCAAGGGTTATGAAGTTTTAAAATTTTATAGTTGATATCAAAATATTCTGAAAACTTAACCAAATCAGTTACTGACGAATCTACTGAAACCTTAAAGGTTGGAATATGCTTATACAAATCTTGCGGTCTAAAATTAAAACCATATTTACTTGGCGAACTTAATATTTCTTTTAGCGCTACTATTCTAAATAAATATCGACCTGTTTCTTGGCCAAGCAATAAATCATAATAACTCGATACATTTTGAGCTTTTAATCGGCTTGAAACTCCGCCCATACCTGCATTGTATGACGCTGCTGCTAAAGTCCAATTTCCAAATCGCTTTTTGGCTTCTAACAAATACTCGCAAGCTACTTTTGTGGCTTTTTCAAGATGATAACGCTCATCTACATTAGTGTTAATTTCTAATCCTTTTTCTTTACCAGTAAGTTTCATAATTTGCCAAAAACCTCTTGCTCCAGCAGGAGAAACAGCATTTGTTAAGCCACTCTCAATCACAGCAAGGTATTTAAAATCATCTGGCACGCCATATGATTTTAAAATAGGCTCTATCACTGGAAAGTATTTATTTGCACGTTTAAAAATCAACAATCCATTAGACTGCCAGTAGGTATTAACTAACAATTCTCTATCCATACGCTCATAAACATTAGGGTCGGATAATGGCAATGGTTCGCCTGCAAAATTTAAATCCTTTGGCACAGTCAATGCATAAACATTATAATCGTTAACCATTTTAGTTTCTAAATTTGCATCGCTAGGTGCATCCTGTACAGCATTGATAGATAACATTGCTATGGTAATAACACCTACAAATGCTAAACTTGTTTTTAAGTATTTCATATTTAAAAAAAATAATATTTTTATATTGAATATATTAGGCAAACTTATAAAATTAGAAAGCCATATCACATTATTTATCAATCAAAATAGGTAAATTTTCATTAAACCATTTATACTTATTTATAATCATAACATGTGTACCACCTTTAATTTGTATCGCATTTTTAATATTAGCAATAGGAAACACATCATCATCAATGCCATGAATATGTATAATATCTTTAATTACTTCAACCTGAGTCCAATTTAAAATTTGATCTATAGCCCAATCCAAATAGGTTTTATCGCTAACAGACATGTACTTTTGGTACAATGCCAAACGTTTGCCAATAGCCTTTCCTAAATTTAAATGATTTAAAAATTTAATTTTATCGGCCAAACTTGTTGGTAGTAATTTATATATTCTAGTGATTTTAGCAAACTTCATTTTAGATGGCATTTCTAAATTAGATTTAATACTCGAAATTATAATTAACTTTTTAACAGCAATTAATTTACTTATTTCTTGCACCAAAACACCTCCAAATGACACGCCTATTAAAACAGGATTACTATGTATTATTGATGCTGATAATCGCAATGCATAAGCCTGTATAGTTTCTTTGGGTAACGGAATTAACCATTCTAACAAATGTACCTCAAAACGATCTTCAGGCAATTTTATATTTTCAAATATACTTGGATTTGCAGCCATTCCTGGCATAAAATATACGGGTATCTTTTTGTTTTTTATCATATTAACTTAGTAATATAAAAAGTAATCTTGTTTATTTTTCGTAATTTTACAGTATTCTAACAAAGTAACAAATTTATCTCAGCATAAAATATTTTATTATGAATGAAACTTCAGAATTAATTGACAATGAATTTTCTCGTCAATTTGAAATGAAAACTGGCAATGATAAAGCAATAGTAGAATATTCACTTCAAGAACGAAAAATATTTTTAACAAAGCTTATTATTCCCGAAACAATGGATG
>CALDUQ010000068.1 GCA_937924845.1 uncultured Flavobacteriaceae bacterium
AATAGCAAAAAACAGATTGCCTTATGATCAAAATTACAGAAGTACCTTGATTGTAAATTAATCCATTTTTACTTGTTTTTTACCACAGTTCTTTGTTAGCAGTAGTTATTAAGCAAAATCATCCCATTTTCCATCAATCAAATTTAATCCGCAACTTCCCCAATCCGCATAGAACCATAATGTAACTTCTCCATTATTTATAATCTCAATGGATTCCAAGTCACTTTTTTCAAAAGCATCATTTTCATTTTTCACACCAAAGAATCGCATATTCGCTTCAAATTCTGTCTCTCCATTTTTCCAATCCACATCTATATCATAATCTCCATAAGTTATTGATTCACATGATACCTTGCAAACCCAATAGAGATATTTCTTTATATGTTCAAATTCTTGTAAATTGATGTTGATTAAATTATTGAATGCCGAGACTATGTTGTCTGGCAAGTCCTTCTGAGTATTATTACTCGGTAATAATACAATCTCTTTAATTCCGAGATATGGAATATCATAAACAACAGATGTCTCATTGTGATTATTCCATTTACAAATATTTAAAATTTCTGTTTTAGTCATTTTTAATTATTGACAACAGTCTTGTGTTTGAAACGTAGCGTATAAAAAGACACTAACTTTTCGGATTAACACAGAGCCGAATTTTTATATTTTGTTTTTAACTTTTTCTCTATTTATAAGCCAAATAAAAAGATTTGACAGACTTGATTAAAAGTACTTCACTTAGGGTTAAGCAACAAAGGCTATATTAATTATAGCCTTTGTTGCAACCAGTTTTAATTTTCGCGTAGAGTGAAGCCATTGTCACAGAAATCATTCCAGCAGATATTCCGCTTACAATTAAGTTTCCATATTCAGTGATTTCTAAACCCAAAGCAATTCTAATGCCTAAAATACTAATTGTCAAAATGAAAATATTTATCCAGTACTTAATATTTGGTTCAGTATATGTTATTTTACCTTTTTTGAGTTTAAGGAAATACCATAAGAGTATTACCCCTCCAATTAAGGTGCTTAAATGCTGAAGTAGTTTGAAAATTGAAGTTTCAGTATTTAATATTTTTCTGTTAAGTGAAAAATAGTCGGTAAAATATGCATTTGGATGAGTAAAAGAATCCCAGAATATATGGGAACATGCTCCAATTATTATTGATAAACATACAACCGCCCAGTTTTCTACAAAATACGCTATCCAGTTTAAACTTTTCGATTCCATTACTCTAGACTGAACAAAATTTGGAGAATTTTCTATTAGTGGATTTTTGATGATATTATGAAACACAAAGCATAGTAATATTCCTAATGGAAGATTAAACCATAGTGTTCCCGTTAGTGTATGACTATATTCACTTTGAATCCTCATTCTTAAAAAATATTCAAAGTCAGGTGTTAAACTTCCAATTATTAGCCCTGTTAAAGAGACCCATTTTCCGAAAATATTTTTCAACGGTAAGACTATTGCTGGATGTGAAAAAGTAAATGGCATCTTTTAGTTTTTTTAATTACTGCCAACGGCTAGGCTATACGTAGTGTTTTTTGTGTTGCGCCTGCGGCAAAAAACATTACGTATGAGCCATTGTCGTGTGGTCGCTCTTTTGTTCTTCCAGTTCTATCATCTCATTTATTTTAAAATCCTTCCAAAACTTAGCATATATATTTATCATTCTTTTCACTATCGCATTGAAATGATTTTCAATATTATTATCCCATATTCTATTGTAAATCTCTTTCCAGTTTACCCAATCGTTATCTAGGATATATGAATATTGTCTTTCTTCCTCTGTGTTTATATCACAAGGAGGTTGTTTATTACCACGTCGTCTATTATCTTCTAATGAAATAGCTCTATAATTACCATTTGTATTATTCCATTCTCTAATTCCCTTATTGCACTTTTTCATATTGTAAACCCACTCGCTAGGATATATATGATCCCAATCCCAAGGGGCATTTGTATCTTCTATATTATCCATTTGATTATAATCGCCAAACGTATTGTTTATATAATCACGCTGTGCAATCAATATTAGTTGTCGATTATTTCGCAACACTCCAATCATTTTCCAGAAAAATTCATTAGCCTTTTCAATATTGAAGTTTTCATCTTTTACTTTATCGTAATATTTGATGATATTGGTTCCAACTCCATCTTCCCATAGACCCCACCTATGCTCATCTTCACGTTTAAACATTTCACAAATTGATGGCTGTAAATAATAATCATATAATAAGTTAGGATCTAATAGAAAGTGTATACCATCCTTGTTATCCCACCACATTAAATGATTAATTGAATTATTCCAAAAGTCTTTATCTTCTACGTATTCTTCCCAAAGCCGTTTTTCATTTGAAAATTCGAACAATACAAAAGTGAAAAACTTTCCTGAAATTTTTAATTTAGTTTCGTTAGATAATTCTGAACAGTTACGATGCAACCAGTACAATAAAAACAAGAATAGATTTTGCTTCTTTTTTACAGCCTGCTTGATCACGACAGAAGGAATCTCTCCATCGAACAATGGGTTATTGCGACAAGACAAGATAGTTATTGCACCCTGAAATAGATTTTCGAAAACTTGATTTGTAATCATTTCACCAAGTTCTTTTTTAAAACTATCATTTTTTATTCTTCGTTGAAAGTCTCTTACATTCATTTTTTTGATGTACGAGTCATTTTCAATCTTTGATGCAGTTATCCTTGACACTAAGGATAAAACCTGTGTAGGTTTGATAAAATTTGCAGCAATTTTTTCAATTAGATCTTTAGATTCAGGATAAATAGATTTGTAAATTGAATAAATTAAGTCATCACCTGTTAAGGTGGTGCCAGATGAATTTATTCTTACAAATAGCGTTGGGTCACTTTCATTATTTTCTTCTCGTAGAACTCTATCTTCTATAGTGTTATATTTTATCTTTGTTACATCTAGGCTTTTTACTTCACGCAATAATTTTTCTAAAGAAGAATGTAAATCTGTCTTCAAAAGTTCAACAAACTCTTTCTTATTTTCAAAGTTACCTCGCATAGTCTTAAAATATTCAGGAAGACTGTTATTAACCTTTGCTACCACTTCATCTACAGTATTAGCTTCAATTAAAAATGACAGCGGTATTGGATATGAAGAATCAAAAGGGAAAGTTGTTGTGTTTGAAAACTTTGTATAACCAATATCTGTATTATTAGAATGTTTTCGAAACAGAGAAAGGGCTTTTCTTCGATTAGAGGTACTTAATATATTTCGATTATTTTTAGCTTGGTATCCCCAAGGGTGAGATTTGGTCGTTAGTCGGAAAAGAAAACGACTGGAATTTGGCTTTGTATCTGTATTAATATCTAGCCATACAACAGGTAACTCTCCTTTAATAGACCAAGCTTCAGTAGATTCTTTTGGCAAATAAGGATTATAAAGACCTAAAAATATTGAAGTTGCTCTTTGTTGCCCATCCATTAAATAAAACTTATCACCAGTTGAAGAGAACAAGAATGACCCAATTGGATAACCTCTTAAAAGAGAGTCCCACAAGTCTTCTACCTGCTTAGGTTTCCATACAAAACCACGTTGAAGTTTAGGTAGTTCTACATCTGAATGTTCTGCTTCTGTCTGCCACTTCGCAATTTCTTGTAATGAATAATATTCTTTAGCTTGATTTCCTTTCATAAGTCTTTGTCCAATATTTGTAGGTAGTTCATTTGAGTGCCACACAACAAACTAATAACTCCATGAAGTACTTATTTCGTTTTTCAAAAATGCCAAAGCAGCTTCGCTTGGCGTTTGTTGATCTATCAATTTTGTTAAAATGGTTTCTCGCAATTTATTGGCATTATCTGTTTCTTTATTAAAAGCAACTTTGCGAATAAGTTGTATAGTGGCGTTTTTTGCTGTACATATTACATTCCAACACTCATCGGTCATGTAAATTTGTTGTGATAAATTATGTTCAAATTCTTGCTCGATGGTTTTAATTAATAACGACTCATAATCGCTCGTTAATTCGCCTATAGGTTGCACCCTCAATAGTAATTTATTTGGTGCTATTCGTTCCAAAAACAATGCGAGTCTTTCATAAGCTTGCAAACGATTTGGCAAAACCGAAACCTGTAAATCTTTATTTAAAATAAATTTGCGTCTATCGGCCTCATTTTTAGTATGCTCTTTAAAAAAATAATAAGCCACTAAACCTGTTATTAAAGCAGGTACATAATAAAGTAGTGAATTAAAAAAAGTATCGTTCATTATTTACAGTTAAGATTTTATTTCCGAAGGAAATAGTTTTAAAATTGTTGTTCCGTTTTTTATATTCTCCCATGCGTTTTCATCAAATTGTAATTGCACAAAACCCGCAGTAGCTATGTTATCAATAAATTTATTTCCTAGCGTATTTGCAAGTGCTGTTAACGCATGGTTGTGCCCAACAATCATAACAATATCAAAATTATTTGGTATATTTTTAATAAAGTGCATTACATCAAGGCCCTCAAAATCATATAAACGATGCGAAGCTATAAAATTTGATTCATCAATTTCAAATATTTCTTGAAAAACCTTTGCGGTTAGTAATGTACGAGTAGCGTCGCTAACATACATTTTTTGTGGTGACTCGATTTTTGATTTTAAATAATTAGAAACTAAAGTTATGTCGTTATAACCTCGACTTTTTAAAGGCCGTTCATGATCAATAACGTCATGCTCCCAAGATGATTTTCCGTGCCTTAAAAAGTATAATGTTTTCATAAAATCAAAAAATTAATAATTTTTAAATTTACTTATAATATTTTTAATTCTTAAAAAATTACACTCACGTTTTTTAATAAAATTACAATAAATAAATATTGTTAATAACTGCTTGTATGGTATATTTATTTATTTAATGTGATGTAGTATATTAGCCATCGCTTTAAATTTAACTTGTTATTATGGCAGAAATGACTAAGTATACAGAAGACAACATACGGTCACTAGATTGGAAGGAACATATTCGCATGCGTCCTGGAATGTACATTGGAAAATTAGGTGATGGATCGTCTGCAGATGATGGTATTTACATTTTAATTAAAGAAGTACTCGACAACTCTATCGATGAGTTTGTTATGGGAGCAGGTAAAACCATAGATATTTCTATACAAGCCGAAACAGTAACAGTTAGAGATTATGGTCGAGGCATACCACTTGGTAAAGTTGTTGATGTTGTTTCAAAAATGAACACAGGCGGTAAGTATGATTCTAAAGCATTTAAAAAATCGGTGGGACTTAATGGGGTAGGTACTAAAGCTGTAAATGCTTTATCAACCTATTTTAAAGTTGAATCATCTCGTGATGGTAAATCGGCGTCTGCCGAATTTGAAAAAGGAGAACTTACGGGTACAAGTAATGAGGATAGTACCTCAAAACGTAAAGGTACCAAAGTAACTTTTGTGCCTGATAACAGCATTTTTAAAAATTATAAATTTAGAAATGAGTATGTTATTAAAATGCTTAAAAACTATGTTTACCTAAACCCAGGTTTAACCATTATTTTTAATGGCGAAAAGTATTTTAGTGAAAACGGATTAAAAGATTTATTAAGTGAGCGTATTGCCGAAACCGATTTACTATACCCAATAGTACATTTAAAAGGTAATGATATTGAAGTAGCACTTACCCACAGCCGAACGCAATACAGCGAAGAGTACCACTCATTTGTTAATGGGCAAAATACCACACAAGGAGGAACACACCTTACTGCATTTAGAGAAGCCGTAGTAAAAACAGTACGTGAGTTTTATGGCAAAAATTACGATGCCTCGGATATTAGAAAATCAATCGTTGCTGCTATATCTATAAAAGTGATGGAGCCTGTTTTTGAAAGTCAAACAAAAACAAAATTAGGCTCAACCGATATGGGAGGCGAATTACCAACCGTTAGGACGTATATCAATGACTTTTTAAAACGTAAACTCGATAATTTTTTACATAAAAATACTGACGTAGCAGAAAGCATACAGCGAAAAATTATGCAGGCTGAACGCGAACGAAAAGAACTCTCTGGCATACGAAAACTAGCAAAAGATAGAGCTAAAAAAGCTAGTTTGCATAACAAAAAATTACGCGATTGCCGCATTCATTTTGGCGATGCCAAAAACGAACGCAACCTTGAAACTACCATTTTTATTACCGAGGGTGATTCGGCTTCAGGAAGTATCACTAAATCTAGAGACGTTAATACGCAAGCTGTATTTAGCTTAAAAGGTAAACCTTTAAACTGTTATGGGCTAACCAAAAAAATTGTATATGAAAACGAAGAGTTTAACCTATTGCAGGCCGCTTTAAACATTGAAGAATCATTAGAAGATTTGCGCTATAATAATATTGTAATTGCTACCGATGCCGATGTTGATGGTATGCATATTAGACTTTTATTAATAACGTTTTTCTTACAGTTTTTTCCGGAGGTCATTAAAGAAGGTCATCTTTTTATTTTACAAACCCCACTATTTAGGGTTCGTAATAAAAAAGAAACTATTTACTGTTACTCAGAACAAGAACGTGTTGATGCTATCGAAAAATTAAAACCAAAACCAGAAATTACCCGATTTAAAGGACTTGGTGAAATATCGCCAGATGAATTTCAGTTTTTTATTGGTGAAGATATTAGATTAGACCCTGTAATGCTTGATGAAAACATGTCTATCGAAGAGTTATTATCGTTTTACATGGGCAAAAATACACCTACACGACAAGAGTTTATTATTGATAACTTAAAAGTTGAGTTGGATTTAATCGAGAAAAAAGAAATATAAAAATTAGTATATATTTTATCCTGTGATAAAATTAAGACATATAGTATGATAGAAGAAGAAAACGACGACATACAACATAACCAAGAACCGCAAGAAACCATAACTCGTATTACGGGCATGTACAAAGAGTGGTTTTTAGATTATGCCTCTTATGTTATTTTAGAACGTGCTGTACCTGCCATTGAAGATGGTTTTAAACCGGTGCAGCGTCGTATCATGCATTCTATGAAAGACCTCGATGATGGCCGCTACAATAAAGTAGCAAACATCGTAGGTCACACCATGCAATACCACCCTCATGGCGATGCTAGTATTGCTGATGCTATGGTACAAATAGGTCAAAAAGATTTATTGATAGATACCCAAGGTAACTGGGGTAATATACTTACTGGCGACAGGGCTGCTGCCTCTCGTTATATTGAAGCTCGAATATCAAAATTTGGACTAGACGTTGTTTACAACCCAAAAATCACAGAATGGCAAGCGTCTTATGATGGCAGACGCAAAGAACCCGTTAATTTACCTGTTATGTTTCCGTTGCTTTTAGCTCAAGGCGGCGAAGGGATAGCCGTAGGTTTATCTACCAAAATATTGCCACATAACTTTATTGAGCTAATTGATGCTTCTGTAAAACATTTACAAGGCAAATCATTTACAATTGTTCCCGATTTTCCTACAGCTGGTATTGCAGATGTGAGTAACTACAATGACGGCAATCGAGGCGGAAAAATACGAGTTCGTGCTAAAATTCATCAGCGTGACAAAAACACCCTTGTAATTACCGAAATACCATTTGGCACAACAACATCATCGTTAATCGAATCGATTTTAAAAGCCAATGAAAAAGGTAAAATCCGAATTAAAAAAATTGAAGATAATACCGCAGCCAAAGTTGAAATATTAGTGCATTTACCATCGGGCTTATCACCCGATAAAACCATTGATGCGTTATACGCGTTTACCAATTGCGAAAACTCAATTTCGCCGCTAGGTTGTGTTATTGAAGACAACAAGCCTTTATTTATTGGGGTTACCGAAATGCTTCGTCGCTCAACCGATAATACTGTTCAGTTACTAAAACAGGAACTCGAAATAAAATTAGGAGAGTTTGAAGAGCAATGGCACTTTGCCTCATTAGAACGCATTTTTATTGAAAACAGAATTTATCGTGATATAGAGGAAGAAGAAACTTGGGACGGCGTTATTAATGCAATTGATAGCGGATTAAAACCCCATATTACACATTTAAAACGTGCAGTAACCGAAGACGATATAACGCGATTAACAGAAATACGAATTAAACGTATCTCAAAATTTGATATCGATAAAGCACAACAAAAAATTGATGCACTTGAAGCTCAAATTGCCGAGGTTAAACATCATCTCGAGCATTTAATTGATTATGCCATAACATACTTTAAACGTTTAAAAAATGATTATGGCGAAGGAAAAGAACGTAAAACAGAAATTAAAATATTTGATGATGTAGATGCTACCAAAGTAGTAATTAGAAACACTAAACTTTATGTAAATCGTGAAGAAGGTTTTGTTGGTACAGCACTTCGTAAAGACGAATATGTTTGCGATTGCAGTGATATTGATGATTTAATTGTTTTTACCGCAAGCGGAAAAATGATTGTTACTAAAGTCAATACTAAAACCTTTATTGATAAAGATATTATACACGTTGCTGTATTTAAAAAGAAAGACAAACGTACGATATATAATATGGTATATCGTGATGGTACCAGCGGACCAACTTATATTAAACGCTTTGCAGTAACTGCTATAACTAGAGATAAAGCTTACGATTTAACCGCTGGCAATAAAAACTCTAAGGTGCTCTATTTTTCGGCAAATCCAAATGGAGAGGCCGAAATTATTACAGTACTCCTTCGTCAAGCAGGTAGTATCAAAAAGTTAAAATGGGATATGAATTTTGCCGACCTTTTAATTAAAGGCCGAACCTCTAGAGGTAATTTGGTTACCAAATATGCCGTAAAACGCATAGCACTTAAAGAAAAAGGCGTATCAACACTTAAGCCTCGTAAAATATGGTTTGATAGTACCGTAAATCGTATTAATTTGGACGAAAGAGGTGAACTTATTGGTGAGTTTAAAGGCGAAGACCGATTGCTTATTATTACCAAATCTGGTAGAATAAAAACAATAATTCCCGAAATTACAGCGCATTTTGATAATGACATGCTAATTCTTGAAAAATGGAATCCAAAAAAACCAATTTCTGTCATTTATTTTGATGGCGAAAAAGAGCGTCATTATGCTAAGCGTTTTCTTGTTGAAAACGAAAACAGGGAGGATGTATTTATTTCAGAACATCCAAATTCAAAATTAGAAGTTGTATCTACAGATTGGTTACCAATGGCAGAGGTGGTATTTGCAAAAGAGCGTGGTAAAGATCGTAAACCTAATATGGATGTAAACCTTGATGAATTTATTAGCGTTAAAGGGATTTCGGCTTTAGGTAATCAATTAACCAAGTATAAAGTTAATGAAGTACACCTTTTAGATCCTTTACCGTATGAAACCCCTGAAACATCTAATATAAACGAGGATACAATTGATAATACTGAAAATGCTAATGATGATGAATCACAACAGCCTAAATTATTTTAAACTCAATGTTTGTGGTTATATATCAATTTGAAGTTAAAAACGAGCAAAGTGCAAAGTTTATAAAATTGTGGCATAAACTAACGCAATTAATAAAAACACACGCACATAGCTTGGGCTCTAGATTACACCAAAAAAATGAAAATGTATATATAGCTTATGCACAATGGCCCGACCAAATGACTTTTAAAAACTCTGGAGAAAACCTTCCGAGTTCGGTAAATGAAATTCGACAACAAATGCGAAATGTTTGCACTACTATAACACGCTTACACGAATTGAAACTGGTAGATGATTTACTTCAAAATATAACCACATAATAATGTTAAAACACTACATATCGGCAGCCAGACTGCGCACTTTACCATTATCAATTTCTGGCATCATCATGGGTTGTGGTTTGGCATATAACAGTTACAACTATAATTGGCTAATAGTGTGTTTTGCTATTTTAGCAACAGTTTGCTTTCAAATATTGTCAAATTTTGCTAATGATTATGGTGATGGGGTAAAAGGTACTGATATCAATAGAGTAGGTGAGCAGCGCTTAGTAAGCTCAGGACTTATATCACCTGTTCAAATGAAATTTGCAATAAAAATAACAGTAATTTTATCGATTACTATAGCGCTATTATTACTTTATATCGCTTTTGATAAAAACAATTTTTTATATGCCGTATTATTTTTTGGATTAGGTGTTTTATCTATAGTCGCAGCTATAAAATATACTGTTGGTAAAAATGCCTATGGCTATTCGGGCTTTGGTGATATATTTGTGTTTTTATTTTTTGGTTTATTAAGTACTTTGGGTAGTTATTTTTTAATTACAAAACAGTTTGACTCAAAACTTATTTTACCCGCAATAAGCATTGGCACTTTAAGTGTAGCGGTATTAAATTTAAATAATATGCGCGATCAAATACAAGATAAAAAATCAAATAAAAATACATTGGTGGTAAAATTAGGTAGTCAAAAAGCAAAACTATACCATTACAGTTTGTTTGTAATTGCACTTATAACTTCAGTTAGTTATGTAATGATTGATTACAAATCACCTTTACAATTTTTGTTTTTAATAGCATTTATTCCTATTATACTAAATACAATTTGTGTTGCTAAAAACATTATTTTTAGTGAACTTGATAGCGAATTAAAAAAAGTTGCTTTAAGTACCTTTTTATTTGCACTATTATTTAGCGTATTTAATTAAATTTTTATGAAAATAACTTATTTTGGACACGCCTGTCTAGGTTTAGAAATTAACGGTATTAACGTTTTAGTAGATCCTTTTATTACTGCTAATGAAAAAGCTAAACATATTGATATTAATAGCATTAAGGCCGATTATATTTTATTAACACATGCCCATCAAGACCATATTTTAGACGCTGAACAAATTGCAAAACGTACTGGTGCTAAAATTATATCAAATTATGAAATTGTAACACATTACAACAACTTAGGTATTGACGGGCACCCAATGAATCATGGCGGTACATGGACTTTTGATTTTGGTAAAGTAAAATATGTTAATGCAATACACACATCGTCTTTTCCTGACGGAAGCTACGGTGGTCAACCAGGAGGCTTTGTGATTGAAGCTGATAAAACCATATATATTGCTGGAGATACCGCTTTGACTTACGACATGAAATTAATTCCGATGGCATTTAAATTAGATTTAGCAATTCTTCCAATTGGTGATAATTTTACCATGGGTATTAATGATGCTTTAATAGCAAGTGATTTTATAGAGTGTAACGCCATAATGGGCTATCATTATGACACCTTTGGTTATATTGAAATAAATCATAACGAAGCAAAAAACACCTTTGCTAAAGCGTCAAAAACATTAACCTTGCTTGATATTGGTAACACTTTAGAGCTTTAATATGCTAGAAATTAGATTAAATTGCGAGCATTGCAATATTGACTTACCTAACACTAGTAACCAAGCCATGATATGTACGTTTGAATGTACGTTTTGTAAAAACTGTGTAGATAATGTTTTGAAAAACGTATGCCCAAATTGTGGTGGTGGATTTGAAAAACGACCAACACGACCCAATTCATCTTTAAAAACTTATCCTGCCAGTCAAAAGCGCATTTTAAAACCCGTGACTGAAAATAAGTTTTTGGCCAAAAATCAATCTATTCATCCACGAAAACGCTAATTTATTATATGCTAAAAGCAAATTATCACAAATATATTTTAGATTTTAAACAAGCTAGCGGAACCTCAAGAGGTATATTAACACAAAAAGAAACGTGGTTTATTACGTTATTTCAAAATGAAAAAAAAGGAATAGGTGAGTGCGGTATTTTAAGAGGGTTAAGTAGTGATGATACACCAAATTACGAGCAAAAACTAAAATGGGTTTGCGATAATATAAATTTGGGATTAGATGTATTACTAAAGCAGTTACAAGCTTACCCTTCGATACAATTTGGGTTAGAAACTGCGTTTTTATCACTAAACGCTGTTGATGAATTTACATTGTTTCCTTCCAGTTTTACACAAGGTAAAGATGCAATTCCTATAAACGGGTTGGTTTGGATGGGAGATAAACACTTTATGACATCGCAAATTAAAACCAAAATAGAACAAGGGTTTAAATGCATTAAAATGAAAATTGGCGCAATTGATTTTGAAACCGAATTAGAGCTTTTAAAATCAATACGCACTAACTTTTCATCGCAAGATATTGAACTTCGAGTTGATGCTAACGGTGCATTTTCACCTAGCGAAGCCTTAACTAAACTGCAACAGTTGGCTAAATTTGATTTGCATTCTATCGAGCAGCCTATAAAACAAGGGCAACACAAAGCCATGGCGCAACTTTGTAAAAACACACCATTACCAATAGCACTTGATGAAGAGCTAATTGGTGTGTTTAAAACAGAAGATAAATACAGCCTATTAAATTTTATTAAACCTCAATATATTATTTTAAAACCTAGCTTAATTGGCGGAATTGCGGGCAGTAAGCAATGGATTAAACATGCCAACAACCTTAATATTAATTGGTGGATTACAAGTGCACTAGAAAGTAATATTGGCTTAAATGCTATTGCACAATGGACTTACACGCTTCAAAACAATATGCCACAAGGGCTAGGCACCGGTAGTTTGTTTACCAATAACTTTACCTCGCCATTACACGTAAAAAACGGTGAATTACATTACAAAACAGATACCAATTGGAAATTTAAATTATAATGAATTATATACAACAAGCCTTTAAAGGCAAGCATGAACTTAGTTATTACGTACTTGGACTATTTATAATATTAATAGGATGGCAATTTATAGGAAGCATCCCGTTTATAATTGCTTTAATATTAAAATTAGCAAAAACAGGTGGTGACTTTTCGCAATTAAACAACACAAATATGCTAACAATCCTTGAGCCAAATTTTACGTTGTTTTTAATGTTATTAGCCTTTGTTTTTGGCCTTTTGGCACTTGTAATTGTTATAAAATATATACACAAATTACCTTTTAAACACGTAACGTCTTTACGAAACAAAACCGACTGGAAGCGGGTGTTTTATGCGTTTTTTTTATGGGGTGCTATATCTACCAGCATGGTAATTATGGGGTATTTTTTAGAGCCAGAATCATATGTTTTTAACTTTGAGGTTAAACGATTTTTCATACTATTAGCCATCGCCATAATTTTAATACCCATACAAACCAGTTTTGAAGAATATTTATTTAGAGGCTATTTAATGCAAGGGATTGGAATTTTGACAAAAAGTAAGCTAATCCCTTTAATTCTCACATCGGTAATTTTTGGTTTACTTCACATTTTCAATCCTGAGGTTAAGCAACTAGGCTACTTTATTATGGTATATTACATTGGTACAGGTTTATTTTTGGGCATTTTAACACTTATGGATGACGGTTTAGAGCTTGCCTTAGGTTTTCATGCTGCAAACAACTTATTTACCGCTTTATTGGTAACTGCCAATTGGACTGCTTTTCAGACGCACTCTATTTTAAAAGACATTTCTGCTCCAGAAAAAGCAGGGATTTTAGAAGTAGCTGTACCGGTATTTGTAATATTTCCGATTTTATTATTCGTTTTTTCAAAAAAATACAATTGGACCAATTGGAAAGAAAAACTTACAGGAAAAATTGAGCCTTTACAAAGTGACGACAATTATAAAGTTTCAGATTAATTTAAAAAAATGAGTTTTAAGTTTAAAACACATAGCGCTTTTAAAATTAATGGCGAAGCCTACACCAATACCACTATATTAAACTTAGCTAAACGTTATATTAAAACCAAAATTGCGCATAACGTTAATGTTGGTACTTTTTTATTACAATGGTTTGATGAAAATGAAACCTTAAACGTTAGCACATCAGGATCAACTGGCTCACCAAAAATAATAGCTCTAAAAAAAGAAGCTATGATAAATTCGGCTTTAGCAACGGGGCAGTATTTTCAGCTTAAAGCTGAACAAAAAGCATTACTTTGTTTGCCAAGCAATTATATAGCGGGTAAAATGATGATAGTGCGTGCCATGGTTTTAGGGCTCGACTTATATTGTGTAGCACCAAGCTCAAACCCATTAAAACATACTAATACTATTTTTGATTTTTGTGCAATGGTACCGCTGCAGGTCGAAAAATCTTTAGCCAAATTAAACCAAATTAAAACACTTATTATTGGCGGTGCAAAAGTATCCCATAATTTAGCAAATAAGCTAAAACAATCACGAACTTTGGCTTTTGAAACTTATGGCATGACCGAAACTTGCACACATATAGCTATTAAATCAATTAATGAAACTGTATTTAATACACTGCCTAACATTACCATTACAAGCGATAATAGACAGTGCCTAGTGATTAATGCCCCAAAATTGTTAGACAAAAAAATTGCTACAAATGATATTGTACAACAACACTCTAAAACTAGTTTTGAAATTTTAGGACGATTTGATAACATAATAAATTCTGGAGGCATAAAACTCATTCCTGAACAAATTGAAGCAAAACTTAAAGGCACAATGCCATGCCGATTTTTTATATGCGCTGAAGCGGATGAAAAATTAGGTCAACGTGTAATTATAGTTTTAGAAAGTGTACTTAAAATAAATACAACGCCTTATTTTAAAAGGCTCGACACTTTTGAAATACCTAAAAAAACCTATTACACAAATTCATTTATTGAAACAGGAAATGGGAAAATTCAACGAAAAAAAACATTCCAAAAAATATTGCGTAGCAACATGTAACAAATTTCTATTTTTGTCTACATATAAAAAAACAATAAATTATGACATTTTTTAAACGTGTACTTTCTACCATTGTAGGGATTTTTATTTTTATACTACTTTGCTTTTTGTTTATAATGGTTATTGGCGCCGCATTTGGTTCGTCATCAAAAGACCAAGTAATTGTAAAAAACAATACTATTTTGGAGCTAAAGCTTGATTTTCCGATTCAAGATTATGCTGCAAAAACAAAAATCAAAGATTTTCCAATGCTTAATGATAATCAAGAAATTGGACTATTAAGCATTATAAATGCCATTAATTATGCTGCCGAAGATGATAAAATTAAAGGTATTTCTATTGACAACAACTTTATTGACGCTGGCATTTCACAAACCAAAGCCATTCGTGATGCCTTACTAGAGTTTAAAAAATCTGGTAAGTTTATAACATCTTACGCCGATATTTATACTCAAAAAGACTATTATTTAAACTCTGTTGCTGATAGTATTTATTTAAACCCAGCTGGAGTTTTAGAGTTTAAGGGACTATCAACCGAACGTTTGTATTTTAAAGATTTTCAAGAAAAAACTGGAGTTAAAATGGAAGTTATCCGTTTGGGCAAATACAAAAGTGCTGTAGAACCTTATCTAGAAAATGAAATGAGTGAAGCCAATAGGGAGCAAATTAAAGTATATCTAAATGGACTTTGGAATGTGATGACTCAAGAAATTTCTGAAAGCAGAAATACCACTGTTGCCAATTTAAATACAATTGCTGATAATCTTGATACGCGTAATGCCAACAAAGCTATTGCTTCAAAATTGATTGATAAAGTAGCTTATTATGATCAATATGTAAACGACTTAGCAGCATTAACTAATACTGATGCTGATGATCTTGAAAAAATTTCTATTAAAAAATACTCAAGCACAGTATCAAAAAAACGCATATTAAATAAAAGTAAAAATAAAATAGCTATTATTTACGCCGAAGGTGAAATAATTTATGGCGAAGGCGATGAAGATTTTGTAGGCCAAGGCACAATTAATAAAGCATTAAAAAAGGCTAGAGAGGATGATAAAATTAAATCTATCGTTTTGCGTATTAACTCTCCCGGAGGTAGTGCACTTGCCAGCGAATTAATTTGGAGAGAGATAGAGCTAACTAAAGCCGTTAAACCCGTAATTGTATCAATGGGTAATTTGGCAGCATCTGGAGGGTATTATATTGCATGTAATGCCAATAAAATTATAGCCGAACCTACAACCATTACAGGTAGCATTGGTGTATTTGGTGTACTACCAAATATTAACAAATTAGCTAATACTATGGGGATAAATGCCCAGCAGGTTAAAACTAACAAAAATACAATTATGTATAGCCCCTTTCAGCCCTTGGATGAAACGCAACGTACATTTATTAAGGAAAGCGTAAGCGATATTTACGAATTATTTACAACGCGTGTAGCAAACGGAAGAGGCATGACACAAACTGCCGTAAAAGCTATTGGTCAAGGACGAGTTTGGACGGGTACAGATGCATTAAAAAACGGATTAGTTGATGAACTTGGCGGGTTGGATTTAGCAATTAAATATGCTGCTGAAGTTGCAAAAATTGAAGATTACAAAATAAGAGAGTACCCTGTTTTTGAAACTAATTTGGAGGACATGCTAAGCAAGTTTGGTCTTGTAAAAGCTAAAGAAGTTATTTTAAAAGAAGAACTTGGCGAGGCCAATTATAAACTTTTAAAACAAATTAAATCTCAAACTCAAAAAAAAGGAATACAATTATTATTTCCTTTTAGTACTGAGATTAATTAAAAAAACGCTTTAAATATTAGTAGTTAAAAGCCAACGATTTTATCGTTGGCTTTTTATATATAGTAGTAAAAGAGATAATTAGCAAAAAAATTGTAACTTTAAGTACTCTCATCCTAACTAATACAAAATGAAAGCATCGCTAAAAAATGTTTGCTTGGTACTTTGTTTTATTATGCTTAGCATACAACTAAAAGCGCTACAAGAATCTACATTTACACTTTATAACTACAATAAAGTATTTTTTAATCCAGCAGCTATAGGTTTAAATATTAATACAACTATAAACTCAAATTTTAGAACACAATTTACAGGTATTGAAAATTCACCCAAAGCACAAAATATATATTTTAGCACGCCTATAAATTCAAAAATAAAAACAGGAATCACTTTTAGTACTGATCAAACATTTATTGACAATTTAACATCTGTTTTTGCTATAGCAGCATATCAAATAAAGCTATTTAAAAACACTTATTTAATTTTTGGACTCCAAGCCGGAGGTACTTTTTTAAATTCAAATTTTGACACTCTAGACCTAACTAGCGACCCATTATTTAGTCAAAACATCAATGAGTTTAACCCAAACGTTGGTATTGGTTTTTATTTAAAAAACTCAAACTATTATATTAGCTTATCATCTCCTAGATTATTAAACACAAAACGTTTTATAAAAAACTCTGGAGTTACTACTGTGGCTAATAAACAGTTTCAAATTAATACTGCCATTGGGTATCATTTCGTGCTAAACAAATCACTAAAGTTATCGCCATCTACTTTAGTTAGGTTTATTAAAAGTGCAACATTAATAGATAGTACTTTAACTTTAACGTTTCTAGAAAAAATATCTTTAGGTGCTAATTACAGGTTTAACTCTGCTTTGGGTGGGCTTTTTCATGTAAAAATTGTTAATTGGTTAGCTGTAGCATTTGCTTATGAAACTAATACACAAGATATAAATGTTATAGGAGATGGTAATTATGAAGTACAGTTTCAATTAAATTTTTAAAACGTAATTAATTATGCATCGGATTTTCGGGCGCATTTGACCAATTATTATATTCACCACCCAAATCAAGCATTTTTTCTTTCCAAAATGAATTATAATTTTTACTTAATAATTTTTTTTGATAACTATTATTAGTTATAACCCATGAGTTGTTACTAATTTCATGTTCTAACTGTAAATGTTGCCATCCTGTATAACCAATAAAAAACTTAATGTCATGAGCTGTAATAACATTAGAGTTAATTAGTTTGCAGGCGGTATTAAATGCGCCACCCCAATATAGCCCATCAGAAATTTCGATACTATCAGGTATCAAATTTGGCACTTTATGAATAAAATACAGTTTATCATTTTCAACAGGGCCACCAATATATATTATAAATTCGGTATGTAATTCAGGAATTAAATCGGGTAATATATAATCCGAAGGTTTATTTAAAATAAACCCTAGTGAGCCATTTACACCATGCTCTGCTAGGAGTATAATTGTTCTGCTAAATGATTCGTCACCAATTATTGATGGTTCAGCAATTAAAAGTTGTCCTTTTTTGGGATTTTTAATATTCATTTTCTAAATATATTAAATAAAAAAGCCTGATTATAAAAATCAGGCTTTTTTATTTAATGATAAGTGTAAATTTAGTTTACTGAGCTACTTAACTCAGAACCAGCTTTAAACTTTACAACATTTTTAGCTTGTATTTTAATAGTTTCACCAGTTTGTGGGTTTCTACCATCTCTAGCTGCTCTTTGAGATACAGACCAAGATCCAAATCCTACTAAAGAAACTCTATTTCCTTGTTTTAATGTTCCTTCGATGTTACCTAATAAAGAATCTAATGCTTTTTTTGCTGCTGCTTTTGAAATTCCAGCATTTTCAGCCATTCCTTCAATTAAATCTGTTTTGTTCATAAATATTAAATTAAATAATTAATAGATTAACGTTCTTTTGTTAATTTCTTCAACAAATTTATACTTTAAATTCGTTTACACAAGTGATAGCAAGGGAAACTGAGCGATTTGTTAATAACTTGATGTAAATTGTTAATAACACAAAAAATATTTACCAATAACCCATCAAATCAATACTAGCAAGGGTTTATAGCATTTTAGCCTTTTTGTGTATTAAAAATCCGTTTAAAAGTGATTTTACATCCATTTTACGCTTTCCTGGTAATTGTATTTGCTTAACTAAAAGGTAGCCTTCGTTGGTAACCACTTTTAATTCATTTTTAGTTACAATAATATCTCCAACAGTTAAATCATGATTTTCAATAATTTTATCTACATCAAAAAGTTTTACTGCAAATTTATCATCACCATTAATAAAGTAACTCCATGCTGCTGGGTAAGGGTTTAAGCCTCGAATTTTATTATAAATATGGTTTAAGCTTGCCGTCCAATCAATTTTACAATTATCTTTATTAAGCTTATAGGCTGTTTTTAAATTTTTTGTATCTATTTGTGGTGTTGTAATAACATCATTATTTTTAATCAATGCCACAGTTTTTAATACTAACTTTGAGCCTTTATGCATTAACACGTCATGTAATTCTCCTACAGTTTGAGTTGTTTCAATAGCAACTTCTTCTTGTAAAATCATTTCACCAGTATCAATTTTATCATCAATAAAAAAAGTAGAAACACCTGTTTTTGTCTCACCGTTTATAA
This sequence comes from uncultured Flavobacteriaceae bacterium, assembly GCA_937924845.1. Lineage (GTDB taxonomy): Bacteria > Bacteroidota > Bacteroidia > Flavobacteriales > Flavobacteriaceae > CALDUQ01. The sequence goes on from CALDUQ010000068.1 coordinate 19,157, forward strand.
TAGCCCAATTTATAGGTGCAGCGCCCCTATAATTAGGTAGCAAAGAGGCATGCAGGTTAAATGTGCCATACTTAGGCATTTGCCAAACAATTTTTGGCAACATTCTAAAAGCAACTACAATTTGTAAATTTGCATTTAGTTGTTTTAATTCACTTATAAACTCGTCACTTTTTAAGTTTTTAGGCTGTAAAATATGTAGTCCTTTTTGAAGCGCATAGGTTTTTACTGCTGATTGATTAAGCTTACGCCCTCTACCAGCTGGTTTATCGGGTGCCGTAATTACCCCAACAATATTATAGTTAGCCTCTACTAATGCAGATAAATTGGAAACAGCAAAATCTGGCGTTCCCATAAAAATGATTCTTAAATCTCTACTCATTTTATTTGGTATGTATTATTTGATGTAATTTCTATTTTATTTAATTCTAGCAGTTTTTTTAGATAAAAATTTACTTTATCTGATCTCATCTGTAGTGTTGTTGAAATTTGTCGCGATCGTTGTGGTTTATTTTTTAATACTGCTAGTATACTGTTTAATTCATCCTTATTAACTTTAAGTGGCTTGTTTTTTATGCATACTGAACAAATGCCGCATTGTTTTACATTTTTTTCTCCAAAATAGGAGAGAAGTTGTATGCTTTTACAAAGGTTGTCATTGTATATATAATTTAAAACCGCATCAATTTGATTTTTTTTAATTTCGTTTTGCTCTACTATTGTTTTAGCAATTCTATTTATTGTAATATCATCTTCACGAGGCTCTACAAATGTTATTTCAATATCAGTTTTAATAAGTTTTAGCTTTATTACAGCGTCTTTTTCTAATTTTTCTAAACACGTAATTAGCGAGGGTTCTGATACCGCTGCCTTTTTAGCAATAAATTTAGTGTCAATTTTTGTAGGTTGTTCAAACACGCCACCGTATGATCGTAATATGGTTTTTAAAATAGTATTTATTTCTTTGTTTTTACTTATGTATGAAAAAAGTGCTGTATTAGAAATTAAAATTTGTATAGTTGTATTGTTTCTAAACTCAGGACTAATATTAATAATACTATTTTGATCTAAAATTTTTAAAGTATTAAAAGTTATTCCTTTATTTAATTTGTACGTATTACAAAATTTTAAATAATTAAACTCCGAGCTAAAAAAAACACCTTCACCAAATGGTATTTGAAAATAATTACATAATTTTTTATAAATAAATTTTACTTGAGTAATTGAGGGAATGTTATCTAAAAACTGTTTTTTTAATTGCGCTTCATCTCCTTTATGTCTTAAAATTATAGCGTAAGCTTTGTTTCCGTTTCTGCCTGCCCTGCCAGCCTCTTGAAAATAGCTTTCAATGCTTTCGGGAAAATTGATATGAATTACACTTGAAACATCGGGTTTATCTATTCCCATACCAAAAGCGCTAGTGGCCACCATGGCCTGTTTGGCATTATTAAACCATAATTTAAAACTAGTATCTTTATCATCGTTAGACATACCGCCATGATAAAATGTACTTAATATACCAATATCATTTAATTTTTCGCTAGTTTCAAAAGTGCCTTTTCTGTTTCTAACATAAATAATAGATGATGATTTATTTTTAGTTAAAATTTGTTTGATAAGGTGTAATTTATCTTCAGCATCAAAAGTCATATATGCTAAATTATCGCGCTTAAATGATTGCTTAAATAATTTAGGTTTTATAAAATCGAGAGTATTTATGATATCGTGTTCGACTTTTAATGTTGCTGATGCTGTAAGCGCTATTACGTTAGCATTAGGTTTTAGTAAGCGTAGCTTGGTAATATTTCTGTATGCTGGTCTAAAATCATGTCCCCATTGTGATATACAGTGCGCTTCATCAACAGCAATAAGGTTTACGTTCATAAGTTTAATACGTTCCTGTACCAATTCATTTTCAAGTCGTTCGGGCGATATATATAAAAACTTATAGTTGCCATAAATGCAATTATCTAATAACGCATCTAATTCATTACGGTGCTTAATATTGGTTAAACCAATGGCTTTTATGCCTCTATTTTGTAAATCTTCAACTTGATTATTAATCAAGGCTATTAATGGCGAGATTACAATACAAATACCTTCTCTAGCTAAAGCCGGAATTTGAAAACATAAAGATTTACCACCACCTGTAGGTAATAACGCCAATACATCATCGTTTTGAAGTACTGCATTTATAATCTGCTCTTGTTGAGACCTAAAGCTGGTATACTTCCAATAACGTTCAAGAATTTGTATTGGGTGCAGCATTATTAGGTTACATGATTTAAAATAAAATTAGTTCGATTTACAACAGTATCAAAAGGCACATTTATTAAATTATAACCATATTTTGTATAGGTTTTAACCAAATTATCGTGAATTTCTAAAGCTTGCTCAAAACTTTCATAACGCTCATTATCGTTTTCATAAATTGCCTCCCAGGGTTTTAAAATAAATACAGTGTCGTATTTATTACTAGTACATATCGAAGTAAAATTTTCAGGGTATGATGCACTAATATGGTGTAAATATGCCGTAACATCGGGCAAACCTCTATCGTAAAAAATTATGCTATTAGTATTATTTTCGATTTTATTAAACTGTTCTAATCTTCCTTTTAGCAAAAGTTCACTAAACAATAAGGGTTTGGTAATAAACATTTGTTCAATACCGTTTTTGCGTGCATCAAGAGTTACTTGACGTGAAATTTCTTCATGACAAAAATAGCCATTAGCTAATAATTGGTTTATGATAGCTGTTTTACCTGTAGAAGGGCCACCAGTTATAACGATGCGTTTAGTATTCAAAATAATTAAAAGTGATTATTGGTGTAAAAATCGGTATTATCAATAAAATTAAAAAATAAATTAAGCCTAAATCTTATATTTGCAATAAATCTACAATTTTATGACAATAAAACCAGATGCTGAAGAATTTTACAAAAAATTAAAAAAGCAACTTGCAGATACTACATTATGGCCTTCTGATTATTTATTTAAATTTATAGTGAAGTCTGAAGTTAATAAAATCACACAAATAAAATCATTATTTGATGCTAAACTTGCTGATATCTCAACAAAAGCTTCAAAAAACGGTAAATATACTAGTGTTTCGATAAAAGTAAAAATGAAAAATCCAGAAGCTGTCATTTCTAAATATATAGAAGTTTCTGAAAAAGTTGATGATGTTATATCGCTTTAGTTTTTTTTGTACTTTGCAACTTTATTTCTTCTAAAAATTAAACCTCAATACTTTTGACAAATCAATTACAATATAATACCGAACGTGAACAATTAATCATTCCTGAATATGGACGCCATCTTCAAAAAATGATTAATCATGCGATAACCAGAGAGACCAAAGATGAACGTAATAAGGTTGCCCAAACCATAATTACTGTTATGGGCAATTTACAACCACATTTACGCGATGTGCCTGATTTTCAGCATAAGTTATGGGACCAATTGTTTATTATGGCTGATTTTAAATTGGATGTAGATTCACCTTTTGACATGCCAAGTCGCGAAATCATAGAAGCTAAACCTAAACCTTTGGCTTACCCACAAAATTTTCCTAAGTACCGTTTTTATGGTAACAATATAAAAACTATGATTGATGTTGCTATTACATGGGAGGAAGGTGAAATGAAAGAAGCATTGAAGCTAACTATAGCTAATCACATGAAAAAATGTTTTTTAAACTGGAATAAAGATACGGTAGAAGACGATGTAATTTACAATCATTTATTTGAACTTTCCGAAGGCAAAATAAATTTAAAAAATAGCACTGAAAGCTTAACCGATTCGACAAGTTTACTTAAAGTAAAACGCAAATTTTCAAATTCGAACTCAAAAACTAACAACCATAAAAACAACGCTAAAAATAACCGAAAACGTAAGCGTTATTAATATATGAAAACATTTAAAATAGAGGGCGGCCATAAACTTAAAGGAAGCATACAACCACAAGGCGCCAAAAATGAAGCATTACAAATATTATGTGCTGTTTTACTTACACCACAAAAAGTTACTATTAATAATATACCTGATATTATTGATGTCAATAAATTAATAGCTTTATTAGAGAAATTAGGTGTAAAAATCGAAAAATTAGGCAAAGGGTCTTATACATTTCAAGCCGATGACGTTAATTTACCATACTTAGAGTCTGAACAATTTAAAATTGACGGTCGTGGTTTAAGAGGTTCTATAATGATTGTAGGGCCTTTATTAGCTAGATTTGGCAAAGGCTATATCCCTAAACCGGGTGGTGACAAAATTGGCAGAAGACGACTAGACACGCACTTTGAAGGCTTTATAAAACTTGGTGCTAAATTTAGATACAACAGAGAAGATTATTTTTATGGCGTTGAAGCTAATGAACTAAAAGGTACATACATGTTACTAGATGAAGCATCGGTAACTGGTACAGCCAATATTGTTATGGCTGCGGTATTAGCTAAAGGCACAACCACTATTTATAACGCTGCCTGCGAACCTTATTTGCAACAATTATGCAAAATGCTAAATCGCATGGGGGCTAAAATTAGTGGCGTAGGCTCTAACATGCTTACCATTGAAGGCGTTACAGAGTTAGGTGGCACATCGCACACTATGCTACCTGATATGATTGAAATTGGTAGCTGGATTGGCTTAGCTGCTATGACTAAAAGCGAGTTAACTATAAAAAATGTAAGTTGGGATGATTTGGGTCAAATTCCTGATGTATTTAGAAAATTAGGAATTACAATTGAACGTAAAGGCGATGATTTATACATACCCGAGCATACTAACGGTTATGAAATACAAAGTTATATTGACGGTTCTATACTAACAGTTTCTGATGCGCCTTGGCCAGGATTTACACCTGATTTACTAAGTATTATCCTTGTTGTAGCTACGCAAGCTAAAGGAAGCGTGTTAATACATCAAAAAATGTTTGAAAGTCGATTGTTTTTTGTAGATAAACTTATTGATATGGGAGCAAAAATAATTTTATGCGACCCACATCGGGCTAATGTTATTGGTCATGATTTTAAATCTAACTTAAAAGCTACAACAATGACCTCGCCAGATATTAGAGCAGGCGTATCGTTACTTATTGCGGCGTTATCTGCAACAGGTACATCTACAATACATAATATTGAACAAATAGATAGAGGTTACGAGCGTATAGATGAGCGATTAAAAGCTATAGGTGCTAAAATTGAACGTATTTAAAAGCAACCTAAATAGTATTGTAATAAAAAAGCGATTGAAAACATAAAATTTCAATCGCTTTTTT
>CALDUQ010000069.1 GCA_937924845.1 uncultured Flavobacteriaceae bacterium
CAGGAAAAAAAGAAGTTGTAATACTAATAACGTATTTTGTAATTATTTGTGTTTTAGCAAAATCAATAGTTGAATTATTAAATTAAATTTAAATTAGTTTGAAAATAGTTGTTGCCCCCGATAAATTTAAAAACTCGATAACAGGGTTAGAATTTTGCACTATTGTTGAAAATGCATTAAAAAAAGAATTGCCAAATATTAATGTTGAAAAGCTTCCTTTGGCAGATGGTGGCGATGGAACCATTGATATTGTAAACTTTTATTTAAAAGGAACTAAAAAAAAGGTTATTGTAAATAACCCATTTTTTAAACCTGTAAAAGCATCATACTTATTTTCAAAATCAACCAAAATTGCTTTTATAGAAATGGCAGAGTCTTCTGGTTTAAAATTACTTAAACCAGAAGAATTTGACTGTAAAAATGCCACAACCTATGGTGTAGGCGAAATGATTATTGATGCCATAAATAATGGCGCTAATAATATTATTATGGGTATTGGCGGCAGTGCAACAAATGATTGTGGTATTGGTATGGCAACAGCTTTGGGGTATCGTTTTTTAGATAAAAACAATATGGATGTTAAGCCTATTGGAGCAAACCTATCCAAAATTAAGGCAATAGATACATCAAATGTAAATTCACAGTTAAAAAATGTCAAATTTAAAATAGCTTGTGATGTTACAAATCCATTATTTGGTCAAAATGGAGCAGCTCATATATACGCGTTGCAAAAAGGAGCTACAATAAATGATGTACAAATTTTGGATAAAGGACTTCAGGAGTTTTCAGATGTTTTAAAAACACGTTTTAAAGTTAACCCCAATGCTAAAGGAGCTGGTGCTGCGGGCGGAATGGGCTTAGCTGCAAAATTATTTTTAAACGGCACACTACATTCAGGCATTGATTTAATTAAAGACTTAGCTAAATTTGATGAAAAAATAAAAAATACAGATTGGGTTATAACTGGAGAAGGAAAATTAGATACCCAAACATTATCAGGGAAAACCATCAAAGGAGTCATTACATCAGCCAAAACCCAAAACATTAAAATAGCAGCATTTTGTGGTCATATAGCTTTAGATGATGTTGCTTTAAATAATTTAGGAATTACCTATTATGATTCGATTTTAAATCATACAACCGATATAAATGATGCTATGAGTAATAGCGAACATTACCTTGATAGTATTACACGTGTATTTGCAAAAACAATTTAAAAAAATCGTAATAAGTTTTTGCTTATGGCTTTAGGGTAATTTTTAGTATTTGTTTAGTGTTATCATCTATTTTGTAGCGGTTATCCATACGCTTACCAATTACCCAAACAATATCACTTTGAGATTTTAAAACCAAAACATTAGCTTTATCAATTAATGATAGTTTTTCATCCTTCATATATTTGCTTAACTTTTTTTTGCCTTGCATGCCTATCGGAAAAAAAAAATCACCATGCTCCCACTTTGAAACCGTTAGCGGTAAATCTAATTTTTCTAAATCTAAAAAAATACAATTTGCATTTGTACTTGCTATTGATTTATCCGAAATAACGTCAAAATTTAACACACCTAAAGGTGTGCTTATTGGTGTGTCAAAAGCATTTATTATGACGTTTGAAGTTTTAGGAGCATCGTTATTAAGTTTTGACAATATAAGCGTGTTCCTGTTTTTAAGTAAGCGATGTGTTTTTGATAACACAAATTTCCCTGTTTGTGCATCTAGTAAGTGATAAATATCATCCCATTGCGTAAATCCAAAATTTTTAAACGCAGCATATAAGTAGGCTTGTACAGTGTTTAGCTTTTTTATGTTGTCAACACAATATTCGGTATGCGTTGCCGTTTTAGATGTGATAATATATTTGTTTTTTGTTTCTATAAAATCATTAACTAATTGGCTTGAAGTGTTTAGGTGCTTTTGAGTTGTATTAATACTTTCAAGTATATTTGGGCTTATTTGTTTTAAAATAGGAATTAACTCAATACGTATTTTGTTTCTTAAATATTTTGTTGAGCTATTGCTGCTATCTTCTCTGTATTTCAGTGAATTACAATTTAAAAAATTGAGTATTTCTATTCGTGAAAACGATAATAGCGGCCTAACAATATTATTATTGTTTTGAGGTATGCCTAAAAGGCCATCAAGCCCTGTTCCTCTTGTTAAGTTTATAAAAAAAGTTTCTAAATTATCATCAGCATGATGCCCCGTTAGTATGTAGTCGTATTGATATTGTGCAGATAGCTCATTAAACCAATCATATCTTAATTTTCGAGCGGCCATTTGTGTTGACAGTTTATTTGTTTTGCTATACTCTAAAGTGTTAAATTGTATAGCATGTATTTTTGTGTTTAATGACTTTGCTAATTGCTTTACAAATAAGTCATCAGCGTCACTCTCTTTATCACGTAATTTAAAGTTGCAGTGTGCTAGCGAAAAATTTAAATTTAATTGATGGCATAAGTGTGTCAAAGCAACGCTATCTGCGCCTCCCGAAATTGCAATCAAAATTTTACTTTGGGTTAAAAAAGAAAACTCAGTTTTAATTTTTTCTTTAAATTGATTGGTCATAATGGTTGTAAATCAATTTATTATGAGTTTTTAAGGTAGTTTAAAACGTTGGTTTCGATGCGATAATTTATGTTCGAAACATCTGCTTTAATAAAGGGTTCGCCAATAATTTTTTCGTAAAGTTCAATGTACCTATCGCTAACAGTTTTAATATACGCATCAGTCATATTTGGAACTTGTTGATTATTTAGCCCTTGAAAATTATTAGCAATTAACCATTGCCTAACAAACTCTTTAGAAAGCTGTTTTTGAGGCTCGCCTTTGTCCTGAAGTTCTTGGTAGTTATCACTGTAAAAATACCTTGACGAATCTGGAGTATGAATTTCATCAATTAAAACAATTTTACCATCTTTTGTTTTTCCAAATTCATATTTAGTATCTACCAAAATGAGACCTTGTTTTTTAGCAATTTTGGCACCAAGATCAAATAATTTGTAGGTATAATCTTCTATTACATTATAGTCGTCTTCAGATATAATGTTGCGTTTTATAATATCTTCTCGTGCTATATCTTCGTCATGGTTACCCATTTCGGCCTTGGTAGCTGGCGTAATAATAGGCGAGTCAAACTTATCATTTTCTTTTAATCCATCAGGTAGTTTAATACCGCACAATTCACGTTTACCAAGTTTATATTCGCGAGCAGCATGTCCTGCCATATAACCTCTAATCACCATTTCTACTTTAAAAGGTTCGCATGCATAGCCATAAGCAACATTAGGGTCTGGAGTGTCTATAAGCCAGTTTGGCACAATGTGCTCAGTGGCTTTCATCATTTTGGTTGCAATTTGATTTAAAATTTGACCTTTAAACGGAATTCCTTTAGGCATAACGACATCAAACGCAGAAAGTCTGTCGGTAGCAACCATTAAAACGCGATCATTGGTTAAGGTGTAAACATCCCTAACTTTACCTTTATAAATGTTTCTTTGTTTGAGAAAATTAAAATCTGTGTTGGTAATTGTCATCGTATTGCTGCGTTTTATAGAATCAATTATAATTAAACAATTAGTTTACATGAATTATGTAATTAATTTAAAACCAATAATTTATAAATCATTAAAAATTGAGTGCATTAAACGTTTTTTGTCGTTAATACTTTCTTCTAACGAAATCATTGTTTCTGTGCGATAAACCCCATCAATAGCATCTAGCATAAAAATAATATCTTTTGCATGAGCAGTATCTCTTGCTCTAATTTTGCAAAACACATTAAATTTACCTGTTGTAATGTGAGCTACGGTAACAAAAGGTATTTGGTTAATTCGTTCAATCACAAAGGTAGTTTCAAATGTGTTTTGTAGATACACACCAATGTAAGCAATAAATGAATAGCCTAGTTTTATATAATCTAGCGTTAAAGATGAACCTTTAATTATTCCGGCATCTTCCATTTTTTTAACCCTAACATGTACTGTGCCTGCGGAAATTAAAAGTTTTTTGGCAATATCAGTAAATGGCGTTCTAGTGTTATCTATTAATATATCAAGTATTTGGTGGTCAATTTCGTCTAGCTTATATTTTGGCATAATTTTATGTTGTATTGAATAAATGACAAAAATAATTGATTTTAACAGAATTTCATGAATAATTATTATAAAATATTAGGTTTCATTGAGATTTCTATAGAGTTTATTGTAATACTATCAACAATATCATCGATTTTTAAAACTTCACCATTCAAGTTAAAAACCTGCATTTGTTTAGCATTAATTTCTCTATGCCCAAAAAAGTTTGGCAATTTTTCTAATTTAACAACATTAGGCTTAAAATAAATAGCATTATCATATAATGTTTCTTCATATTGTATAGCAATATCTATGCTATTAAAATTAGTATCTAAAGCATTTCTAATAATAATATCATAAAAACACTTTTCGTTTTCGGGAATTTTAAAGTAATTTTTATAATCTAATGCATTAGATTTTTCATCGCATAAAGCTTCAAATAGTGACATTAAAGCTACATAAATATATAATCGAGAAGACTCTCGGCTATAATCGCTATCAATGTGTCCAGCTTCAAATAAAATTGTTGGGCAATTATAACTTTGAAACCTATCGCCTACGCAATTAATATTAAAGGCATCATCATAGCGACCTATTTGATTAGGAATTAATTTTTGCAGTTTATCATGCATAGTAGCAATAAGTTGCATAGCATATTTTCGGTTATCTGTAATGCTTAAATGCGCATCTTGCGCAGGTGCTAAAAAACTAACGGTTGCTGACTTATTTGCTAAACCAGCACTAAAAATAGTGCGCTGACCATGCATATTTAAACACAAATCAGGCTTAAATGAATTATAAATATTTTGTAAAACTTTACTTTCTGGTTGTGATAAATTTACAGCATCTCTATTTAAATCTATAGTATTAGCATTTAAACGTGTGTACGCTTTTGCTCCATCTGGATTCAAAATAGGAATCACTAATAAGGTGACATTTTTTGTTATCAAATGATTTGCATCATTTACTAAAGTATTCAAAACGTCAAAAACAGCTTTAGTTGTTGTTGATTCATTGCCGTGCATTTGTGACCATATCAAAACTTTTGTTTTGCCATTGCCAAATTTTAAGGCATGTATTGGTAAATCATCAACAGACTTACCTATAATTTCAGCTTTAATTGTATTGCTTTTTAATAGTTTTTCTATAACTGGCTCAATGCTGGCATTTGTTATATAGCGCCCATAAAGAGAAAGGACTTTAAATTTTTGATGGTTTAAGATATGTAAATTCAAAAGTAAAATAATTAGTTTACAAATGTACCAAAACTTTAATTTACAAATGTAACACTACAAAATTAACAATTGTATACAAAGGTAAACTAATTAAATACACAAAGGTAAACACGGTAGCATTCAAAATGTTTACAAACCTAAACTAAACAACAAAAACTAGTTAAGATTCTGTTAATCAATTAATTTGTCGTGATGATATGAATTATTAATTTAACGATTACACCATTGTTTACAAGTGTAAAAAACCTAGGGTTTACACTTAATTTGCATTGTGTTGTAATAATGTATACTTTTGTAAACGTTATGATAAACACAGAGCAATTTATCGAAAGACTTCAAAAAATTAAATCCCATTATGGGGTGTCGTCTTCTGCTTTTGCAGAAAAGGTAGGCGTGCAACGCTCAAGTATCTCTCATATTTTTTCGGGAAGAAATAAACCTAGTTTAGAGTTTGTATTAAAATTACTAAACGCTTTTCCTGACGTTGATTTATATTGGCTTTTAAATGGCAAAGGAACTTTTCCTAAAATTGATAGTCCTAAAACAGTTCAACCTGCTTCTTTAATGAATAATTTTAGTGATTTGCCTAAGCACTTAGAAAAAACTGATTTGTTTACAGACCACATTATAAGCCAAACTCAAAAAACCTCAGAAAACCTACAAAATGATCTATCTAATGCGCCAGCACTACCCCAAGAAACTAATGCAGCGTCTGCTGAAATAGAGCGAATTGTGATTTTTTTTAAAAATGGTAGCTTTAAAAGTTATAATAATTAATACTATATATTAATTTTGTGGTTTCATTATTATTGATACTATGCAAAAAATATCTGCTTTACTATTATTATTAATTTTAACAGGTTGTTATAGCGTTACACGCGAATGTGAACGCTTTACCACTGGTAAGTATGAAAGTACAATTCGTATTGATAATAAAGATTATAAATCGGTTTTTATGCGTACTAAAGCTTTGCAAATAGAAACTTTTGAAGGTAAAACTGATTCATCTACCGTGAGGTGGATTAATGACTGTGAGGTGATATTTAAAACTATAAACCCAAAAAATAGAGCCGAACGTAAAGATATTCATCTTAAAATACTAACCACAACCGATTCTAGTTATACTTTTGAGTATTCGTATGTTGGTGATGTTAATAAGCAAAAAGGGTTAGCTGTAAGGCTAAATAATTAAACGTAGGTAATACCCCTTTTAAAAATCAATTTTATTTAATATTAAACCAGAAGCTGGTGCAATGTGATTGATTTTAAAGGTGTTATTAGCCATCAAACTGTTTTTTATATCCTCTAGGTTAATTTTACCTTTTCCAAGGTCAATTAGAGCGCCCATCATTAATCGTATTTGATTTCTGCCAAACCCCTTGCCTTGTACTTTTAATAGATATGAAGTTTCAGGAAAAAAATTAGCTTTAAATAGATTGTTCTCAATTAATTCACAATACAATATTTCACGGTTATACATGCCAGTGTCAGTAGCTTTGTAGCAATAGGCTTTAAAGTTATGTAAGCCTTTAAATAATAACGCGCCTTTTTTCATCAAATCAATGTCAAGTTCATCTAATATGGTAGTCATTATAGGGGCGCAAAATGGGTGTTGCTTTTTGCCATGGGTAAAAAGGTAAAGATATTCTTTTATTTTAGAGTGCTGTATAATATTAAATTCAGCGTCAATCTCTTTAATATTTAAAGCTCTAATATCTTGCGGAAGATTGGTGTTAAATTGCTCTAAAAAAGCGTTTAAATCCTCTATAGGATGTTTTAAAAATAGCTCAAAAGCGGCTTCGTTAGCCGATACCATAGCGTCTGTACGACCAGCGCCTAAAGATTTAAAATAAGCGCCATCAAGTATATAATTTAGGGTGCGATCAATCATTAAATGAACCGTTTTTAAGTTGGGTTGTTTTTGCCAACCATGAAAACGATAGCCTAAATACTGAATTTTAATTAAATAGTAATATTTTTTTTCAAACATAGTACATTACTTCTCTCTATGCTTTAAAACATTAACCACATCATTTAGTTTATAACCTTTGGCTTGTAAAAGCATTAAATAATGAAAGAGTAAATCGGCACTTTCATTTAAAAATAAATCGTCGTTATCATCTTTAGCTTCAATAACTACCTCTACAGCCTCTTCTCCCACCTTTTGGGCTATTTTATTTAAGCCTTTGGCAAATAATGAGGCCACATAAGATTTTTTTATATCCTTAGCCTCTATTCGTGATGCAATAGTGTTTTCTAAATGCGATATAAAGCCATAATTTGGGGTGTTTTCTTCACCCCAGCAGGTATCCGTGCCTTTGTGGCAAGTTGGCCCCTTGGGTGTTGCTAGTATCAATAAGGCGTCGTTATCGCAATCAGCTTTAATATCAATAAGCTTTAACACATGTCCGCTTTCTTCACCTTTTGTCCAAAGGCGTTGCTTGGATCTACTATAAAAAGTGACCTGTTTTGTGTTAATAGTTTTAGCATAAGCGTCATGATTCATGTAGCCAAGCATTAATATATTTTTGGTAGTTACATCTTGTATTATTGCGGGCACCAAACCATCGCTATTTTTGTCAAAATTTATAGTCATTTTATATACGTATTGCTATGTTATTAGCTTTAAGTTGTTGTTTTAAGTTTGGAATATCAATTTCGCCAAAATGAAATACGCTTGCAGCAAGTGCGGCATCCGATTTTCCTATTTTAAAGGTGTCAATAAAATGCTGCATATTACCGGCACCGCCAGAAGCTATAATAGGAATATTGATTAGATTAGCCATATGCGCCAAGGCTGTATTTGCAAAACCATTTTTTGTGCCATCATGATCCATTGATGTAAATAAAATTTCGCCAGCGCCACGTTGTTCAACTTCTTTTACCCAGTCAAATAAATTAATATCAGTAGCAATTGTACCTCCGGCTAAGTGTACTAGCCATTTGTTGTTAACCTGTTTGGCATCAACGGCAACAGTAATGCATTGCGATCCAAATTTATTGGATAATTGAGTTATCAATTCGGGACGTTTTACCGCAGATGAATTTATAGAAATTTTATCTGCACCACATTTTAAAAGGGCTTCTACATCGCTAATGCTCGAAATGCCACCGCCAACAGTAAACGGGATATTAACTTGCTCAGCAACTTTAAGCACCATATTTTGGGTTGTTTTGCGGCCTTCTAAAGTTGCCGAAATGTCTAAAAAAACAAGTTCATCGGCTCCCATATCGGCATATTTTTTAGCTAAAGTTACGGGGTCGCCGGCATCAATTAAATCTACAAAATTCACACCTTTTACGGTACGTCCATTTTTGATATCTAGGCAAGGTATAATTCGTTTTGTAAGCATATTGTAGGCAAATTTATAATTATAAAAAGCGTTCTAATTCCTTTAAGGTAATTTTATTTTCATAAATTGCTTTTCCAATAATAGCACCTTCACAACCAATTTCGTTAAGTAATTCGAGGTCTTTAATTGATGTGACTCCCCCCGAAGCAATTAAATGTATTGAGTTGTCCTTACTATTGCAAGTGTTTAATATTTTAGAATACAGCTGTAATGATGGCCCTTGTAACATGCCATCTTTAGAAATGTCAGTACAAATTATATATTTGATACCTTTGGATTGATAATTTTGTATAAACGGTATTAATTTTTGGTTACTACCTTCTTGCCATCCATTTATGGCAATAGTATTGTCAAGACTATCGGCACCTAAAATTATTTTGTTTTCGCCATATTTTGAAATCCAGGTTTCAAAAATGGCAGGGTGTTTTACAGCAATACTTCCGCCTGTAATTTGGCTTGCGCCAGAATTAAATGCAATTTTTAAATCTTCATTAGCTTTTAACCCACCACCAAAATCTACCGTTAAATTGGTTTTACTTGCAATGGTTTCTAAAACCTTATGGTTAATTATTTTACTAGCTTTAGCACCATCTAAATCGACTAAGTGTAAATATTTAATGCCATTATCTTCAAATTGCTTTGCAACTTCAAGCGGGTTTTCATTATATGTTTTTTGGGTATTGTAATCGCCTTTTGTAAGGCGAACACATTTACCGTCAATAATATCTATAGCAGGGATTATACGCATGTTATAAATTTAAAAAGTTTTTTAAAATAAGTGCTCCAACATCACCACTTTTTTCGGGATGAAATTGTACGCCGTAAAAATTATTTTTTTGCAATGCACTGGCATAAACGCCATCGTAACTGGTTTCAGCAATAGTATAGTCATTAGTTTCGGCATAATAACTATGCACTAAATACATGTAAGTTTCTGGAGTTATACCATTAAACAAATTTGATTTTAAGTTGTTAATGGTGTTCCATCCCATTTGCGGTACTTTTACGCGGTTTGAAAACCGTTTAATATTAACATTAAATACACCTAGACCTTTTGTGTCGTTCTCTTCTGTATGTTTGCAAAGTAACTGCATGCCTAAGCAAATGCCTAAAACAGGCTGTTTAAGTTGTGGGATAATAATGTGTAAGCCACTTTTTTTAAGTTTTTTCATGGCACTACTCGCCTCACCTACACCTGGAAAAATAATTTTATCGGCGGTTTTTATAACGTCTATATTATTAGATAAAATGGCGTCAACCCCCAAGCGTTTAAAAGCAAACTGGATGCTTTTTATATTGCCTGCGCCGTAGTCAATTATTACAAGTTTGTTATTTTTCATCACCTTAAGTTATTATAAAACGCCTTTTGTACTTGGTAAAATCATTTTTTCAACATCACGTTTTACGGCCATTTTAATTGCTTTGGCAAAAGCTTTAAAAATGGCTTCGATTTTATGATGTTCATTGGTGCCTTGAGCTTTAATATTTAAATTACATTTAGCGCCATCGGTAAATGATTTAAAAAAGTGCATAAACATTTCCGTAGGCATTTTACCAATCATTTCACGTTTAAAATCAGTTTCCCATACAAGCCAGTTTCGACCACCAAAATCTATTGCTACTTGTGCTAAGCAGTCATCCATGGGTAAACAAAACCCATAACGTTCGATACCTAATTTATTACCAAGTACGGTGTTAAATAACTCGCCTAAAGCAATTGCAGTATCTTCAATGGTGTGGTGTTCGTCAACCTCAAGATCGCCTTTTACATTTATATCAAGGTCCAGTTGGCCATGTCTAGCAATTTGATCTAGCATATGGTCAAAAAAAGCAATACCAGTGTTTATATTACTTTTTCCGGTACCGTCTAAGTTTAGCTTTATGTCAATTTTAGTTTCGTTAGTATTTCTTGATAACGAACCTGTGCGTTGTTTGGCTTTTAAAAATTCATAAATTAGTTTCCAGTCGTTGGTTTCTAATGCAATAAATGGTTGTAATTCATTATGACTTACGGTAGTTTCGGTAGTGCCTAAATTGGTGTTATCGTTAATGAATATGCCTTTTGCTCCTAAATTTTTAGCCAATTCAATATCGGTTAATCTATCGCCAATGACAAATGAGTTTGCTAAATCATAGTTGTTTTTAAAATACTTGGTTAATAGCCCTGTGTTGGGTTTTCGAGTAGGTGCATTATCTTTAGCAAAAGTTCGGTCAATAAATTGTTCTTCAAAATGAACACCTTCGGCCTTAAACGTTTCAATTATGAAATTATGTATTGGCCAAAAAGTATCTTCGGGGAAGCAACTAGTCCCCAGACCATCTTGATTGGTTATCATCACAATTTCAAAGTCTAGCTCTGCTGCTATTTTTGATAAATATTGAAATACCTTTGGATAAAATTGTAGTTTGTTAAAGCCATCAATTTGTTCGTCTTCGGGTTCTTTAATTATGGTGCCGTCTCGATCTATAAATAATACTTTTTTCATAATATAGCTTACAAAGTTAGGTTTTAATACCCTTAAATTTGTTTTAATGTTGTTATTAATGTGTTGTTTTCTGTTGGTGTACCAATGGTAAATCGTAAGCAATTTTTGCAACCTTCTTGATTGGTTCGGTTTCTAACGACAACGCCTAGGTCAATAAGCTGTTTGTAGCGTTTATTGGCGTCGTCTACTTTTACTAATAAAAAATTAGCATCAGAGGGATATATAGTTTCTATAAACGAAATTTGATGTAATTGAGATGTTAGATGCTTACGTTCATTTAAAATATCATCAATTTGACTTTTTATAACGTCTTCCTGTTTTAATTGATAAAGTGCCCGTTGTTGCGTTAGTTGATTGACGTTATAAGGTGGTTTTATTTTGTTTAGAACCGAAATAATTTCCGCGGAAGCGTAACCTATACCTAAGCGAATGCCTGCCATACCATAGGCTTTTGAAAATGTTTGTGTGATGACAAGATTTGGGTAATTATTTAATTGATTTAACCAGCTTTTTTGACTAGAAAAATCAATATATGCCTCATCAATCACTACAATGCCATTAAAGTTTTTAATGAGTTTTTCTATTTTTAAGCTGTCAAAACTATTTGCTGTTGGGTTGTTTGGTGAGCACAAAAACAAAAGCTTTGTATTTGGTGTTATAGCGTTTATTATTGCTGATATATTGGGTTGAAAATGCTTTGATAGGTTAATTTTTGTAACCGAAACTGCATTTAAGTTTGCTAATACCTCATACATGCCATAAGTTGGTGGCAATGTAATTACATTGTCAATGTTGGGTTCGCAAAAGGCTCTAAATAATAAATCTAACACTTCGTCGCTACCGTTGCCTAAAAGTATTTGATTTACAGGTATTCCTCTTTGTAGGGATAACAGTTGTTTGACTTTAGATTGGTATGGGTCTGGGTAGCGATTGACTTCACTTTTAAATGGGTTTTCATTGGCATCTAAAAACAACATAGTGTTATTAAAATCTTTAAAATCATCACGTGCAGAAGCATATGGTTTTAATGATTTAACATTTTTACGGGTAATATGGTTTAAGTTAAATGTATGCATTTATATATCCTTAAGGCGCAATGTAACGGCGTTTTTATGAGCTTGTAGGCCTTCAGCTTCAGCCATAAGTTCAATGGTAGGGCCAATGTTTTTAAGGCCTTCTTTTGTTATTTTTTGAAAAGTGATAGCTTTGTAAAAGCTATCAAGATTAACTCCCGAGTAGGCTTTTGAAAACCCATTTGTTGGCAAGGTGTGATTTGTGCCAGAGGCGTAATCACCTGCGCTTTCGGGTGTAAAGCTGCCTATAAACACCGAACCAGCATTGCTAATTTGGTTAACAAAAAAATCTTCATCATCGCAGCAAATAATAAAATGTTCTGGGGCATATTGATTAATTAAATCGATTGCTATTTTGTTAGTTTCGACATAAATTAATTTTGAATTTTGTATGGCTTGTTTAGCGATTAACTTTCGAGGCAGTTGTTTTATTTGCTGTTCAATTTCAGCACGTACTAACTGAATTAAATTTTGAGAGGTTGAAACTAATATTACTTGACTATCGGCTCCGTGTTCGGCTTGGCTCAATAAATCTGAAGCAATATAAGCGGCATTTGCAGTTTTGTCAGCAACGATTAGCAACTCACTTGGACCAGCAGGCATGTCAATTGCTACGCCGTATTTGGTTGCAATTTGCTTAGCAACGGTAACATACTGATTTCCTGGGCCAAAAATTTTATTAACCTTCGGAATTGTTTCTGTACCTAGAGTTAGTCCTGCAATAGCTTGTATGCCACCTACTTTAATTATTTTGGTAATGCCACATATACTGGCTGCATATAAAATTTCGTTTGCAATTTCACCTTTTTCGTTTGGAGGTGTACACAGTATAATGTCACTGCATCCAGCAATTTTAGCAGGTATTGCAAGCATTAAAACAGTTGAAAATAAAGGGGCTGTTCCGCCAGGAATATATAAGCCAACTTTTTGTATTGCTTTTTTTTGTTGCCAGCATTTTACTCCTTTTGTGGTTTCTACAGTTATAATATCTGTTTTTTGGGCCTTATGAAAGGTTTCGATATTGCGCTTAGCAGTTTGAATGGCTAACTTTAAATTGTTGTTAACCGATGCTACGGCAGTTTCTATTTCAAGTTGCGTTACGGTAAAATTATTAAGATTAACCTTGTCAAATTTTTGGGTATAAGCTTTTACGGCAACGTCACCTTGTTTTTTTACATCATCAAATATATCGATAACAACTTGTTCGATATCAACAAAATTTTGAGTTGGTCGTTTTAAAATTTCTGTCCAAATATTTGGCTTTGGGTTGTTTATAATTATCATTACAATACCATTTTTTCGATTGGGCAAACCAAAATACCGTGTGCTCCTTTAGATTTTAAATCGTCTATAATATTCCAAAATTCATTTTCGTTTATCACAGAGTGCACAGAGCTCCAGCCTGATTTAGCTAAAGGTAATACAGTAGGGCTTTTCATGCCAGGTAAACAGGCAATAATTTCATTTAGTTTATCATTAGGTGCATTAAGTAAAACATATTTTGCACCTCTACCTTTTAATACAGATTGTAAACGAAATTGTAATTTTTCTAGAATAGTATTAACTTCACTTGAAATTGAAGGAGATACTACCAATACGGCTTCTGATTTAAGCACTACTTCAACTTCTTTTAAATTATTGGTAAACAAAGTGCTGCCACTAGAAACAATATCAAAAACAGCATCAGCTAAACCTATATTTGGTGCAATCTCAACCGACCCATTTATAATATGTAAATTGGCATTAATATTATGCGATTTTAAGTATTTTGATATAGTATGTGGGTATGAGGTTGCAATGCGTTTTTCATTAAAGTATTCTAAACCTGTATAGGTTTCATTTTTAGGAATAGCTAAACTAACTTTACATTTTGAAAACCCTAAATATTCGATACGCTTTAAATCATTTGCTTTTTCAACTAGTAAGTTTTCGCCAATAATTGCGGCGTCAATAACACCATCTTTTAAATATTGAGGTATATCGCCATTACGTAAATAAAATACTTCTAAAGGAAAGTTTTTGGCTTCGGCTTTTAACTCGCCTTTGCCATTATTAATAGAAATGCCACACTCTTTTAAAATTTTCATTGAGTCGTCGTGCAAACGCCCTGATTTTTGAACTGCAATTTTTAATTTTCTCATTTTGTTTTATCTAACTCATGATTATAAAAAAACCCGCTTAGTTAATTAAGCGGGTTTAAAATATATGTGATAAAAATCAATACAAATTTAACTCGCTATACAGCAAAATTTAAAGTTGTGATGTGATTTTGATATTATCATGTTAATTAATTTAATAATGCAAATATGGCAATTTAAATGTTAATTAAAAATTATTTTAATATTATTTTAGTTGTTTCCTAATATAAGTGGTAATCCGCTATCGCCCGATCCGATAACAATCACTTTTGAGTTTGGTGAATCAGCTAGTTTTGTTGTTGCTTCGATACCTTTATCTTGCAGAATTTTATCGGTAAGTGATGCGCTCAAAATACGGTTAGCATCAGCTTTACCTTTTGCTTCAATACGTTGTTTTTCTGCTTCTTTTTGTGCTGTTACAAGTCTAAATTCGTACTCTAAAGATTCTTGCTCTTGTTTTAATTTGCCTTCAATAGCTTGTTTAATAGTTGTTGGTAGTTTAACATCTTCAACTAAAACACGTTTTACATTTACGTATTGATCTTTAAGTTCATTACGAACACCTTCTAGTATTTCTTGCTCAATGACATCTCTTTTACTAGAGTAAAGTTGTTCTGGTGTATAACGTCCTACAACGCTACGAGCAGCTGCATTTATAGCAGGTTCAAGTAGTTCACGTACATAATTTTCGCCTTTAGTTTTAATTAAAAAACCTAAGTTTTTGTATTCTGGCTCATACCATATGGTACCATTTACTCGTACTTCAAGTCCGTTTACAGAAAGTACATTCATTTCGTCAGAAATAGATTGTTGGCGCACTTTTTTAACTATCATATCATTCCAAGGTGCAACAACGTGAAATCCTTCGCCATATGTTTTATCAGTTTTTATACCATCTCCAAAACGTTCAAAAAGTACACCGCCTTCACCAGGGCCTATAGTTACTGCTGTTTTTGAAATTAAAATAATAAGTACAATAAGTACAAATACAAAAGGGATTGCAATTTTAGGTAATTTTTCCATTTATTTTTTTTAAGTTGTTATTAAATAAGCCCGTTATATTTTCTTAAAAACCACTCAATTGCTAGGCTTAAAGCAATTAAAGCTAATAAAATTTTAATGCTAATTAATGGTACAATTGTTTTGTTGCTTTTTTGAATTGGCTTAAAACGTTCGTTTTTTAATAAACTAGGAATTAATTTTTCGGTATTGCCAACAAAATAATACTCACCATCGCTATTAGTCGCTATAGTTTGCAGTTTTGTTACATCAGCGTTTAAAAATTGTTCTTCAATATTATAATCTAATACTGATATTTGACCTGATTTTTTTAATTCATTATTATTTGCGGTAATGGTAAATGCGTATTTAGCAGGTGTAATACCACTTAAATCAACATCATAAGCATTTTGCTTTAGTACCATAGGTATTGATTTTGTGGTGTTTGTTTCAGTGTTTTTTAAAGTTAAAACTAAATTAGCGTTAGTATCAAATTCATAATTTTTATTTAAATACTGAGCAGAAATTATGATATTACTATTGCCCGAGTAAAATCCTTGATAAGTTATATTTAATCGAGATTGCTTTTGGTTTGAAGCTAAATATTGAACAATTTTATCTATAAAATCATCAAACTCTTTAAAAGAATTTTTGTTAATATAGCTTTGAGATCGCCAAGCCCAAAGACCTTCACCAAATAAAATAGCTTCACGATTATTATTTTTTTCAAATACAGTGAGTAATGGTTGATTTAAAATTGTGGTGTTAATACGTTTGTAAAGTAATACGTCTGCAGGTATGTTTATGTTAATATCACCAAACTCGGATGTTAATGGGGGAAAGCTGTCGAAATCTAAATCATTAACAATAAATGTTGCAAAGTCTGAATTTAATGTTGCTTGGTAATCTTCAATTTGGTTTGAAATATCAAGTTTGAAATTTGTTTGATTTTGATTTAAAAACTTCCAATCAGTGTTTGGGCCTGTTATGATAAATTTATTTAAATTTAATGCTGCAATCGTTTTAAATACAGATTTAAAGTTTTGATTTGGTTGGTATAATATTACTAATTGAAAATCTGTTTTTTGAGATTTAAAATTTGAGGGTTTGATAATACTAACATTACGTTGCTTATTACCTTCTATAGCTTTTTTTAAAGCGCCTATATCAGGATGGTTAATATTGCTTATAATTGCAATATTAGTTTTTTGATCAATAATTTCAATAGCAAATGGTTTTGAATTATTGAATATGTTTTTTTCTGAATTTAAAGGCGTTAGTTTAGCAGTATAGGATTGGAGACCTACACGAGCTGGTTTTAGGTTTAAATTTATAGTTGTTGAATTGTTATTTTTAGTGAATTTCAACGCTTTTTTAGCTACTACTTTGCCATCACTGTCATTAATAGTTAATGAGGTTTCAATTGATTTGTCACCGTTATAAACTGCTATAATTTCTACAGGAAATTTATTACTTAAGTAGCCATATTTATTGACGTTTAATTTTTCTATATTTAAATCGGTATACGTAATAGTGTCACCTATAATTATTGGGTAAATATTTTGCTTGTTTTCGGCGGCTGTGTATACATAATCAGTTCCATAGGTTTGATTACCGTCAGATAATAAAACTATGGGAGCAATTGTGTTATTATAAACTTGTTTTAAATTAGTGAAAACGTTTGATATATTGGTTTGATTTGCTTTAAAGTCAAGAGTGTCATCTAGCGTAGCTAATTGCTTTCCGAATTTGTAAAATTGGATATCAAACTTTTGGTTTAAATCGGTATGATTTTTAAATTGTTTTATCAAATGTTGTAAATCACCATCATAATTTAAGTGTTTGATAGATTTGGAGTTGTCGGCTGCAATTATAAGTGTAGGTTTTTCATTATAAATCACATTTTTTTCAAACTTAGGGTTTAATAGTAGTAGCCCTAATACAAATAATGACACAAACCTTAATACAATAAACGTGTAACGTTTTTTACTTGCTTTATTATTATATTGAAACAGCGCTAATAAAAGCGCTGATATTCCAATAAGTATAATATATAAAACAGTTAATGTATTCATGCTTATTTTTGCAAATAACGATTTAGGTTAGCATACCTCCATCAACATTAATGGTTTGGCCTGTGATGTATTGTGACATGTCACTTGCTAAAAACACACAAGTGTTAGCAATATCTTCGGGAGTTCCTCCGCGTTTTAATGGAATTGAGTTTCTCCATCCTTTTACTGTTTCTTCATCAAGTTTTGCTGTCATTTCTGTTTCAATAAAACCTGGCGCAATTACGTTGCTTCTAATATTTCGAGAGCCTAACTCTAAAGCTACCGATTTTGAAAAACCAATTATCCCAGCTTTTGATGCAGCATAATTAGTTTGACCAGCATTACCCTTTACACCTACCACCGAACTCATGTTAATAATAGATCCTTGGCGTTGTTTAAGCATTGTACGCTGTACTGCTTTAGTCATATTAAACACCGATTTTAAATTAACTTCAATAACTTTATCAAAATCTTGTTCGCCCATGCGCATTAATAAATTATCTTTAGTAATACCTGCATTATTGATAAGTACATCTATTGCTCCAAATTCTTTTAACACATCTTGTGCTAAATTTTGCGCATCGTCAAAATTAGCAGCGTTACTTTGGTAGCCTTTTGCTTTTACGCCCAATCCGTTAAGTTGATTTTCTAATTCATTAGCAGCTTCGACTGATGAACTATATGTAAACGCCACATTTGCACCTTGCTCTGCAAAGCAAATAGCAATACCTTTACCTATACCTCTACTCGCTCCTGTTATAATAGCTGTTTTTCCTTCTAATAATTTCATAAATAGATTATTTACTTTTCAATATTTTCAATTTCAAATATAGCAAATTGTTAAGGTGTTTCAACTATAATTAGTGTTTTTAATTTTAAGCAATTACTGGTTACATGATTTAAATATACTTGTTTAAAAGAAGTGTTAATGCAGCTTTTGCATATAATAGTTTGTTTTGTACTTTAATTAATTTAAGTTGATTGTCGATGAATTTAGCTTCTCGATAGTTTATTAAAAATAGGGAGCTTTCACCAATTTCAAATTTTCGTTCTTCACCTTTTAATAAACTTAAATAATCTCCAACTATTGCGTTCGAAATTTCATTTTGTTCGGTATATGAATTGATTTCTTGGTTTAATGCTTTTAATTTGTTGGTAATTTCTACTTCTGTTGCTTTTGTTTTTAAAGTAATGTCCTTTAATTTTATATTCGCTAATTTTAGGTCACCACGCGCTTTTCTTAAAAATAAAGGAACTGCTACGGTAATATTCATTTTGTAATTTGCTGTATTGTATGACCTAAAAGGTGTTGCATCTTGGTTTAAAAAATTATAATCAAAATTTATTTTTGGTAGTAAATTATTTTTTTTGAGTTTTTGATCAATTTTAAGGCTATTAAACTTGTAGTTTAAGGCTTGTAGTTTAGGTAGCGTTGTGATGTCAAAATCGGTAATACCTAAATTATTTATTCCGAATAAGGTATCTATTTTATCAATTATTTTTGTGTTAGGTTTAATGGAGTCTTGAATTTCAACAGGTATGTCGTTTATCCACAAGTAGTTTGACATTTCTAAAGATGACTTTAGGTAGTTTAGTTTTGAGTTTGTGTAGTTTAATTTTCTAGTATTGTAATTTATATGTGCTTCTACAGTATCTATTGCGGGTTTATCACCAACTTCATAGCTTTTTATTACGCCTATTAAGCGAGTTTTTGCGTTTTCTAATACGCTTGCATAGACTTCTTTTTCGTTATAAAACTTTAGCCATTTAAAATAGCTTAAAGTAGCGTTATGAAGTATAGTGTTTATTGCTATTTGGTTTTCTGCCTTTGCCTGTTTTGTGTAAAGTTTGGCTTTTTTTAAACTCGCCATACGCTTATTGATTAGCAGGTTTTTAGCTAATGGTATTGATACGCCAATATTGTATAGCTTTTGATCGGATGTATTCCTTTCGGGGTTTAAAAACTCACCCGAATTATCATCAATTGAGGCTTTAAATTCAATACCGTACCACGTTGGTATTTTAAATGAGGCATTTAAAATATCATAATATTCTGTTTTTTTAAAGGTTTTATGATTGTAATCTGCAGCTATTTTTGGGTCAAACGCACCTCTTGATTTAAGTAATTTTGCTTCTGATTTACTTATTAGTAAATTAGCTTGTTTAATAAATGGGTGATGTTTTTTTACAATACTAAGATATTCATCTAAATTTAGTATTGAGCGATCATTTTGGGCATAAGTTAATTGTGTTATACCTAAAAGTAATAAAAATATATATTGATTTAATCTCATTTTTTTGAAGACTTTTTAGAGGCATCGTTTTTAGAATTATAAAAATTTGGTGGAAAACCATTTAAGTTTCGCCATAACTCATACCAAATCGGCACGTCATTTAGTAGCGCTATTGTTTTTGCGCCAGATCCTACTCTAATGCCCTTTGGCCATTGGTATTTATTTTCGTCAGGACTTAATAATATACGGTACATGCCATTGTTGCTTATGTAGTTTTCAATAGCAACTACTTTAGCGCCGTAAGTACCGTATGATAAGCTTTCCCAGCCACTAAAAACTATAGCTGGCCATCCGTCAAATTGAACTCTAACTTTTTCGCCAATATGAATTAATGGTAAGTCTATTGGTTTTATATATGTTTCAACAGCTAAGCTGTAATCTGCAGGCATTATTGTAGCAATGCTTTCACCTTCTTTAAATGCTTCGCCAATTCCGTTTTTAACTGTACGGTTAATGAAGCCGTTTTGAGGAGCCGTTATAAATTTTAGCGAATTTCGTTTAGTGTAATTTGTAAAGCTATTTTCTAGTTTCGAAATTTCAGCCTCTGTAGTAAACGCTTTAGATTTTGTAGTAAAAATTTCGCTATTAGATTTTGCTATTTTATCCAAGTATTCAGCTTTTATACGTGACAACTCGATAGATGCATTTAAAATACTATTTTTACTTTGTATAAATTTATTTTCTGCCGAAATTAATTTTGCCTGAGTTGCTTGTAATTTTAATCTTTTTTCTTCAACATCTTTTTTTGCTTTTAGGCCTTCAAGATGTAATGCTTTTGTTCTTTCAAATTGCGTTTCGGCAATATTTGCATTTATTTTTGCAGCTTCAAAATTTGTGCTATCACTTAGTGTTTTGAGCTTAACCTGTATTAGTTTATTGTTTGCTTGTTGTAGTTTTAGTTTTAGTTGACTTTTTAACGCCAAAATTTGAGACTCTAAAGCACCTATTTTACCGCCATATGACTGTTTTGTACCTTGTTTAGATTTTATTTGCTCTTCAGTTCTTAGCGCTAAATTATCGTCAAAATAGTCGCTTTTAATTTCCGAAATTCTAACAATTGTATCACCTTTATTTACATATGAACCTTCTTGTACAAACCATTGCTCAATTCTGCCCGGTATTTGTGACTGTATGGTTTGTGGTCTTTGGTTTGGTTTTAGGGTAGTGACATACCCTTTGCCATTTATATTTTGAGTCCATGGTAAAAAAAGTATAACTATTAACAGAAATAAAAAAACTAACGATAATTGATTAAATTTTTTGAAGTAGTTTTTATTTGTTACCTGTTTACCCGATTTAAAATCAGATATGGAAATATCACCCTGTATATTGTTTTTAGAGATGTTTAGCATAAAAATTAGTTTTTAATTTCTCCTTTTTGAAGTTTTATATGTTTTGTGCAAAAATTTAACCAATAATCATTGTTGCTTACTACAACTAATGACCATGGGTTGTTGTTATCACATAAAAAGTCAATAATTTGTTTTGTTTCGTTAGAGTTAAATTGTACTAAAGGGTCTTCCAAAATTAAAACTTTTGGTTTTTTTAAAATCGCTCTTGCCAAAATAATTTTTTTAGCAGTTGTATACGGTACTTGTTGTCCTTCGGGATATATAATAGTGCTTAAACCGTTAGGTAATTCTTTTAAAAAGTCAAGTAAACCTACTTTGTTTAAAACAGTGTTAATGTCGGTATCGCTAATTGCAGGATTTCCAAAAGTTAAGTTTTCCCTTACCGTGCCTTCAAATGGATATTCGTCAGATAAAGATAGTCCTAAATTAGCTCTATAGTGATTAGCGTTTATACTTTTAGAGGCCATGCCGTTTACAGTCATTAACCCGCCCGTTGGTGTAACCAGTTTTGAAATAACACGCAATAAACTGGATTTGCCCGAGCCACTTTCACCTTGTATTAATATTCTTGAATTTGGGTTTATATTTAACGTTATATTATTAAGTATAGCAGTTTCTTTATTAGGTACTCTAAATGAAATTTGATCTAGTTGTATATTTAATGTCTCACCAAAATCGGGTTTTTCACCCTTTTGACTTTCTAATGGTTTGTCAACAATTTGACCTAATTTTTCAATAGATGTTAACATGTCGTATAATGTTTCTAGTCCTAAAATTAATTTTTCAATAGATGTAATTACTAATAAAATAATAATTTCGGCAGCAACAAATTGACCAATATTCATTTGTTGATTTAAAACAAGCATACCGCCAATAATTAGTAAGCCAGCGGTTATTATGGCTTTAAATACAATCATTTTTATAAATTGGATTTTTATAATTTTAAAATGATTTTCTCTCGATTTTAAATAACCATCAACTAAAATGTCATTTTTGTTTAAGGCTAACTTTGTGTTTCCCGAAAGTTTAAAACTAACATTTGATCTAGCAATTTCTTGTATCCAATGGGCAACTTTATATTTGTATTTAGATTCAACAAGGCTGGTTTGTAAGCCTTTTTTTGCAGTATACTGAAATACCAATATTACGGATCCTAGCAGTACAATACCAAAAACAATAAATAATGCATGGTAAAATGATAACAATATTAACGCAAAAATAACTTGTAGTAATGCTGCCGGTACATCTATCAATACTTTTGATAATCCTTTTTGTATTGACATGGTGTCAAAAAAGCGGTTAGCAAGTTCGGGCGGATAGTAATTTCTTAGCTCTTCCGAAGGTATTTTAGGAAACCTGTAACTAAGTTCAAACGAAACAGCTACAAATATGCGCTGCTGTATGGTTTCTATTATTCGTATTTGCATTAATTGTAATACCCCTGTAAAAATAACCCCTGCTGTTACTAATATAATAAGTATAATCCATGATGTTGATATTTCGGCACCTTGTATCAAGTTTACTATTGCTTGAATACCAAGCGGTAAAGATAGTGCTACAATCCCTGAAAAGACGGCGTAATAAAATACTTGAAGTATATCTTTACGTTCTAAATTTAATAGATTAAATAAACGTTTCCAAGGGGTTAATGTATCTTGATTCATTTGAATTAAATTATTTACATGCAAATATAATAGTATTACTATTAAT
>CALDUQ010000070.1 GCA_937924845.1 uncultured Flavobacteriaceae bacterium
GGTGTAGTAGTATTTAAAACAATAGGCACTGAAGTTTCGCCCCTACACACCACAATATCGTTGGTGGTTGTATTTGCTGATTTTACCTCTACAATAAAACTATCTATTGAAAAACAATCACTAACAGAATTGGTTAATCTAGCAAAAATAGTTTGTGTATTAGGCACGGTGTTTTGAAACGGACTTGCCAAACTATTAGCTCCAATAATTGCATCATCTTCGCTAAGGTGGTAAGTTACCACTACATTAGTTTGCGAACCTATAATACTTGCTGTATTTTGCTCTAGATTAAATTCAAAAAATCCGTCTGTTGTATTTATATCTTGATCGCATACCTCTAAATCTATAGGTGATGTTGCTTGATTTTCGGGAATAGACTCCAACTCTGCCGTACCTGTAAAATTTAAAGAAAATCCACCATTTTGCGAAAAGTTGTCAATTAAAATATAATAACTTTCTCCTGCTAAAACATCTAAAGGCGCAATAAATCCATTACCACTGGCTCCAGGCCCTTCAGATGCGTCAGTTTCCGTATCTAACATTCCTGTTTCCGTTTGCACTCCTGCAGCTGTTGGGTTTGTTGACGAACAACGCACATCTACGCCTAAATTATCACAAGCTACATTAGGACCATAAATAGCAAAATCATAATCTTCATCTGGATGTGTAGATTCGGGAGTAATAATAAAAGCTAAAGTTCCTCCTTGTGCAATAGAAACTTTAAGCCACAAACTTTGAGTTTCTGTAAACTCACAACTTGGCTCAACGTTTTGTGATAAAGCAAAATCATCTATTCCAACACCATTACTGTTAAGCTCAAGTGTTGTATCGCTACATATAGTTATAGCATTAACACAATCATTGGGTTGCTGTGCATACAATGTACTTGCTAAACAAAATAGCAAACCAATAATTACTTTTTTTACACCCATTAATATTTATTTTTTCTTATTAAAAATACACCCTTACAAAAGGTGTCCAAGGATCTACATAAATACTGGTATTTTCATCGTAAATCACATCATATTTTATACCAAAAACAACATTACCGTAATTATAACCAACACCTAGATAAAGTGCTGGCAAAAAAAAGCGCTCATTTAAAAATTGTGAATCATCAAAGCGTTGTGTAACGTATAACTGCTCAAACTCGGCAGACACCTGTAATTCTCTAATGGGATTAAATAAACCTATTAGAGTGCCACCAAAAACGGTGGAAGTGAAATCATTTTTAACATCAGTATAAGATACCGAAGCTCCAACACCCACAGCAAACATCTCGTCATTAAATTGATAAATAGCGCTTGGTGCTAATGTACCCGAAAAAAAACCACCTCCTATATTAATGCCAAAACCGCCACCATACCTAACATTATCCCAAAAATTAGTTGATTGACTTTGTACATAAATAGTATTAACACAAAACATTATAAGTGTGAAATATTTAAGTTTTTTTACATTTGATTTACACATTGCTATTTTTTTTACAAAATAAACAATATTATTGTGACAAAATCAAATATCGTTTTGCGAATTTGTTGTAATTTTGAATAATTTATTTTTTGCTAATTTTTTTAGCCATAACATTAATACATGGACAAATATTCTTTTTTAAACGCTGCACATACCGCGTTTTTTGCTGAGTTGTATGAACA
The DNA here is from genome assembly GCA_937924845.1 of uncultured Flavobacteriaceae bacterium. GTDB lineage: Bacteria > Bacteroidota > Bacteroidia > Flavobacteriales > Flavobacteriaceae > CALDUQ01. The sequence continues at coordinate 1,656 of CALDUQ010000070.1, forward strand.
ATACTTAACTAACCCCGACAGTGTAGAGCCTAGTTGGAGAGCTTTTTTTCAAGGTTTTGATTTTGGCTTAGAATCGGCAGACGGCACAGAAACCATTATTGAAACCATTACCAAAGAGGTAAACACCCCTAGTAATGCAAACACAAATAACCTCCAAAAAGAATTTCAAGTTATCAAACTTATTGATGGCTACCGAAGTAGAGGCCATTTATTTACCAAAACAAATCCTGTAAGAGATCGACGCCAATACACGCCAAATTTAGATATTGAGGAGTTTGGTTTATCACAATCAGATTTAGATACCGTATTTTCCGCAGGCAATATTTTAAACATTGGCCCTAAATCGTTACGCGTCATTTTAGAGCACTTAAATAAAATTTATTGCAGCTCAATAGGTGTTGAGTACATGTATATTAGAGAGCCTAAAGAGCTAGAATGGATACAAAACAAACTGAATATCAATGATAATCAGCCTAGCTTTACCTCTGACCAAAAAAAACACATACTCAAAAAATTAAACGAAGCAGTAGCTTTCGAAAACTTTTTACACACTAAATATGTTGGGCAAAAACGTTTTTCACTAGAAGGTGGTGAATCTTTAATCCCTGCACTTGATGCTGTTATTGAAAAAGCAGCCGATTATGGTGTTAAAGAATTTGTAATGGGAATGGCTCACCGTGGGCGTTTAAGCACACTTATTAATATTTTTGGTAAATCTGCAAAACACGTATTTAGCGAGTTTGATGGTAAAGATTATGAGCAAGAAGTATTTGATGGTGATGTAAAATACCATATGGGTTGGACGAGTGATCGTTTAAGCGATTCTGGCAAAAAAATCAATCTAAATATTGCGCCAAATCCATCACACCTAGAAACCGTAGGTGCTGTTGTTGAAGGTATAGCAAGAGCAAAACAAGATAATGTTGACAACCCGTCCGAAGTACTTCCTATTGTAGTACATGGTGATGCTGCAATTGCCGGACAAGGTTTGGTATACGAAATAGTACAAATGGCACAGCTTGACGGTTACAAAACACAAGGTACTGTACATATTGTTGTAAATAACCAAATTGGGTTTACAACCAATTATCTTGATGCACGATCTAGCACCTACTGTACCGATATTGGAAAAGTAACACTATCACCAGTATTACACGTTAATGCCGATGATGTTGAAGCTGTAGTGCACGCCATGTTATTTGCTTTAGATTTTAGAATGCAATTTAAACGTGATGTTTTTATTGATTTATTAGGATACCGTAAATACGGACATAACGAAGGTGACGAGCCACGTTTTACACAACCTAAGCTTTACAAAGCCATATCAAAACACACCAACCCAAGGCAAATCTATGCTGAAAAACTAATTGCCGATAATATTATCAATCAAGATTATGTTAAAAAATTAGAAGCCGATTATAAAGCAACCTTAGAAAACGAACTAGAAGACTCTAGAAAACAAGCAAAAACTCACATTACAGAGTTTATGAAAAATGCTTGGAAAGGTTTTACCAGTGCTGATGAAGTTGGTATGATGGCTCCAATTGACACCACATACCCTAAAGAAAAACTATCTCAAATCACCGATATTATATCAACATTGCCTTCGGATAAAAAGTTTATCAGAAAAATAGAACGTTTAATTCAAACCAGAAAAACAATGTTTGATGAAGATCGTTTAGATTGGGCAATGGCCGAGCACTTAGCTTATGGCTCACTACTTCAAGAAGGTTATAACGTACGTATTTCTGGACAAGATGTTGAACGTGGTACCTTTTCGCACCGTCATGCCGTTGTAAAGGTTGAAGATAGTGAAGAAGAAATTATATTACTAGAAAACGTAAGTGACAATCAAGGCAAATTTTCAATTTACAACTCGCTACTATCAGAGTACGGTGTTGTAGGCTTTGATTACGGCTACGCTATGGCAAGCCCAAACACACTTGCAATTTGGGAAGCTCAGTTTGGTGATTTTAGTAATGGCGCACAAATAATGTTAGACCAATACATATCGGCTGCCGAAGACAAATGGAAATTACAAAACGGCTTAGTAATGCTATTACCACACGGTTACGAAGGTCAAGGTGCCGAGCACTCATCGGGACGTATGGAACGCTACTTACAATTATGCGCAAAAGATAATATGTTTGTTGCCGATTGTACAACACCAGCAAACATGTTTCATTTACTACGTAAACAAATGAAAGCCTCATACCGTAAACCATTAATTGTATTTACACCAAAAAGCTTACTGCGCCATCCAAAAGTAGTATCTACTGTAGATGAATTTGCAAACGGAACATTTAAGCCATTAATTGACGACGGTTCTGCTAAAGCTGCATCAACAAAAACAGTGGTGTTTGTAACAGGTAAATTTTATTATGATTTACTTGAAGAACAAGAAAAACTAGGTAGAAAAGACGTTGCTTTAGTACGTCTAGAACAATTATTTCCGCTACCAACAAAAGAAATTAAAGCAGTACTTAAAAAATACAAAAACGCTAAAGATATTGTTTGGGCGCAAGAAGAACCAAGAAACATGGGAGCTTACGCACACATACTTATGAATGTTGAAGAAGCAAAAACCTTTAGAGCAGCGACACGCCGCCCTTATGGTGCACCATCGGCAGGTAGTTCAACACGATCTAAAATACGTCATCAAGAAGTAATAGATTACGTATTTGATAGCAAAAAAAATAATCAGAGATAAAAATTAAAATTACAAAACATAAAATTATTAGGATATGGTTTTAGAAATGAAAGTTCCTTCTCCAGGAGAATCGATAACAGAGGTTGAAATTGCAGAATGGCTAGTACAAGACGGCGATTATGTTGAAAAAGACCAAGCGATTGCTGAGGTAGATAGCGATAAAGCAACCCTTGAATTACCAGCCGAAGTTAGTGGTGTTATTACGCTTAAAGCGGAAGAAGGTGATGCCGTTGAGGTAGGAGCTGTAGTTTGTTTAATTGACACAGCAGCAGCTAAACCAGAAGGCGGATCAGCGCCTGCAAAAACAGAAGCAGCACCCGAAGCTCCAAAAGCCGAGGCTCCAGCTCCTGCAAAAACAGAAGCACCTGCTAAAACCTATGCATCAGGTACTGCAAGTCCTGCTGCTAAAAAAATATTAGACGAAAAAGGTATCTCGTCAAACCAAGTATCAGGCACAGGCGTTGCAGGACGTATCACTAAAAACGATGCTGTAACGGCATCAGTACCATCAATGGGTACTCCAGGATTAGGATCTAGAGGTACATCAAGAAGTAAAATGTCAATGTTGCGTCGTAAAGTAGCAGAGCGTTTGGTTGAAGCAAAAAACACAACAGCAATGTTAACTACGTTTAACGAAGTAGACATGTCGCCTATTTTTGAGCTTCGTAAGCAATATAAAGAAACGTTTAAAACTAAACACGGTGTTAGTTTAGGGTTTATGAGTTTTTTCACACTAGCAGTTGTACGCGCACTTAAAATGTACCCTGCTGTTAACTCAATGATTGACGGCAAAGAAATGTTATCATACGATTTTTGCGACATCAGTATTGCTGTTTCTGGACCAAAAGGACTTATGGTACCTGTAATTAGAAATGCAGAAAACTTAAGCTTTAGAGGTGTAGAAGCCGAAGTAAAGCGTTTGGCACTTCGTGCTAGAGATGGTCAAATTACTGTTGATGAAATGACAGGAGGAACCTTTACAATTACCAATGGAGGTGTTTTTGGTTCGATGCTTTCAACACCAATTATCAACCCACCTCAATCTGGTATACTAGGAATGCACAATATTGTTGAGCGTCCTGTTGCAGTAAATGGCAAAGTTGAAATTAGACCAATTATGTATGTAGCTTTATCATACGACCATAGAATAATTGATGGTAAAGAAAGTGTAGGCTTTTTAGTAGCTGTAAAAGAAGCGCTTGAAAACCCAATAGAAATATTAATGAATAATGACGTTACACGTGCATTAGAGCTATAATTATAAAGCGTAGCTAATTTATAGGTTTGTAAAAAGCTCATTTTAACTTGTTAAAATGAGCTTTTTGGGTATTATAGCTGAAAATGTTGTTTACAGATTTAGAATGTAATGCTTATTTGCTTTTAGAAGTGTTTAATTTTAATAAAATTCTATTACAACGAGTATATTTTACGTTTTATCTAAAGTTTTAACATTGCCTTTGACAATTGCCTTTTTTTTTTTGATTTACATTGTAAGTAATTTGGAACATGTTAAATTTAGAAGTCCATAAGTACAGTTTACTTACAAATGCTATAGCAAACAAGCGCTTGTTTTTAATTACTTCTAAAAAAATAGTTTTAGACTTCTATATTAAATTAACTTAAAAAAAAATAATTATGAAAAATGTATTTTTAACGCTAGGCTTAATTATAGGAACAACAATTACTTTTGCTAAAAACAATAAATCCGCAGAGGTTTATAAAAAGCAAATTTGTGTTGCAGTAAATTTTTCTTGCGAAACTAATGCAGTAGGTTTTGCTTGTGGTGAGTCAACAGGTGCTATACTTCAAGAGGCTTTTGAATTAGATAATTTTGTGTGTGGATAATAATTAAATTAACAGACAAATTATGGATATATAATTTGTCTATTTTTAAAAAAATTTATAATGAATATTAAATTTTATTTTACACTTGTACTATATTTTTTTTTGTTAAACTTATTGTTTTCACAGGAGAGCAATACATACAAATCAAATTATAAGGCATTGTACAGATTGACATATCAAAAAGACTCAACAGATATTGAGACTAAAAATTTTGAAGATTTTTCATTACTTTTCAATAATGTCAATTCATTGTTTCAAAGTGAAAACAACAGATATAATGATTCGTTAATCATTGCATTCGGTAAAAATTCTAATATTGCAGATGTTGAAAATACGATTAGCTCAGCAATGCGAACAAAGAAAAACAGTCGTTTTAAATTTAACATACTAAAAACTCCTGAAAACCTTGTGATTTTAGATAAGATCTTTACAGATCAATTTGTGTATTTTGAGAAAGCAGATATTAAATGGGAACTTTTTAATGAAAAAAAGGAAATAAATGGTTTTACGTGTCAAAAGGCTATTTGTTTCTTTGCAGGTAGAATGTACATAGCATGGTATACAATTGAAGTGCCAACACCTGAAGGACCATATAAATTTAAAGGACTACCAGGTTTGATAGTAAGTATACAGGATAATAAAAAACATTATGCTTTTGAAATGACGGAGTTAAAAAAGCATATCGAACTTTTTTCGATTGATACACAAGGAATAGCTGTTGTTGAAAAAGCTGCTTTTTTTAAAGCTAGAGAAAATTTTAAAAAAAGTTTTGTTTCTCAGCTTGAATCTAGAGGGCTTAGTATTAGTGGTGATGAAAATCTAAAAAAAAGAATCAAAAAAAATAGAAATAACAATATTGAGATTAGCTATTAAAAAACCTATATAAAGTAATGAGGCAAATTTTAGTAGCCTTTTTAGTCTATTCCTTTTCAATAAATGGAATTGCTCAAACTAAGATTGACGGTACATTGTCAACAAAAAACGGAGAGCCTATTGCAAGAGCAAGTGTCACTATTGTAGAGTTAAATTCGGACAATATATTAAGTTACGATATATCTAGTCATAGCGGTTTGTTTTCAATTGTAATTAATTCTAAATCAGATAAATTACAACTTAACATCAGGTCAATGGGGTTTAAAACAGTCACTAGTGTATTTGATAATAAACCCCAAACCTTAAATTTTGTATTGAAAGAGGAAATAACCTCATTGAAAGAGGTTCTGATAAAACCTAAAGCCATTACAAAACGTGGGGATACTATTAATTATTCTGTTAGTGCTTTTACAAAAAAGGAAGACAGAACTATTGCAGATGTGTTAAAAAACATGCCTGGTATTGAAGTTTTAGATAATGGAAAAATACTTTACCAAGGTGAACCAATTAATAAATATTACATTGAGGGTTTAGATTTACTAGAAGGTAAATACAATTTAGCAAATAAAAATTTACCTCATAAAGAGGTTATTAAGGTGCAAGTATTAGAAAACCACCAGCCCATAAAAATGCTTGATAGTCTAGTATATTCCAATAAAGCAGCAATAAACATAAAACTTAAAAGTAGTTACACGTTTACAGGTCAATCGAATTTAGGCTTAGGCATTACACCACCACTTTGGGATGTAAATGTGACCCCAATGTTGTTTTCAAAAAAACGACAAATGTTATGCTCATATCAAACAAATAATACTGGTGATGATTTAGTAAAACAGTTAAAAAATTTAACAATTCAAGATTTGCTAGATCAATTTGAGCATAGCGAGAATAAATACGACTGGGTTAATATTCAGCAAATAAATGCGCCAAATTTTTCAGAACAACGTTGGCTTGATAATAACATTCATTTAATTAGTGCTAATTATTTGCAAAAGCTAAAAAACAATTACGAAGTGCGTTTAAACACATCATACCTTAATGATTATAGGCAGCAAGACGGCTTTACAAATAATCAGATTTTTACAGTAAATGATACTATTCTGTTGTTTGAAAGTAAATACAATCAGCTTTATACAAATACATTAGAGACTAATTTAACACTTCAAAAAAACACGAAGGATAATTTTTTTAAGAACAGTTTAATATTTCAAGGTTTTTGGGATCGTGCGCAGGGAGCTATCCAACTAAATAACAATAGTATTATTCAAAATTTAAGTAACCACTACTTTAAATTGTCTAATGATTTTAAAACGCTTTTTACTTTAGCAAAACAAGTTGCTACTCTAAAATCGTATGTTGGGGTTAACAGGACCCCACAATCATTACGTATAAATCCAGGACAATTTAACACGCTACTTAATAATGAAAACACTTATGAATCACTAACTCAAAATGTTGAACTTAACACCTTTTACACCAATAACTATTTAGCTCTTACCAAAGGTTGGAAAGTGTTTACATTTTCTCCAAAAGCAGGTTTCTTGTTAGAGACACAACGTTTGGAAAGTGAAATTATACCATCAGACATTAATGAAAGTTCTGAATTTGAAAATAACTTAGATTGGACACGTTCAAAGTTTTATCTACACTTAGAAACTCAATATAAAAAAAACAAATGGCGTTTGCAGTTAAATACCCCAATAAATTTTCATAGTTATAAATTACAAGATAAGCCGTTACAAAGAAATCAAAGTCTAAATAGATTGACTTTTGATCCTAATTTCTCTTTGAATTATGATATTACTAATTTATGGCGAATTGCTTCATCTGTTAGCTTAAGCAATCAATTTGGCAGGGTAAATGAAGTATACTACAACTACATCTTATTGAATTATAGAAATATACAACGTATAGACACACCTTTACCTGAAACTCAAAACATTAATTACTCTACATTTATTGGATATAAAAATCCTATTAAAGCATTATTTTTTAACTTATCTTATTCAAATACAACAACAAACAACAACTTACTTTACAATACGCAAGTTTTAAATAATGGTGCAATTGAGTTTCAAGCTATTGAACAAGATAATAAAAGACAATCTCATAACTTTTCTACCAAAACGAGTAAATATATGAGTTCAATAAATTCTTATATTACTATAAACACTAATTATACTTTACAGAATTTTGAGCAATTATTGAATACTGAAATTACTAATATTTCAAGTCAAAATTGGGGATTTAATGGAAAACTAGAAATTGATATTACTGAATGGTTTAATGTAGAATTGACATCTAATTTTCAGTTTTCAAACAATCAAATTCAAGATCAAAAAAATCAAACAATAGCTCAACAATTTCATAAATTCAATCTAAACATCTATCGAAAAGAGAATCAATACTTAAGTTTAAAAACAGAATTTATCAAAAATAATTTATTCTCTGAAAATACTAAAAATTTATTTGCAGATTTGCTTTATCGATATACGTGGAAAAAGAAAAATATTGATTTTGAAGTACAATGGTATAATATTTTTAACACAGAAAATTACAGAACTGTGAGTATTGACAACTTTAGTTACTTGGAATCTAATTTTAAATTAAGACCTAGACAAATTTTATTTAAAATCAGTTTTTCACTTTAATTTTAAACGATTTGAAAAACGCCAAATTTACATTAAAAGGGTTAAATTATTTTATATATTTTGATAGTTTCTATACACCTGGTATTCATGTTGCTTCATTGTATAACAACTAATTTTTATTCAATAAATTAAAATTAAACTAGTAACTTTATTGATTTTATTTTGAGTTTTATCTAAAATTTCAACAATTGTTTTTTTTACATTAAAAGTAAATTGGAACATGCTAAATTTAGAAGTCCATAAGTATCGTTTACTTGCAAATACTATAGTCAAAAATAAAAACACATATTTGGTTAGTATAGCACCCATATTAAAATATAATTGCAAAAACATGAATGTAGTCTACAAAATAATTATAATTAGCTAACTAGTATATAATTAATTTTTCAATAAACATAGCACATTATAAAATCAAGTACAAATTACAATAACATTTACTTTTTTAGGTTTTAGCTAAAGCAGTAATGAAACAAAAGTTAAACAATAAATTAGTATTATGAAATCGGGCAAGAAAACAAAAAAGGCTAAAGCAAAATTACATTTTAGAAACAAACATAAAGAGCGTTATGATTTTGAAGCCTTGGTAAAAAGCTCGCCAGAATTGAAAAGACATGTTATTTTAAATAAATTTGATGATAAATCTATCGATTTTGCAAATCCAACAGCAGTAAAAGCATTAAATAAAGCCTTATTGTTACACTTTTACAAGGTTAATTATTGGGATGTTCCAAACGGTTTTTTGTGCCCACCAATACCTGGTCGAGCAGATTATATTCATAATATAGCCGATTTACTATCAAACGGTATTGAAAACAATATTCCGACAGGCAAAAATATTACTGTTTTAGATATTGGTACTGGTGCAAATTGTGTGTATCCCCTAATTGGCACAAGTGAGTACGATTGGAATTTTATTGCTTCGGATATTGATCGTGGCGCTGTAAAATGGGCAACAGGTATTTTAGACAAAAATGAGCACCTTAGCAGCAAAATTGACTTACGTTTACAAGAAGAACCTAACCATATTTTTAAAGGTATATTACGACCTAATGAAACGGTAGATATTACCATGTGTAATCCGCCTTTTCATTCATCATTAAAAAATGCTGAAGCTGGTACACAACGTAAATTAACCAATTTAAAAGGTAAAAAAGTAACCGAAATCACCAAAAATTTTGGAGGTACAAATAACGAATTATGGTGTTTTGGTGGCGAAAAACGATTTATTGCCAACATGATAAACGAGAGTGTGACCTATAAAAATAATTGTAAATGGTTTACTAGTTTAGTATCAGATAAAGATCATTTACAAGCACTTTACAAAACTCTTGACGCTGTTAATCCAACTAAAGTTAAAACTTTACCAATGGGACAGGGCAATAAAGTAAGCCGAATTTTAGCATGGTCGTTTAAATAAACTAAGTTTTATAAGGTAAAAATTATAAAAAACAAACAGTAAAACAAACTGCAACTAAAAATATACAGCTTACAACTTATTATGTCATGCTTACTGTTTACAAAAAAAATCCAACGGCTCACTAATTAGCCTACTAAAAAATGAATTTTATTCTGTTGTTTTGGTAAAAATAACTAAAACATGAGAACAACAAAAAAACTATTAATTATTGCCACATTAGCTTTTGCTTGCAGTTTACATACTGAAGCTCAAATAGGTAAACTTGCTAAAAAAGCTATTGCAAAAAACCTTTTAAAAAAGAAAAAAAAACCTGGTAATGTAGCCAACGCTGGTAAAGTAAACTCAAAAAACAGTAAACCTACCGCTACTGCGATTGATCTTGATCGTACTACTTTTAAGTTCACACCTTCTATCACACTATACTCACTTTTGCATGGCACCAGAATTGCAAACCACGGGTTTACCTCTTTCAGCAACTATCTTACAACATTTCTACCATATTTAACAAAAGATGGTAAAGAAGCAATTGATTTAAAAGGCTTTTTAAACTTAAAAATATATAAAGACGGTGAATTTAAAAAAAGCTTTGCAATGGAAATTAACGCTGGCTCGTCAGAAAATAAAAAAAGAGGCATCCAAGAACCATCTAATACCAGAGGTGAAGATGGTGTATGGAGACATGGTAGTGACATTGAAGTAAATAAGCTTGGTGCTGGAAAATACCGTTTAGAATTTGTGCTTGCAGGTGAGGTGTTTTATAATTTTGAGTTCGAGGTTTATAAAAAAGTAAGTGACGACCCTTATGCCTCAGAATCGGAATTATACTTCTCGAAAGGCTTGTGGAATGATTATGCCTATTTTACAAAAAACACGAGTAATAACTTAATTTTTGGTTTATTTTTAATGCATGATGAGTTTCATCCAAATCCTAATAATTTGCGTATTAAAACTAAAAGAGTGAAAGCAGAAATTAAACTGACTAAAAACGGAAAAACTTTAGCACAGCGTAATAGAGAGTTTAGCTTAGATCGCGGTAAATGGCAAGAGTATGAGGCCTCATTAGGTTATGACAAAAGTAAATACATGAAATTTGATGGATTAAGTGACGGAAATTATAAAATGGAAGTAAAACTTGACAACGAAACTTCAAAACGTATTTATAATTTTACAGTGACTAACAAAAAGATAAATTACTTACCACAACAAGATAGAGCCAAAAACACAGATCCAACACGACATATCGAAGGCTGGAACACTATCACTTGGTTAAAAAAACAATAAGTTTAGTTTTTATTTTTTAATTAAAAAAAGTCTTTCAGGTTTTACCTGAAAGACTTTTTGCATTAAACACAATAGTATAATATGCTGTAAAAAATCGCTAAAACATAACATTTAGACGATTTTTTGTTGATTTTCAATTAGTTAATTATATATTTAAAGTGTTAATCGTACCTTTAAGGTATATTAAATATAATTATGAGCAAAAAAAACATTTACCTTTTGGGTATTTTTACAACCATATTAATTGGTGCTATATTGTTTTATATTTTGGGTAAAAATGAATCTCCTCAAAAAAGTATAACTGTAAAAGAAAAAGTTTCAATTCCAAAACCTACAAAACATCCATTTACAATTATAGATCAAGCATCTGGATTACACATTAATAAAAACGATAACTTTAATTTTAAAGCCTCTGGCTCAAATTATATTGCGCCTATTTCTAAAAAATTAAACGATGCTTTATCACAACTTAAAACATTTTTATTAAAAAACTCAGAAAAACAAATCACCATCACAGGATTATATACTGCGAGTGAAAACAATACAACGTCATTTAAAAATCTTGGTTTAGCTAGAGCAAATGCTATAATTAACTATTTAGTCACGCAAGGCTTTTCAAAATCACAGTTAAAGGCTTCTTCTCAATTAAACAATTCGCCTATCGCAGATCAAAACCATATATTTTATGGTCCAGTTACTTTTAATTTATCAAAAATTATGAATAACAAAGACAAAGATAACGCCGAGCTTTTAAATTATAAAAAAATTGCTAAAACCGAACTGACATTAAATTTTGAACATAAAAGTGCGACAACAAAATTAACTGCTGCACAAAAACAGCAAATAAACACCTATTATAACGCTGCTAAAGCATTAAATTATAAAATTAACATTATTGGTCATACAGATAATGTTGGGCAACATAAGGATAATATCGCATTAGGGCAACATAGAGCCGATTTTGTAAAACAATACATTTTAAGCCTTGGCAAACTTAGTGCTAATCAAATAAATGCTACATCAAAAGGTGAGCGCCAACCTATAGCAGATAATGCGACCGAATCGGGACGATTTAAAAACAGACGAACTACTATAACAATTAACAACAACTAAACAGTAAAACATTATGAATTGGTATATGCTAATCCCAGTAATTGTAGGAATTATTTGTGCAATTTTTGGTTACTTAATAGGCCGACTAAATAAGGACGAACAACCTACAACAACTACAAATGATACTGACTCGTATCTTTTAAAAATCAAAAACTTAGAGTCCGATTTGGAAGATTGCAGAAAAAGCAAACAAGTTTCAAAAGCACCTAACGAAGTTTTAATTCCTTTTGATGCGATTGCTGCAAAAACAGCTTTTGGAAAAGCTATTAAAACCGACGACCTAACGGTTATAGAGGGTATAGGCCCTAAAATATCCGAATTGTTTAAAAACAATGGCATTACTACCTGGAAAGCTTTATCAGAAAGCTCTCAAAGCGCCTGTCAAGCCATATTAGACAAAGGCGGTGAGCGTTTTAAGTTACATAAACCAACAACTTGGCCAACACAAGCAAAACTTGCTTATGAAGGCAAATGGGAAGAGTTAAAAACTTGGCAAGACGAGCTTGATGGCGGACGTTAATTTCAACGCTATTAAAACATGATAATCATAAAACTTCATCTTTTGTAGTAAATACAAAAGATGAAGTTTTTTTTTATTTTTAAAAACATAAGAATTTAAATTAGGTTTTCACCGCTACAGCAAAATTTTTTATATTACAATAGGGTTTAGTATTATCTTAAACTTTTTTAAACCTATACAGTTTACTTTTTTATGCACACACGATACAATCGTGCCGTACCAAGGTGAATTAAAAAATGATAGAGCTTATAATTAATGGTTAAGTTTAAATGTTTTAAAAAAATGGCTAAATAGCCGTATGCAATTTTTAATATTAGAAATGCCTACCCCGCTAACCCACGAACCCTTTCGTGTGGTAAATAAATAAGCAGAAACTACAAATTTTACCGCTATTGCGTGAGATTTTTGTATTACAAAAAAGTTTTATATAATTTAAAGCTTAAGTTTACTCATCAAAATGAAGCTTATTTGTTTTTAAAACACTAGGAATTTTAATTCATTTTTTTTATATTACTGATCACAAACCACAGCTTTTTATTTTAAAACTATTTACAGCCCCATTAAGATAAGAGCTTTTAAAATACGTTCATTATGTCTTCTAATAAAAACAAAATTATCTATTTTATTGCTACAGGTTTACTAACCTTATTATTACTATTTTCCATTTCAATGTATATATTTAATTACAAAATGGTTAAAGAAACATTTATAAACCTTGGTCATCCTACATATATTATTTATCCATTGGCTATTGCAGAGTTATTAGGGCTTTATGCCATTTGGTTTAACAAAACAGTGGTTAGAGAATGGGCCTATACTGGGTTTTTCTTTAATTTTGTAATTGCACTTTCTGCGCATATGCAGGTAGATGACGGTAATTATTTAAACGCTATTATAGCCATTGTTTTATTAATGGTTTCTTATTTTTACGGTAACAAACTCCTAAAACAGGGCAAAAACAGTTAATCCTTTTTATTATAAAAAAAGCCTAGCAAGTTATGTGGCTCGTCATAGTTTTGCCACACGTCTAAAGTTTAACAATGTTAAAAAAAGAGTTATTAGCTAATTAATGGGCATTCAAGCGAATCTGTAACAAAAGCTTATTTAAAAGACTTTGGTAGCGATGCATTAGAGGATGCTAAACTAAAAATCTTCAAACAAAACTTTTACATTAACTTTTAAAGCATCTGCAATTTTTATTATAGCAATAACAGATATTTTGCTTTCGCCTCTTTCAATTCTACCAATTTGGTTCTTAGATAAGTTAGCATCATAAGCGAGTTTACTTGAGTTAAATCTCTTTTCTCTCTTAACTCTCTAATTTTCTTACCAATTTTTAATAAAGCTTTTTGCTCTTGTGCTTTATATAACATAAATCTAAAATGAAAGATTCATAAAAACTATAAAACCCCAAGTTTCGGGTTAATTAATTATTTTATAGATATTTGAACCTTATAAAGGTTCATTACTAATGACTAAAAAAACAATCAAAATAAGGTCAAAATCTCCAAAATGATTATTTACAGGTATGCTTTTAGGGTTAACAACTGTATTAGCATTACAACAAGTTTTCCTATTTAGAAGATGCTAGTACCAATAAAGCTAACCAAAAAAATAACATCTCATTTACAAGAAACATAGATTACAGCGCAAAAATTGCTGAAATCTACTGAAAACACCATTTGGTACTCATATCACTTTTGACGGGGGAAATTTTGGTGTTGGTAATATGTATGGATCATTTAAAAGATATTCTAATAAGATAAAATACTATTTTAAAGCAACTTTTAAGGATTTAAAATATGTATTTCTATTTGGTGTTAGGTATTCTATACTTATACTTATGGCGTTCAATTTTAAAATAAGGCTCACTTAAAATAGATAATATTAAACATACTACTAACAACATAATCATTTTCACAAACTCAAACAGCAATCACTGAAGATGGTAAAAAAGTAATTTTAAACGATGACAATACTTGGCAATATGAGAACAGTAGGAGCAATAGAAACACGTGCAACATTGACAAAGATTTTAAAGAGCCTGAATAAAACAAAAGTAAATTTTGGAAACGTATGTAAACAAGAGTAGATGATTTGAAAAACATATTTCAATAGATATGGGAGTAGCAGAATCTAAAATTATTTTTTTACAGCAATCTGAACAGTTAGGTAATGTCATTTATTCAGTTTGTGCAGATGGGGTTAAAATGAAATACAGACGAACTTGGTTCGGTTTTTAGAAAAGATGGCGAAGACACGTTGAAAATGGATTAAAAAAGACATAACCTATTTTTTATTGAAATTTTTTCAAAAAAAACATACAACATATTCATTTTTGTATTTTATTTGTATTATAAGAGGTGGTATATACGCCTTTTAGCTGAACACATTGAAAACTGTTTTTACGTTCGGTGTCTTGGGAATTAGGAAGTCAAACCCAAGTATTGCTTATAGAATAAGCCCCCGAAATTTAGAGCTAACTTCCGATTTTATTTCTTCTATAAAGCATCAATTTATTTGTGTCGTCAGGCAGCAAATAAGGATTTGATTTTTCATTATTTATTCCACAATTCAGATATAGTATAACTCACGTTTATGCTATAATTCCTTAATTTTATTGAATAACATAATGAATACTAGATATATTGATTTGGTTAATCAAACTTTTGATTTTCCGCAAGAAGAATTTGCTTTGCAAGGCGATAGACTACTATTTAATCAGATTGATTTGATGCAAATAATAGAACAATATGATACGCCTTTAAAATTCACATACTTACCACAAATTTCAAAAAACATTCAACTAGCAAAACAATGGTTTGCTAATGCAATGCAAAGTGTGGGTTACAAAGGCAAGTACCATTATTGCTATTGTACTAAAAGTTCGCATTTTAAGCACGTGTTGGACGAAGCTTTAAAAAATAATATACACATTGAAACCTCATCGGCTTTTGATATTGATATTGTAGAAGCCTTAAAAAAAGAAGGCAAAATCACTAACGACACTTTTGTGCTTTCTAATGGTTTTAAACGAGAGCAATACATTACTAACATTGCTCGATTAATTAATAACGGACATCATAATTGTATTCCGATTATTGATAATTACGAAGAATTACCACTACTTACCAACGAGATTAACACCAAGTTTAAAGTTGGTATTCGCATTGCTTCGGAAGAAGAACCAAAATTTGAGTTCTACACTTCACGTTTAGGCATTGGCTATAAAAACATTGTACGTTTTTATAACGAACAAATAAAGGACAATCCGCAGGTAGAATTAAAGATGCTACATTTCTTTATCAATACAGGCATCAGAGATACTGCTTATTATTGGAATGAACTGTTAAAATGCTTAAAAGTATACATCAATCTGAAAAAAGTATGTCCAACACTAGATAGTCTAAATATTGGTGGTGGTTTCCCAATTAAAAATTCGTTAGCGTTTGACTTTGATTATCAGTATTTAGTTGAAGAAATCATCAACCAAATACAAACGGCTTGTGATGAAGCCAATGTCGTTGTACCTGATATTTTTACCGAGTTTGGCAGTTTTACAGTAGGCGAAAGTGCAGGAGCCATATACAAAGTACTGTATCAAAAACAGCAGAACGACCGTGAAAAGTGGAATATGATAAACTCATCATTTATTACCACATTACCCGATTCGTGGGCTATAAACAAGCGTTTTATTTTATTACCAATTAACCGATGGCAAGATTCTTACGAGCGTGTCTTATTAGGCGGATTAACATGCGACAGCGATGACTATTACAATAGTGAACAACACATTAACGCTATCTACTTACCAAATTATAGCGAGGATAAGCCTCTGTATTTAGGATTTTTCAACACAGGAGCATATCAAGAAACTTTAGGTGGATATGGCGGTTTACAACATTGTTTAATCCCTGCGCCCAAACATATTATTATTGATAAAGATGAAAACGGAACTATTACCACTCAATTATTTAGACCACAACAAACCAACACCGATTTTTTAAACATTTTAGGTTATGATGTTAATAATGAAGAATCGGTAACAAATCATAATGCATTAAAAACAACTTAATTTTTTATTCATTAAAAATGAAAACTCATAAAACATTTGCTGGTATTCCTAAAGAATTTGCAAAACCTGAAACATCAAACATTGTATTACTATCTGTACCCTATGATGGCACAAGTACTTGGCAAAAAGGTGCAGATAAAGGTTTTGAGGCCTTTTTGGAAGCGTCAGAAAACATGGAACTCTACGATATTGAAACCGACAGCGAAGTATATAAACAAGGCATTTATATGCCCGAACCTGTTACCGAAAATAGTTCGCCAGAAGCAATGGTAGAAGCCGTGCATCAAATCGTTAAAAAGCACCTTAACCGTAATAAGTTTGTGACCATATTTGGTGGTGAGCATTCTATTTCTATTGGTACAATCAGAGCCTTTAACGAACGCTTTAACAACCTTACGGTTTTACATTTAGATGCGCACGCCGATTTACGAAAATCCTACGAAGGCTCATCTTGCAACCACGCTTGTGCGGTTTATGAAGCCAGCCAAGAAACCAATTTAATTCAAGTGGGTATTCGCTCTATGGATGTTTCTGAAAAAACGGTAATTGACACAGACAGAGTTTATTTTGCTCACGAAATGGCGTATGACGATTATTGGATGGACAACGCTATAAACCAAATGACTAATAATGTGTTTGTTACATTAGATTTAGATGTGTTTGACCCATCTATAATGCCAAGCACAGGCACACCAGAACCTGGCGGTTTACTATGGAATGAAACATTAGAATTTTTAAAACGAGTGTTTGAAGAAAAAAATGTAGTCGGTTTTGATATCGTAGAACTCTGCCCTAATCCTATAAACAAAGCACCCGATTTTTTAGCAGCCAAATTGTATTACAAACTTTTGAGTTATAAATTCAATAACGTAGATGGAATCGAAAACTCCGGTGATGATTATGATGAAGATATAAATTCGCCTTCTAACAAACTATCAAAATTTAGAGATTTTAATAACAATGACTATTAACCAATGAATGTAAGATTAAAGGCATATCACATAGAGCGACAACTCAACTTAAACAAGGTACGTGAGCATTTTACCCATTACAACCTTGTAAAGCGTGAGCATTCTTTTTTGTTGTACCAAGTTAGAGCTCAATCGTATTTTTATGTAAAAGATTATGGTAGTGTGGTATTTATCAATTTTGATGAAATTGACGTACTAACCTGCATTAACAAAATTGAAAAAGGCTTAAAAATTTCGCAACTGCCTAACGAATCCTACACCATTAGCATTTCACATACTATTGATATAGATTTTGACACCATACAAGTACCCGAATTAAATACAGACGTTGCTCATATCATAATGCTCAATTTGGCACAATCCGTAGCATTAATGAATTATGTTAATAAAACCTCGTTGTTATATAACGAAACATTAGTTTACACCAAACAATTAGAACAAAAAGGACGTTTTAAACTCTCTAAAATCAATATGCGAAAGTTTATTGGCAAAACACTCAATTTAAAAAACAGCATTACCGAAAACCTATTTGTTTTTGACACACCCGATTTGGCATGGAGCAGTAAGGAATTATCCCAATTAGACTATAAGTTAAAAGATGAATTGGATATTGTAAAACGTCATCAAGGTATCAATAACAGTTTAAACACTATAAAAGAAAATTTAGATTTATTCAGCGATATTTTGCATCACAGATATAGCAGTATGTTAGAGTGGATTATCATTATTCTTATCCTTTTTGAAGTGGTACAAGTTGTTATTGAAAAATTAGTTTAACCCTTTATGTATGAAACAAAACTAATCGCACTTTTCCACAGTTAATGGCTTATGAAAGTTGTTACTAAAAGCATCGGACTTGATGTGGCAAACTTCCGAAAACAAACAGAAAATTAATATTCAATAAAAGATTAAAAATGAAAACAATACTTATAGCATTTATAACACTTTTTTTAAGTACCAATGCGATTATTCAAGATAAAATTACCGTAGATGTTACATACGATGGTTACTATGACGGTTTATATTCCTTTACCACAATTACAGACGATGAAGATGATTTTGGAGATACTATCGAGTTTGAAAACATTTCAGCAGAATTATTAAAAAAGTACGATTTAAAATCAGACACATTTAATGGCGAAGAATTTACCATTACATATAGTGAAGACACTATTGAAGAAGATGACGAAGAGGTAACCACTTACAAGTTACTAAATATCATTAAGTTAACCAATAATTAAATGCTATTTTAAAGTGAAGATGAACTATTTTAGTAATACAATATATTTTTTATGATGATGAAATCAACACAATTTGTTTCTGAATTAGATGTAGATGCTATTCCTGCAAATAGTTCATCTCGTTTTTGGTTACAACTCACAGAAGATGGGTTTTCTAAAGCCTATACCGTACCTGTAATTGTCTTAAGAGGTAAACCTAATGCGCCTGTAATCGGCCTAACGGCTGCATTGCACGGTAACGAATTAAATGGAATTCCTATAATACAAGAATTGGTTAATAAAATTGACATTAACAAATTAAACGGTACAATTATAGCAGTTCCAGGCATTAATACAGTTAGTATTCTAGATCATAAAAGACGATTTGTAGATCAAAAAGACCTAAACCGTAATTTTCCTGGCAATCCTAAAGGGAATAGAAGTGAACAATATGTATGGAATATCAATCAAAAAATTCTAAAAAAATTAGACTATTTAGTAGATATGCATACAGCCAGTTTTGGTAGAGTAAATTCACTATACACCAGAGCCGATCTAAGCAATGAAATTATTACGACAATGGCATATGCTATTGATGCTGACATCATACTGCATAATAAAGGTAAAAATCCCATTTTTAAAACTCATACAATGCGCGCCGAAGCGATGAAACAATGTATCCCTGCAATAACATTAGAATATGGAAACCCACAAGTCTATCAACCTAAAATGATATCTCGCGGTGTTAATGGATTGCTGAACCTACTCAACACTTTAAATATATATGAAAACAAAGATTTTACATCTTTTGAAACACCTGTTTTATGTAGAAAATCCTATTGGGTTTACACCGATAAAGGTGGCTTTTTAGACGTAAAAGTAGGATTAACCCAAATTGTAAATAAAGGAGAACTACTAGCCGTTTTAAAAAATTCTTTTGGAGATATTATCGAGGAATATATTGCGCCCGAAAAAGGCATTATTATTGGCAAAAGCACTAATCCTGTGAATATGACAGGGGGTAGAATAGTACATTTAGGCATCATCAAAAAACAATAAAAATAATGGAAAACAATATTTACAAACCTAACCAATTTGAACGTCAAAATCATTGGTACGAAAAAGTATTAAATGCAACTATACATCCTATTGTAAAGCATTTTTTAAATATGACATCAGAGCAGATAGCCACACGCTATTGCCATTTAAACCCTAATGCGGATAAAGATAAACTCAACGAAATGTTAGCCTATAAATGCAAATATTTTGTTTGGGGTGGCGCAGATTTAATTAATGTAACATCCAATTCGGGCAAACGCCAAATGGTGGTGATAGAAAACAATTCTTGTCCGTCAGGTCAAAAATCTATGCCTTTATTGCAAGATTATAGTCAGGATACTACTTATCATCAACTTATAAAATCTACATTCAAAAGCAAGATAAAAAATACACGCATCAAAGGTGTATTAGCGGTAGTGTACGATAAAAACGAAATGGAAGCCTCGGGCTATGCTGCCGCTATTGCCGATGTAATGAATGAAGAAGTGCATTTAGTACCATTTAAGAATGATGACACTAATCCTGCCGTTAAATTTGAAGATGATATAATGCACATCCGCTCAAATGATGAATGGTTAAAAGTAAGAGCTTGTTTTAGATACCTCACTCAAAAGCCTTGGAACAGATTGCCTATTCTGTCAAAAACAAAAATAATGAACCCCATTATTAGTTGTATTTCGGGTGGAAGAAACAAATTAGTTGCTGCCAAAGCCTATGATATTTTTAATGCTGAACTCAATGAGTTTGGTTTAAAAATTAATATTCCTAATACCATTTGGGAAGTGCGTAAAAATGAAATTCCACTTTGGCTAAAACAAATGGGCGGTCGTGCCGTAATTAAAGTGCCGTATTCCAATGCAGGACAAGGCGTTTATACCATCGTGACTCAAAAGGATTTAGACCTTTTTATGGCGATTGAGTTCGATTATGATTTGTTCATTGTTCAAAGTCTCATAGGAAATTCAGAATGGAGTAGTGTTTTTAAAAATACCAAACTTTACCACGTTGGTACAATTCCAAACAATCGTAACGAAACCTATGTCTGTGATATTCGAATGATGATTAATGCTACCGAAGACGGATTAAAACCTTTATGCACCTATGCCCGACGTGCTAAGAAACCGTTACCCAATAATATTGAAGATATTGTAGAAAGTTGGCAGATTTTAGGCACAAACCTGTCTTATAAAGATGATAACAATAATTGGAAAAGCGATACGAGCCGTTTGGTGTTAATGGATACCAAAGATTTTAACACATTGGGTATCGGTATTGATGATTTGATTGATGCCTACATTCAATCCTTATTATCTACCATAGCTATTGACAAAATGAGCCAGACACTAATCAGTTCTAAAGGTACATTAAAGCGAAAATTATTTAAAAGTCTCAATGACGATGAAAATTTATTAAACGAAATACTCTAAAATGAACACTATATCTCAATTTTTAGAAAACCACTTTTTACACTTCAACGCTGCCAGTTTAGTAGATGCTGCAAAGGAATATAAAAACCAATTAGCCAATGGCTCAAAAATGTTAGTATCGTTGGCAGGTGCTATGAGTACAGCTGAAATAGGTAAAACTTTTGCTGAAATAATTCGCCAAGATAAAGTGCATATTATATCCTGTACAGGCGCAAATCTTGAAGAAGACATTATGAATTTAGTTGCACACAGCCACTACAAGCGAGTGCCTAACTATCGAGATTTAACGCCTCAAGATGAGTGGGATTTACTCTTAAAAGGGCTTAACCGAGTTACAGACACATGCATTCCCGAAGAAGAAGCCTTTAGGCGTTTACAAAAACATATTTTCAAAATTTGGAAAGAAGCCGAAGAGGAAGGCGAACGCTATTTTCCACACGAATTTATGTACAAATTGTTGCTATCAGGAGTTTTAGAAGAATATTACGAAATAGACCTTAAAAATTCGTGGATGTATGCTGCGGCAGAAAAAAACTTACCAATGGTAGTGCCTGGTTGGGAAGATAGTACTATGGGTAACATCTTTGCTTCTTATGTACTTAAAGACGAACTCAAAGCCAGTACGATGAAATCGGGTATTGAATATATGACTTTCCTTGCCGATTGGTACACTAAAAATTCTAAAAATGGTATCGGTTTCTTTCAAATCGGCGGTGGTATTGCTGGCGATTTCCCAATTTGCGTAGTACCAATGCTATACCAAGATATGGAACGAGAAGATACACCGTTTTGGAGTTACTTCTGTCAAATAAGCGATAGTACTACAAGTTATGGTTCGTATTCTGGAGCAGTACCTAACGAAAAAATCACTTGGGGGAAATTAGATATAGATACCCCAAAATTTATCATAGAAAGTGATGCCACTATTGTAGCACCACTCATTTTTGCTTACCTCTTAAATATGTAACAGTTGAAAATGTGGGAGAAGCTTTTATCTTAAATAAAAAATATATGAATTGAAAGGTTCAAGGGAATTATATAAAGGCTTTTAAAAGAAATTAATTTTCAAATAACTCGAAAGCATTAGTTTGATTAGTAACTATTATTAGATTCAAACAGGTAATCTTTATTACCTGTTTGAATCTAATAATAGTTTAAAAAGTTAAAATTACAGCCCTCTAACCAACCCCTATAAAATAAAAAATCCTCATAATCAATAGATTACGAGGATTAAAGTGGTCCCACATGGGCTCGAACCATGGACCCCCTGATTATGAGACACTATTAGTTATTTTTCATTTAATACTACTTTGTTTTCTTTTGTTTGATATTCAGTTATTTAGTGAAGTTTTGTTTTTCTTTTGTTTGCATTTTATTTCCTTTTTTTGACAAAATGTTTGACCTATGTTTGACCTATGTTTGACCCAGAATATTTTCAATAATATTTATTTTCCTTCAAACACAAACCTGTATTTCCATCTTCTTTTACTAATAACACTAATTTAATATCATTAGATAGGATAGTAGTTGCTCTATATTTTACAAAAGGGTCAATTATCATCTTTTGACTCCTTGGCAAATAACTGTTTATCGCTTTGAGTAAATATTCAAAATGATTTCCTTTAAATCTATAATAAACAGAAGCTAAAACATCTGCATTAAATAAAAGTAAAATTCCTCTTGAAATAGGTAAATCAAATAACTCCTTAAAATTATCTTTTTGATATAGGTACATTTCATAAGTTAATTTATTTATGGTTTTACTTCCTTTATCTTCAAGGTTAAATTCGTAATTATCATATTGCTCTCCAATAATAAATTTCAACTCTCTTAAAAGCTGTTTTTCCCCCATGGGAATACCTATAATTGAAAAAAGCCACCTGATAAGATGGCTCTTTAATATAATTTCTCTCATAATTTATTCAAAATTAGAAATTTCTGTGAATAGAGCTTTTACTTCATTATTTTGAATACTATAGTATAAATACAAATATTCATCTCCACCAAATTTAATAGGTGTAGTTATGTTTTCATTTAGCACAATCTCATTATTATCAAGATTTCTAATTATTACTCGAATTGAATTTGTTGGAATAGTTCTGAAAGTATTTAGGTAAATACCTATAATTCTTTCGGCATCTTTAATGTTAGTATCAGTTATTCTCTTTTCATTTCCATTTTCAAACCTAATTTTATCTTGATTACCATCGTTGATATAGCTTAAATCTAATGTGTAACCAGATTGCTCAAATCTAATATCTACATCTATTTCATAAGTTGATTTGGCAGGTTGTGTATTTGTTTCATCATCACTTGAACAAGCTGTAAATGATAAAATCGCTATTAATGTTAAAAAAATATGTTTCATTTTAATTTCTTTTATATGGTTTTAAAATAATTTCTTCTTTATTTCTATCAATTGAAGAAATTTGAACATTGATGTTATTTCCCAATAGGTTAGCTTCATCAATCTCATCAAATGATTTTTTTTCTGAATAAGCTGTTATTGGTAATATCCCTTTTTTATAGGACTTCATTTTCTCTTTAAAAGGCAGAGCTAAATCATCAGGAATTAATAATATTAGTTTTAGATACTTTGTGTCAACTGACAAAACTTGAGCTTCAACACACCATTTATATTTTAAGGCTGTTTCTAACCTATCCCAAATAACTTCATCTAAACTTGGAATGCCAATACTTTCTCTATTTGCTTTTTCTATTTCTTCAAGAGTTAATTTTGGTGTGAAATCAAAATCATTTTCAATAATACTTTTACTACTTAGATTATTATTTGACTTATTAGGTTTTATTTGATTACGTTCTTTTTTACTACTGTTTAATATTTTAATAAAGAAATAAATACAACCAATATAGAAAAGCCATCTAACTGCCTTGCCTATCTCATAATCTGCCATAAGTTCTTGTGGCTCTATGTATAAAAAAAGTTCTATCATAATCAACAAATTTAATATTTTATCATATATGATAACCAATTCAGTTATCATTTTTGACAATTTTGTTTATCATTTACGATAACTAAATAATCATTATGTCAAATAAAGAAGAGTTACAAAAAGCAATAGGAAAGCGAATAAAGTCTCTGAGAGAAAATAAAAAAATCCCTCAACAAGATTTAGCTGCTGCTTGTAATTTTGAAAAATCTAATATGGCAAGATTGGAAGCTGGAAAAACAAATCCTACTTTATACACGCTTAAAAAGATTGCTGATAATTTGGAAACTTCTCTTGAAAATTTAGTTAAAGACCTATAGTTAAAAAGGCTATTAATACCTATCTTAATTTCTTTTAAATTTTTAATTAATTACTAAATAGTAGCTATTTAAACAAGGTTACATATTCACACTTTTAATAAAAAATCCTAAATCTACTGTAAATCTATATATGGTTTTGCAGTAAAAAATGGATTTTTTATTATTCAAGATACCTGTATTAGAATATATTCTTATCAAGAATAGTATCTATTTATTACAGGTGCTTTTTAAAGTTTCCCATCATTAGAAAAACTATAATAATCCTCTTTTGAAATAATTAAATGTTCCAAGAATACAATTTGTAAATAATTACAGGCTTCTTTAATTTTATTCGTTAATTCAATATCAGCTTTACTTGGTTTAAGGTTTCCACTTGGATGGTTATGGATTAAAACAATACAGAAAGCCAAGCTCTTTAAAGCTATGCTTAATAGTAATTTAATGTCAACATAAGAAGAAGATAATCCTCCTTTAGCCAATTCATAGATGCCTAAAACTTCATTAGCTCTATTTAGAAAAACTACTTTTACTTCTTCTTGCATTTCAATGGTTTTCAAATTCCAATGACTTAAAGCCAATTGATAAAGCTGTGAACTTTCACATATTTTGATTTTATCTATTTTATTAGGCAAATAAGACACTTTAATTTCTGCTACTTTCATATGTTGAAGATTTAAAACAAAAGGCATCACTGTATAGCAATGCCTTTAATATTGATTAAAAATTTAAGCGTATTCTAATACACCATTTTGACTAAATTTCTCTACATTGGGTTGTAGAGGTTCAGATTCTGAAATAGTATTTTCTATTACAGGTGCTGGCATATCTTCTTGAACATAAACCCATCTGTGATGCATAGTAATTTCTTCTCCAGTCTCTTTTACTACATAATCATAAGGCTCACATTCTTCTTTAATGATGCTACCTTGCATTTCTGTACCAATTAAAGCAGTACAAGTTTGCTCATCAAAGGTTGAAGGCAAATATGCTTTCTTTGCTGTAGCATAGAAGTTACCAGTGCTTTTAGACCTAATCATTTCTATACCTCCTTGAATTTCCAGAACAAAGAATGTAGTACCATCTTCTTTTTGTCTCTCTTTGAAATTAATAATTCTTACCATTGTTTTTAAATTTTTTGAGTTGAATGAATACTCCCAGTTTTCATTTTTCTGTTTCAAATTCTATCAGCTATCACCTTGAAAATTTATTTGACCCTGAAAAAAATGTTTGATTAACAAAGTGGCAGGGGGAGTTGAACCTACCAAACATGGGTGGGGGTGTTGTATGAGGTGCTGAAAACTCTCATTATTAAAGCACTAAAAAATTTTATAGAAAAAAATTCTGCATTTAAAATTTTACCTATATTTGACTAATAATGTCAAGAATATTTAAAGCAAGACAAAATGACTTTAGCTGAATTACTAAAATACCACAGAGAAAAAGAAGACTTATTAATGAGGGAGATGGCTTATAAAGTAGATGTAG